>JBAVVA010000132.1:0-24112 GCA_049697055.1 Candidatus Aminicenantales bacterium
TATCGGACTCTGATCGTCCGCTACGGACTGGCCGACAGGAAATGCCCTGGAAGGCTCGGGGACTAAGAAAGCCTCCAACACGAAAAAAGCCAGGAGGATCGCGCCTAAGGGGCAAGTGCGTTTTATCCCTTTTTCATTCAACATCGTCCCCCGAAAATCGTCCTGAGAGGCAAAATCAATTTCACGCCCGACGAGATCTTTTTTATTATATTGAAACGGCTGCGCCGGAGCAAGACATTCAGCCTTAGCGTATCTGGCCTCAGGCGATTTGAATCCCCCGAGTTTCTGTGTTATTTTAGCTATAATAAGGGGACCGATTGAAGAAAAACTCCGGAACAAAAGTCAAAAGCCTTTCAAAAGCAGAAGCGAGATTTCTGCGGCGCGGCTTCGGACTGCTGGCTGTGGTCTTATTCTGTTCTGTAGGCCTGGTCAATTCATGCTCATCTCATAAAACGAATCCTCTCACACCTTGGCAGAGCATCCTCGATTCCTTCTCGGCCATTCAGCAGGATCTGCCGCCCATCTTCGATGTCTTGTCGATTCAAAAGAGCGACCCGTCAAAAGAAATCCGATTCAATCCCATCCGTTATTTTTGGGTCCTTGATCATTTAAAGCTCGAACCGGGATATACATTGGACTATGTCTATTTAAAGGACGGGATAGCCGGATTTCCAATTCTCTATACCAGAAGGCTCAAGGATCTTCCGTATCGCAACTTAAAAGAATATGTTCAGGAAAAAGGGGATATCTCGCCTGATGAGTATTGGGCCAGAATCTATGGAAGGAGCGCACCGGAGATCAACGAATCACTCTATAGCTATTTGAAGCGGGTCATAATCGATGACACCCCCATAGGATATTTTCAATTCGTTGTACTTCGATTGATGGGAAGTCAGTTTTATCTCTTTTGGCACGCTGGCTATAACGATAAGACAATAATCTGCGATTATGCAGGGCTGGAGGCTTTATTGGCGGGGCATGCTCAGGAAGGTCCGGAAAGTTTTTCTCTGCCAAGCAGCCTTATGGATAAGGCCACACGTCTTAATTTTGAACCCTCAATCGTTTTTAGCCAACAATCCGTCACAGTCAAAGTCGTTGTTTTCACTAAATGGGGGGGTTTTATTCAAGAAGCCTTCCAGATCAGCCGTCGCCCTCCGCAGAGAATTTTAAAGGAATCTCATACTGTTCTCCTCGCTTACGATTGCGGCATTTCCTATTAGAGGCGGAAATCGCCCGGACGTCCCCTTCCGGCACGGAAAAGATTCAGAAGAAATAATCGACGGGAATCGCACCGGATGGCAGCCTACTTAGCGGCAGCGCAGAACGATCTTCTGCTCGACATAGGCGGGTTTGGCCGCTTGAGGAAAAGCGATTTTCAGGCGGCCCTCCTCCACAACAGCTCCTTTTACGGAATCAACCAGATGACGGTTCTGGAGCGTAAGATAATAGGTCTCCCCAGCCAGCCCCTCGGTCAGGAGCTCGAGCCGATTCTCATTGCCAGTGAGGTCGATGATCCTGAGCCCCCGGCTGAGGTCGCCGGTTTCGGAGAACACATAAGGAGACGCAACTTCTACGGCCGGCTTGAGGACAAAATCAACCCGGTCTTCTCCCGATAGAGAGAAACGGACCGCCGCCCGCACGGCCCGTTCGGTCCTGACCTCATGGAAGGGAATTTCCTTGCCGTTGAGCAGGGCTCGCCTGACCCGGACCGCCGGGCCAAGGGCGGGAGAAAGCGCCATAGTCCAGCCCTTGGCTTCTCGGCTTCGGACCTCTATCCTCAACCCGACATCTTTACGAAAATAGGACAGGTCAAACAACGCTTCGGCCAGCCGGATACCCTGGACCGAAGCGGCCGGCCACCAGGCCGGAAATCTGGGCTCGAAGGAAATAACCTTGGCCGCTGCATCTCCGTCGAGGCCAAGAAGTCCTTTAATGATGGGCAGGACCACTCCTCCGGTAGAGAATCCTTGATGGGCCACGGCTTCGGCCGGCCAGATATTCTGGTGACCGGAAAACAGCTCGGTGACTGCGCCCAAGGCGTTATCAAAGGTGTGATGGACGTTGGCCATTAAGGCCATATAGCCGGGCAGGTTGAAGTCGTTGCGGAAAAGGGCGGCCGCTACCCAGCCGGTGAGGAACGGCCAAACAGCTCCGTAATTGTAGTTGAGGGGTTCATAATAGGAACTGGCCGAAGACATCATCCTCACGCCCCAGTCTGTCATCATGTCCGACCGGTTGAGCCGGGCCAGAGTCCTGCGGGCCTTGTCTTCCTCTCCCAGCCCCCAGAAAAGCCCAAAAGCGCTCCAGGGCGTGGGCTCCTGGACACGCCGGCCCTCGGCGTTGAAAGCATAACAATAGAACCCTTTTTCCTCGTCCCAGAATTCTATCCGGAAAGAAGCGACCGCCTTGGCCGCTGTGGACCGGGCCCGGCCGGCATAAGTCTCGTCTCCCGCTGCGACGGCCAGTTTTTCCATGGCTTGGGCTGCCCGGCACCAGGCCGCGGCCAGGAAAATATCCGTCTGGATGTCGGTCAGAGAGCCGAACTCCAGGGCGCCCAGGCCGGCCCGGCGGTTGTCCATCAGGCCATCCCCGTCCCCGTCCGTGGCCAGGCACCAGTCGAAGGCCTTGGTGAGCGAAGGCCAGGCCTCCCGAACAAAAGTCGTGTCACCCGACAGCCTCCAGTAATCATATATGGCGGCGATATAGAGCGGCGTCGTGTCGGCATGGATATAGCCGTAGGGATAATCCTTGAACCAGGGGATCAGGCCGGCCGACTGGGACAGCTCATGGGCCATCTTGCCGTCCTCTCTCTGCCAGCGCCGGTTGAAGGCCAAAACATCGCGGACCGTCGAAAAAGCGCCGAGGCCGGAGAGGCAGAAGGAGTTGAGGAAGGCGTCGCCGCCGAAGAACCAGCCGAAGCCCGGCCGGCCGCTCGTGCCCGAAACGCCCAGCCCGGCAACCATCCCTAAGCCTAGATCGGGGTTGTCCACCAGAAGGTTGTCGAAAGCGACCTTGGCCCACTCCAGGGCCATGTTGAGCGCCTTCTCAGGCGTATGAAGTTGGGGCAGGGACTCGCGCAGCCGGCGATAGTGAGATTCGGTTTTTCGGCAATAAGACTCCGGGTCAGCGGCCAGGCGGCGATAAACTTCTTTCACCGCCTGGCGGTCTCCCCTGCCGCCGGCCAGGACCACGGGAATGAACCGGTTTTCCGTCTCAGCGGGGTTCGAGATCACGATCTTGAACTCATTCGGCATGTCGGACAACATGTGGGCCGGCGTGTAGGAAACGGGTTCGGCCGCCGGCGAGCCGACAAAACCATGGTTCTGGCGCGTCGGCTCGGAGATGAGATAGGCCCGCAGCTCCTTGTCCCAGGAAGCGTACTGGCCCCCCAGCCCGGCCGGCCACATGGGCTGCAGGACTGGCAGGAAGCCGCAGATGATAGTCAAAGGCTCGGTCGTGTCAACCGCCAACAGGATGACGGCGCCGGGATCGTCCACGGGTGTGAGGAATGAGGCCTGTATAGTAAACGATTGGTAAACGAAGGTCAGAGTGGTCACTGCCGGAGTCACCGACATCGAGCGGACGATAGCCCCGCCCGGTATGGGCCGGCTGCTGGTGCCGACCAGGAAGGAGAACTCGAAGTCCCTCAGTATCTTCAAGGGGTAGGCCCAGGCTTCAAAGCTCCCGCTCTCCGCGCCCAGGATGACAAACTTCCGGCCAGCCTTGTCAAAATAGGCGCTCGGCCGGGCCGGCCGCTTGAACCCGATATCGCACGGCTCAAAGGCGAAACGCGGAATGAGTCCATCAAGGGCCCAAGCTTTGGCTGCGGAAAAAGCCAGGATCAAGATAATGAGGGCGGTGGTTTTCTTAGCCATGCTCAGGACCCGGCCTTGTTCTTCAAGGCAGTTTTCCATCGCTCCTCAAGCTCTTGGATTGAAAACCCGTATACTTTTTGGAAGGCCTTCGGGCTATCAGAATCGGCTGCCTGGAACCAAGCCTTCAATTTATCCCGGCTATGGGCCCGGATCAGATAATCAATCACCGAGGCGGCCTCCAGAGAATAAGCCTTGTGATGCTGGGCCCGGAATTTGACCCCTTCCTGGAGAAGCGTCTGGAGCGGGACGAAATCCTTTGTCTGCGCTATGGATAGGGCTAACGCATCGGGCGGCGGAAGCAGAGGCCAGTTCTTGTAGAAAGACTGGAAATAGACGACATAGTCCCCTATCCCCTCGTGCAGGAAAGGAGGAATGGGCTTGTAGCCGGCAAAGAACGCCTTTCTCAGGTCCGACTCGCCCCGCAGGGGCTGGGAGGCGAGCGGCCCCGAGTCAAAGTGGCCTAGGAAGAGCGCGGCATGGCCGATCTCGTGGTGGAGCACGGTCAGGGAGAAGGCGTTGAGATAGAGGACGTTGACCTGTGCGGTCAGGCGGCCGGCGCCCTGATCCTGGCCGGGATCCTTGACGATGGTCGCTCCAAAGCTCATGTTGCCCATCGAGCCCTTAAGCTGTTTGGCCTCGGGCGGCCGGCCTGGATAAAGAAGGACAGAAATCCGGCCGGCCTGGGAAGGGGCGCTCGGCTCGGACAAGCCCTGAGGCGCATCCGTCTTTAGAAGCCGAAAAGTCTTCTCCGCCTCTGTCTCCAAGCCCATGCAGGAGACGATGGCGGTGAAGGCTTCCTCAGCGCTCCGCTTGATCAAATCCAGGTCTTTATCAGCCTGGCTGCCCGGATGGACAAAAAACGCAAAATGGGCCGTCTCGGCCGCTTTCCATGTTTTTAAGTCAACGCTCTTGTCCCCGGCCGCCTTCCTCTCGAAGAAGCTGAACATTTTTTCCCCAAAGTCTATGACACTCTGGCCCAAATGCTTCTCCAGGAGCCGGGTGAGCTCGGCCGTTGAGCCGGCTCCGCAGAGAGGCTCGAGCGCCTCAGGCTTGACGGTCGTCCGGAGGTATTCGAAAAGCAGCCCGGTCAGCTTTTGAAAATAGACTGCCCGGTCGCCGGATAGTTTATCCTGGCTGATGACGCGCTCGATCATGGTTTGAACAGGATCCTCAGCCGCCGTCGGGCCGCTGGCTGAATTAGCAACCATAATGATGACGACACAAAACCCTATCCCGGCAATTTGTCTGAGATTTATCTTCATAAATTTACTCATCCCCGGCCGTGATATTAGCCCAGCGCAAGAGGCGAATCAAGCGCCTCAGGGCTCTATGTTATTCACCCGATTTTGTCACATATTTGGCCCACGGAGATTTGTCTGTTTTTTCGGGCATCGGACTGCAGATCCGACTGAGCCATTGTGGACAGCTTTGTCCACAATTTATCCACACGAATTAGATGTAGTGGGCCGCAACTTCGCTAATAGTTGAGTATGCATGCGCCTGAGAGGATTCGAACCTCCGACCTTTGGATCCGGAGTCAAGCTATCGGGGAAAGTCATAGACGACATAATTGATTATATCAGTTCCCCTTCAGCTCAGCCAGCCTCTTCCTCGCATCCTCTACCTCAGGGAGCCCAGGGTCGGCGTCCTTCCAGAGGTCGAGGAAACGCTGGTAATGCTCGACCGCTTTCGCCTTCAGGCCTTTCAGTTCGTTAAGCCGAGCGAGCCGGTAATGGTATATAGGATGAACGAGAAAGCGCGAGGGGTTTTTGGGGTCAAAGGTGATCAGCCGCTCATATTCGGCAATGGCTCCGTCCAGATCTCCTTTTTGCGCATACGCCCGGGGCAAGACGTCCTTCATGATAGGCAGGTTATACCACATCGTTGAATCTTGAAAAGAAAGGCTTGGTGGGCGTAAGGGTGTTTGTTCCTTTAAAACGGCGATAGCCTTTTCGGGGGATCCGGCTTTGAGCGCCAACTCGGCACTTAAGAAATCTATATAGAACGACACCCATTCTTTTCGATAAGGCGGCATCTTTGCATAGAGCAATTTCATCTCCACTAAGATATTCTTGGCTGAATCCATATGCCCGGCTTTTAGTTCCAATAGCCCCGATAGGAATTTATAGACTCCCTGATAGTGTGATTTTCTTTCGGGATAGACTTTAATAAAATCGTTGAGCCAGGCTCCATTGGACCTGCGGCTTTGGTCAAGCGCTCCCCGGTCATAATAAATGAACGCCTTCACCAAATTTATGAGTGGTCGTCCCCAAACGTACGCCGGCTCTGACGATTCTTCAGCTTCACGAAAGTAGAAATCGCAGTCCTTCAAACTCCCGAGCCAGTAGCGGCAAAACCCTTTCCAAAGATACCCCGCCCTTTTGATCCCCGGAGAAGGAGCCACGGCGATGTATCGATTAATCCATCTCATCGCCTCGGCATACTCCGCCTTCAAGGCATAAATATACCCGACACCAAAATAGGAACTTTCAAAATCGGGATTGATCTTTAACGTTTCTTTGTAATTCGCTATGGCCTCATCCAGCCGGCCCATTGCAAAATATGCACTAGCTAGAGAATCAAGCGGATTGGCTTCACCCGGGCTTAAGGACACGTATTTTTTAAGATGCTCAACCGCCTTTGGAAAATCCCCCATATCGAGATAGACATAGCCTAGTTGATTATGGACGTCTCCATAGTTGGGATCCAGCTCCAGGGCTGTATTAAACTCTATGATGGCTTTGTCAGAGGCTCCCCCATCCTGGTAATAAAACCCCAGAAGATAACATATTTCTTTTTCCTTAGGATATTTTTCAGCCATCTGCCGGAGAATGCGGCAACTTTTTTCCGGATCTTTCTCTACTGTGTCGGCATAATACGCCTCGATACGGAGTCTCTCCTTTTCGGTCGTCTTGAGCGACAAAGCTTTGGCTCTTTTAATGGCGATATCCCTCGCTTCAATATTTTCAAGATTGAGATTTGCATAGGCGAGGTTGACATAGGCCGAGGCAAATTCCGGGTCAAGCTCAACGGCTTTTTCGAAAGCGATCCGCGCATCATCGAAATAGAACTTTCTGAGATTCTCCTTCCCTTCCACATAATACCTGTAGGCTTCCATCGAACGGGTTGTGACATCAGCCATAGGCATCTCTGCAGATCCAGTGTCTTTTCTCGCCAGGCCTATCCCCTCAGAGATTTCCTTGGCCAGTTCATCGATCTGATTATTGATGATGCTCGAAACACCCTCTCCCTTTGAGCTGGAGCTCCTGAGCAGTTTTTTGGTGTCCGCATCCAACACTTTCACATCCGTAGCAAAGGTCTCTCCGGCTTTGATGTAGCTTCCCAAAACAATGGTTTTAATGCCCTCCCGCCGGCACAACTCGAAACCGAGCTGCCTGTCGATGACTTCGACATTCTTTTTCCCCATCTGCTCAAGAAGGTCAAGCATCCGTTCCCAGGTGGCCACATAGAGCCCGCTTTTCCGCTCGAGGCTGGTGATCAGAAGGTCAGGAATGGCCTTTTGCAAGTAGTCGAAGCCTTTATCTCCGGTGTGATTCTCAAAGCTGATGACGGCGATGGAGTTCTCGATCTTGGGCGCGGCAGGCAACTTTTTATGTGGGATGACTTTCCAAAGAACGACGGCCGCGGCGGCCAGCACGATGACGGCTGCCAGAGGGACGGCTAGCTTTCTCAAGTTGAACTTAACGGTGATTTCCCGGGAGGTGAAAGATTTCTTGGGAGCGACGATGCGCTCAGTCGTCGGCAGGCCCTGCTCGACCTTTTCGAGGTCGGTCCGCAGTTCTTCGGCCGTCTGATAACGCTTGGCTCTGTCCTTCTCCAGGCAGCGGAGGATGACCCGGCTCAGGTCCTCGGGAAGCTGGGTGTTGAGCTCGCGCGGGTTCCGAGGCCGCTCACTCTTGTGCTTCACCCCGATCGTAAACGGCGTGTCGCCCTCGAACGGCACATGGCCCGTCACCATCTCGAAGAGGATGACCCCCAGCGAGTAGATATCCGTTCGCTCATCGACCTCCTTCCCCTCGACCTGCTCCGGCGACATGTACTCCGGTGTGCCAATCATTACCCCGGCGCCGGTGATTCCTTTAGCCTTGATGGAGCGGGCGATGCCGAAATCCATAATCCGGGCGTTCCCGTCCTCGTCCACCATGATGTTCTGGGGCTTCAGGTCGCGGTGGACGACCCCAAGGTGATGGGCCTCCGCCAGGCCTTCGCAAACTTGCTTGGCGATCGATACAGTCCGCCCCGCTCCCAGCTGACCCGTCTTCCGGATAAACTTTTTTAGGTCCTCGCCCGGCACGAACTCCATGGTAATGAAAGTCGTGCCTTCGGCCTTGCCGAGGTCGAACATCCGGCAGACGTTGCGGTGGCTGATCTTTCGGGCAAGCTTGAGCTCGTTCGAGAAACGCTCGACGGTCTCTTTGTCGAGCGCGATCTCGGGCCGCAGGAGCTTAAGGGCGATCTTCTCCTTGATGTCTGAATCGAAGACCTTATAAACCCGGCCCATGCCGCCGTGGCCCAGCTCCTCGATGATCTGATAGCGGCCGGCGAATGTCGTGCCGGTGGTGAGTTCTTTGATGGGCATGTTTGCAGTTTCTGTTTTGGAATCAGGAATATCCTCGGCCGAAGAAAGTGGTGCCGCGCACTTCCCGCAATAATAGGTATCGCCAGGATTATCAAAGTGGCACTTGGGGCACTCCATCTCCCAATCCCTTTTAAACTTTGATTAATAGATAGCAGCAACTGCGGAAAGAGTCAACCATCAGCTGTGATTAATATATTGGAAGCTTCCTATTTAATTCTGAGGACTTGGCTCAATTCGATCCATTTTATTTGCTTCTAATTTCAAGACTTTGCCCTGTTCCTTCCTTTCAGCTCCCATACCGTAGTTTACGGGCTTTTCAACCGAACCTGCGAATAGTGTGGTTAATCTTTCACAAACTAGAAGGGTCTGGGGAAGGAGCGAGGCGCCGAGCCCTTCCCTAGGCCCACAGTCATTCCTTACCACACTTATTGCCATAGAGCCGTGCCTCGCGCGCCGCGCTTTGATAAGCATTCTCGAATATGATAAGAATACATCTCCCATGAGCGCACCTAACGGCCTGGCCAGACGGCTCGGCCTTTTCCCCCTGACCAACATCGTTATCGCCAACATGATCGGGGCCGGAATCTTCACCACCTCCGGACTGATCATGGCCCAACTTCACCATCCCCCTCTATTGCTCGGGCTGTGGGTCATGGGCGGCCTCATCGCTCTGTGCGGCGCCTTCTCCTACGGCGAGCTGGGCGCGGCCTACCCTCAAGCGGGCGGCGAATACACCTTCCTCTCGCGTCTCTACCATCCGATTTTCGGCTTCCTGAGCGGCTGGGTATCCTTCATCGTCGGCTTCTCGGCGCCCATCGCCGCCTCGGCCATAGGCTTGACCGAGTACCTGGCCCGAGCTTTCCCGGCTATCCTGGGGCAGGGCGGAGTCCAGGCGATTATTTTAAAAAAGGTCTATGCCATCCTGGCCATCGGCCTTTTTACCTTCATCCATCTGCAGGGCCTCCGTTTCGGATCCGGCGTTCAGAATGTCCTGACCGGGCTAAAGGTCAGCCTGATCGTGGCGCTCATTGTGGCCGGCCTGACAGTGGGCCATGGAACCTGGTCCAACCTGACCGGGTTCGAATCCTTCGGCTTCAGCTTGGGCGGCTGGAAGGCCATCGGGCTGTCGCTGATGTGGATCATGTTCGCCTACAGCGGCTGGAACGCCTCGGCCTACATCGGCTCGGAGATCAAGAACCCGGCCCGCAACCTTCCCCGCTCGCTGCTGCGGGGGACGGTGGTGGTCATCCTGCTCTACGCCGGCCTCAACCTCCTCTATGTCTATGCCCTGCCCTGGCCGAAGATGAGCGGCGTTATTCCAGTGGGCAGCCTGGCGGCGGAAGGCCTGTTCGGCGCCTCCGCCAACAAAATCATCACTCTCCTCATTGCCTTCGCTCAATTCTCCTCTTTGAGCGCTTTCATCATCCTCGGGCCCCGGGTCTATTATTCCATGGCCAAGGACGGGGTCTTCTTCAAGTTCGCCTCGGACATCCATCCCCGGAACCAGGTCCCGGCCAAATCGATCCTGCTTCAAGCGCTCATCGCAGCGGTCTTTGTCGCTTCGGGATCATTTAAACAGATCTTGACCTACATGGGATTTTCCCTGGGGATCTTTCCCCTGTTGGCGGTGTTCGGGGTTTTCAAGCTTAGAAAACAAGGGCTCCTGCCCTACCGGATGCCGGGCTATCCCATCCTGCCTTCCTTCTACCTTCTGGCCGGAGCGGGCATTCTTTGTCTGGGCTTCCTGGAAAGCCCCGTCCCTTCCTTAATCGCCTTGGCTACTGTGGCCGCCGGAATCCCGGCCTATTATCTCTTCAAAGCCCTGGTCACCCCCCAAAACGATTGAACCAGGCGATTTCCTCCAGGGATTTCTTGGGCCGCGGCTGCGGCTCAGGCGGCTCGGGGTAGCCCAGGGCGATCAGGCCGGCGATCTTGTAGCGGCGCGGGATCCCGAAGAACTTGCGCGCCCGGCGCACGTTGAACCAGCCGATCCAGCATGTGCCCAAGCCCAGCTCGGCGGCCTGGAGAATGAGCTGCTGGCCGCTGATGCCGATGTCGAGATAGTGGAAGGGAATGCCCTGCAGACGCTTCCCCAGCCGGTTGGCGATGATATCGGGTTTGGACAGGACCAGGATGAGCGCCCCGGCCCGGTCGGCGAACCGCGTGCGGGTGTAAATGCCGGAGAAGGCCTGCCGTCCAAAGGCCAGTCTCAGGTCCGGGTCGTCCATAACCACGTAGCGCCAGGGCTGGACGTTTTCCGCCGAGGGCGCCAGGCGGGCCGCTTCCAGACAGGCCAGAATCTTGTCCTTTTCCACCGGCTTGTCCTGGAAGCGGCGGACGCTGCGCCGGCGGCTGATGATCTGCTGCAGGGGCGTTTTATCCATGGTCTCTCCTTGCGGCCCGAGAATCATCTTCATTTTAGTTTCATTAAGAGCACGATGCAATTTTTCTTGGATTGCAGCGGCCCGGCTTTTCTGATATATTCACGGCGTGCCTTTGACCGCACATATCCATTCAACAATCCAGGAGGGATCACGTATGAAAAAGACTATTGCCTTAGGCGCCTCTCTTCTTCTGGTCCTGTTTGCCTTCACGGCCTGCAAGCCGAAGGTGGGCGGCGTGGCCGACAAGGCCCAAGACCTGCTGACCCTGGTGCCGGCGAACGTCCAGGGCGTGCTTATGGTGGACGTTCAGAACGGGATGAAAATCGAGACCGTCAGCAATATGCTGAAGAAGGCCGAGAACCAGGATAAGCTCAAGGAATTCACCGAAAAGACGGGCATCGACCCGCAGAAAGACATCCGCTTCCTGGCCGTCGGCATCACCCCCGGCGCCGGCCAGGGCGACACGGAGGGTGTGGGAATCATCAACCTCACCTACAAAAAGGACGCCCTCCTGGCCAACATGAAGAAACAGGGCGAAGTGAAGGAAGTCCAGTATGGCGGCTTCACCGTCTATGTCATGGAGGAAAAAGAGGGCCAGAAGCCGATGCACGGAGTTTTCCTGGACGAGGCCAACATTGTGGCCGGCTCGCCCAAAGCCGTGGAAGCTGTTATCGACGTCTTCCAGGGAAAGAAAGACAGCCTCCGCAAAAACGCGGAGCTCATGGGCCTGGTCCGGGAGGCCAACAAAAACGCGCTGGTATGGGGCGCCTTCCTCATTCCGGCCGAGGCCCTGAGCAAGGTCGGCAGCCAGATGCCCATGCTGGGCGGGCTGGAGGGTTTAAAGTCCGGGCTTCTGGCCATCGACTACCAGAACAAGAATGTCCTCATCGAGATCAAGGCCAAAGGCAAGGACGAAGCCAAGCTCAAGCAGATCGCCGATATGCTCAACGGCTTTAAGGCCTTCGGCGGAATGGCCGCCGCGTCGAAACCCGAGATCGGCGAGCTGGTCAACAAGATCGAGATCACTTCGGGCAAGGACTTTGTCCGCATCACCGCCAGCCTTCCCGAGGAGCTCATCAAGAAGCTGGCCGCTGAAGCGGCCAAGCCCAAGCCCGTGGAAGAGGTTCCCCAAGTCCCCCAAAATCAGCCTGACCAGCAGTAAAAGGCTAGTTCTCGAAAAGATATTCCTTCAAAGAAAACGTCAGACAGGCCGCCCCTAGAAAGACGGCGGTGAGGCCAAGGAGGACGAGGACCGCCGTGAGGGGTGGGCTGGGCTCCAGGTTGAAGCGGAGGAAGGCGAAGCCTGAGCTCGGTGGCTGGGGAATGAGCGACTTCAGGTAGTGGGCTATGGCCAGTTTCTGGGTCAAGCCCGGGAAATAAATAAGGACGTTCTCCCAGCCGAAGCAGAAGAGAAGACCGAAAAGGACCGCCCGCTTGAGGAGCGCCCCCAGGAAAGCGAACAAAGCCAGGTAGCAGAGCAGGCCCAGGTCCAGGACAGCCATGTCCCTGAGCAGGACCAGGTCCAATGACAGATCGCCGAGCTGCTCTGCGTTCAGGACCAGAAAGGAAGCCACCAGCCCGACGTCGATCATGGCCAGGGCCAAGGCCGCCGAAGAAGCGTATTTGCCCAGAATGATGGAGGTCCGGGGCAAAGGCCGCGCCGCCAGATAAGGCAGGGTCCGCCCCTCCACTTCCTCCAAAACAATCGAGGTCCCGTAGAAGAGGGCCAGCATCAGCAGCAAGAACTGGACATAGAACGGCAGCACGACGTTCGAGTAGAAGAACAGGCCGGTTATGTTCCGGCGGGAGAGGGTCAGGACCTGTTGCAGCCTGAGGAATACGGCCAGCAGGACCGGCAACAGGCTGAGGATGAAAAAGAACTTCGTCCGCTTGGCCTTCTGTCCCAGCTGGAAGAAGAAAGTGAAGACTCTTCCCGTGGCGTTCATCTCACTTGCCCACCAGATAATCGAACACGGCCTGCAGGTTGTCGTCGGGTGAGGTGATCTCATCAACGGCCAGCCCCATGTCCATCACCAATTCCGGGAGGAGGCTGAAGAAACGGTCCCGGTTGTCGGTCTCCACGATCAGGCTGTCGGGCTGCCCCCCCAGTTGGACCTTGAGGATGAACGGTTCCCGGACCAGCCGGGCGGCCAGCTCGCGGGGCCGGTCGCAGCGCAGGGCGATGATGTGGGGATGGCTGTCGATCAAATCCCGAAGCTCATGAATGTCGCCGGAAGCCAGGATCTTTCCTTGATGGATGAGGATGATGTCCTGGGTCAGGGCTTCGACCTCCGGCAGCACATGGCTCGACAGGAGCACGGTTTTGTTGTCGTTCTTAAGGTCCTTGATGAGGCGGATGATCCTGCGCTTGCCCAGCGGGTCGAGTCCGTTGAGCGGCTCGTCCAGGATGAGGAGGTCGGGGTCGTGAGCCAGGGCCTGGGCCACCTTCAGCCTCTGCCGCATGCCTCGGCTGTAGCCCCGGATGAGGCGGTCCTTGTCGGACAGGAGCTCTACGGTGGCTAAGGCCCGCTCGGCCCGGCCGGCCGCCTCGGCTGAGGAGAACGGAAAAAGCCGCAGAAGGCCGGTCAGGAATTGCCAGCCGGTCGTTTGCTCATAGAAGCTGTCGTGCTCCGGGCAGTAGCCGATCCGGCTAAAAAGCCTGAAGTTATTCCAGATCTTTTCTCCCCAGATGTAGGCACGGCCCAGGCTGGGGCGGAGCTGGCCGGTCAGAATCTTCATCAGCGTGGACTTGCCCGCTCCGTTGGGGCCCAGCAGCCCGGTGATCCCCGGCCGCACCTCGAGCGAGACCTCGCTGAGTCCGAGGATGTTCCCGTAGTACTTGGAAAGCTTATCCGTCTGGATGGCGGCTTTCATCGGATCACGCTGACCCCTTTGACCTTTTTGACCAGGACCACCGCGGCCAGGGCAACGACCGCGGCCAGCAGGGCGGCCGAATAGCCCCAGGGCAGGCCCAGGGGCGGCTTCAGCCCGAAAAGCGGCACGGCCAGCAGCTTCAGGTTGGTTCTCATGGACAGCAGGCCGAGATAGGGGCTGTGGAAGATTCCGTACAGGATGTTGAACAGCATATCTGAAAAAAGATAGACGCCAAAAATGAGCAGCGAAACCGCCCGTGCGTTCCGGCTGAGGGACGATAGGAGCAGGGCGTAGGCGGTAAGGAACAAAGTGAACAGGAGGGAATAGGCCAGGACCGCCAGCGGCAGCCAGAGGTTTTCGCGCAGGAGGCGGAAGCTGCCGGAGAAGATCAGCTTAAAGATGACGAGCAGCAGGCCGGGCACCAGAGTCAGCAAAAACAGAAAAAAGAAAACCACCGAGGCTTTGCCCAGCAGGTAGTCCCGTTTGCGGAGGGGCCGGGCGAAATAGAGCTGCAGGGTATTGTGCTTGAGGTCGTCGGCCACCAGGCCGGCGGCGCAGAAAACAAGGATGATGACGGCCATGAACAGAAGGAAATCGGCGGTCAGGTAGGCCCCGAAGTATTTGGCCGAGATGTTGAGCAGCAAGGATTCAGTGCGGACCATGCCCCGGAAGTCTTCCAGCCGCTCGGATATATAAATCCCGGCCAGGAAGACGACGGCCGGCAGCAGGGACGAGCTGAAGATAAATTTAAAGAATTTGCGCTTGAAGGTCAGCCGGATGCCCAGTCTGGTGATCGGCCACCAGGGATGACGGCGTTCGAGGAATTGGCCGTCCCAATGGTGGTAGCCCTTCTCCCGGATGGTCATCCTTCCACTCCCACGGTTTGGGCGAAGAGGTCCTCCAGAGAGGTCCGGCTCTGGAGAAAATGCCGGACCTGGACCTTTTCTTCGGCGGCCAGACGAAAGATCGTCCTCTTGTCCAGTTCAGTCGGCATGAAGACCCTCAGGACCTGGTCCTCGGTCTCCTCCACCCGGCAGCCGGCGGCTTCGAGCTTCCTCAGGAAGCCTTCCCGTTCCCCTTTTAACTTGAGCTCGAACAAATTGAAATGGGTCTGACGGAGATCGGCCAGCAGGCCCTGGGCCGCCACTCGGCCTTTGTTCAGGATGATGACCTGGCCGCAGACGGTTTCGATATCGGAAAGGATATGGGAGGAGATGACGACATGGATGTCCCTCTTGGAGGCAATGTCGATCATAAGCTCCAGGATCTCCTGGCGGCCCTGCGGGTCGAGATTCGAAGTCGGCTCATCCAGGAAAAGGAGCTTGGGGTCGTGGACCAAGGCCTGAGCCAGCTTGAGGCGCTGTTTCATGCCCGCCGAGTAAGTCTCCAGCAGACGGTAGCGGGCTTCGCCCAGCCCCACGTAAAACAGGACTTCGTGGGCCCGTTTCATGGCCTCCTTGCGGGGCATACCGCTGAGCTCGCCGAAATAAGACGTGAAGGTGACCGCGTCCATGCCGGGCAGGAAGCAGTCATCCTCGGGCATATAGCCGACCCGGCGCCGAATCTCGGGCTGTTGGGTCCGGATGTCGTATCCCAGGACCTGGCCTTGCCCGTGCTCCGGAACCAGGAAACCGAGCAGGATCCGCAGCAGGGTGCTCTTGCCGGCGCCGTTGGGACCGAGCAAGCCGGTGGCTCCCGAGCCCAGGACCAGGCTCACCCCCTGAAGAGCGCGGATGCGGCCGTAGCTGAAGGCGATGTCCTTGAGCTCGATATTGGCCGCGTTCAAAGCGATATACCTAGATTGATTATACGCGATATCTGACTAAAGTGTTCTCCGACTCTTCATGGCCCGATCCTTCTCCCCTGTCCAAAAACGATGGCCTCATAGGCCTTCCGGACGCGACCCCAGTTCTCCTCACGGTCAAGCGGCCAAAAGCGGCCCATGACCGTGACCACCCGCCCGCAGTCCAGATGGCGGCATTCCTCTTCCACCTTTTCCAGGTAGATCGCTCCGCTCTCCGGCTTCTCCCCGCGCCGGCCGATGAAGGCATGGATGAAAACCCGGGAGACTCCTCTCTCTTTGGCCAGTCGGAGCAAGGCAAAGAGGTGCCGGAGCGTCCCGTGTGAGCTGTAGTGGGAGACGATGCCCATGAGGTGCAGGGCCCGGCCCGGCCGCTTGGCCTCCTCTATGGCCCACAGGAAGGCCGGGTTGGAAGCAAAGTTCCCCTTTTCCACGGCCCGGTCGATGCGGACCCGGTCAAGAAGGACGCGGCGGCCGGCGCCCAGATGCAGATGGCCGGCCTCTGAATTTCCCACTGTGTTGGCCGGCATCCCGACCGCTTCGCCCGAAGCGCGAAGAGTCGCGCCTGGAGTGCTGGACCACAGAGAATCGAAGTGGGGAGTCCGGGCCTCCGCGATCAAATTGCCATAGGCTTCCTCACGAATGCCCCAACCGTCCAGAATGAGGAGCAGAAGTCGGCGACGGTGGCCGGCTTCGGGAGGCTGGCCTAAGATCAGGCTGCGTCCGGTCATGGCCCCGGGCTGAGGCAGCCCCAGGAGGCTGAGAATAGTAGGCGCCACGTCGGCCAGCTCCCCTTCGCCGGCCAGGGAAATGCGCGCCGGGTCGGAGGAAGCGAAATCAGCCACCAGGAACGGCACCCGGCTCCGGGTGTGGCCGGTGTTGGCTGTGCCGTCCGGATAGAGCCAGTCTTCGACCGTGCCGTGATCGGCGGTTACAATCAGAGTCACCTTGTTCGCCCGCGCCGCGGCTTCGATCCGGCCCAGCACGGCATCCACCGTCTCCACCGCGGCCAAAACAGACCTTTTATTCTCCACATGCCCCACCACGTCCACGTTGGCCAGGTTGGCGATGAGGATGTCCTTGGATTCGTCGGCCAGGGCGGCACATACCGCCTCTCCGATTTCCCAGGCCTTCATCTCGGGCCTGTCGGCAATGTTGACCTCGCCCGGGAGCGAAGAAACGATGACACGCTCCTCGTTGGGGAAGACATCATCCCGTTTGCCGTTCAGGAAGTAGGACACATGGACGGCCTTCTCCGACTCGGCGATCTTGGCCACGCGGCGGCCGGAGCGGGTCAGGACCTCGGTGAGCGTATCCTTGAGCTGAGCTTCGGGCTCGAAAGCGACGCGCACCTTGAGGCCGGCCGCGTACTCAATCATGGTCACGAACTTGAGGCTGAGGCCGCGCCGCACGGGAAAATGAGGAAAATCGTCCTCGGTCAAGCTCCGGGTGAGCTCCACTTCCCTTTCGCCGCGGATATCGTAGAAGATCAGGGAATCTCCCGGCTGCGGCCGTCCGACCGGTTGGCCGGACTCGTCCACCAGGATGATAGGTTCAAGGGATTCATCCTCCTCCGCCCGGGCATAGGCCGAGCGGATGGCCTGGGGGAAGGTTAAACGCTCAAACACATCGGTCCTATCAAACCTAAAAGAGCCTATACTATAAAAACGGGGGGAAGGATTGTCAATTCACTCCTGTCAAGGTAGGCGTGAGGACGGGGAAGGGCGGTCGGGGAGCCGTCCGCGGTGCCCGATGAGCCGGAAATCACCCGGACCTCCCCCTCCGGCATGAGAGAGGGTTTTGGGGCAGAGCATCGGGTCGACTTAGTATACTTTACGGATCATCGCCGCCCAGCCCTTTGATGGGATGCGCTTCTCTTCCTCCTCGGCCACCCGGAGGGCGAAGGGAGAGATCTCCGCCTTTCTGACCTTCCCCCGATGGGCATTAGCGTATTGGCCATAATAACGATCCATGACCTGCCCCTTGTCGGGAATATGCGAAGTCACGCGGGCGATGAACTCTAGATAATCCATCATCTCCTGGTTGGCACGGTCTTGGCCATACCCGTAGCCGACCTTGCCCTCGGCCTCCAGCAACGAGAGCCTCTCCAGCGAAAGAACCGGCCGGATCATGTATTTTCCGACTCGCTCGGCCTCCGGTTTGGTCTTGGCCCGGACTCGGCTGTGGACCGAGAACCCCGTGTGTCGCCAGGAAAGAATGCGCTCGGCCCATTCAGGACTCAAAAGCTCCCGGCGGACAAGAAATCCCAGGACCTCCCGAGCGAAGGCCTCGGCCAGCCGCGCGTCGTCAAAGGAGCTCACCCGATGGAAGCTCCCCGCCTCATCCACTCCGCCCTCGGTCACAAAGAAATGCAGATGCGGGTGGAAATTGATGCGGTCTCCGAACGTCTGGATGACCGCGACAACACCGGGCTGATTAAGCTTTCATTCAAATTTAAGAATTATCTCAATACTTTAATAATGTTATCTGCAAGCAAATCTATTCTAGATTTCACTTTTTCAAACTCTTTCTTACTTCGATCGATTCTCTCTGCATGTCTTATTGTATGTTCGTTAGTCCTACACTCTAGAAGCAATCCAATAACCTCAGTTAGATTACTAAAATCTTTTTTAATTTCTTCCATTTTAATGTTTATTACAGATTCCTTGAAAATTATCTTGGTGCGATAAATAATTCTTAAATAATTTGCGGTGAATTCGGTCAATGCATCGTTATACCCACTATATATTTTATCTATCTGCTCCTGCTTGGTTATGGCTTGTTGGTGAAGAGAAATTATATTTTCACAACTCGCCAGTGCTTTCCCAGATAGATCAGATATTTCTTTTAGAAGTTCATACTGAGCCTTCGTTCTTTCAGTAATGTCCGCTCGGGTTTTATAATACAGTGGAATTAAATATCCACTTAGTAAAGTCCCCGCTATCAATAAGAATAACGGATGTTTTAGCAAATCTACGCTTATTCTTTTTTGGGGAAATGATTTATTATGATTGGATTCTTTAGTTATATCGACCATTTTAATCTCCTACATAAAATTCAATAGATAGCCGCTTATTGTTAATCTCTAGAACGCGGACAATAACAATTCGGATATCATTATTCTTTTTAAACCTAATGACATAGACTTCCCCTTTTTCTAACTTCTTTTCCTTTTTATAATCTTCATCGGCATAAGGAATCTCTGTTATTCGGCTCAGGTTTCTTTCAATTTTGCCAAGGTTAGAAATCCCGTTTTCAGCAATTAAATTTCCCCTTGAATAATAACAAGTCCCTTTATCATTACTAATCAATTTGTTATTCTTTAAGAATATCTTTTGATTCTCTTGTATTAATATCTTTTCATTTTCGGCTGGTGGATTTCCCGTATCAATAATTCCTGTATCCATAATAATTTCTAGTGAAGAATTCATACCAATGTTAACAGAAATATTTTCAATTATTTTGGTTTTAAATCCTGCTTGGGTAATCTTTATATTATATTTGCCAATATCTAAATTATTAAATCTAAAGCTGCCGTCACTCGAAGATATGGTTGTAGCTAGGACAACTCCTGTTTCTTTAGATATGAGGTCAATTGTTATACCAGGAAGAGGTGTTCTTTCGACATCAAAAACTTGCCCGTAAATATTTCCTGTTATACGTTGATTCGTTAAACCGCTTGATAATCTTACGGCACTATTAATAGAAATAAATAAAAATAGAAGACAAACAAATATTTGTTTTATTTTAATCATTTAAGCCCCCTATCTATTTACCTATTTTCGCGGCAAAGATGATTTAAATATAACACGCTAAAATAGACATGTCTAATTATTACTATTTTTTATCCTTCATCCTTTTCATCGTCTGAAGAATGACCTGGGTCAGGGTATAAGGATTTGCTTTTTTACGTTGCGCGACTTTCTCTCCCATCAAGCTCGGAATCGGCACCGCCCTTCATGCAATTTCGCACGCATGAGACTGGCCCCTGCTCATAGCATATCTCTGGCTGAAGGTTCGGGCTCACATCTTCAAATGTCAAATTCGCCTAATTTTTCTTTTCCTTTCTGCGCCCTATGACATCTGAAGATGTATCCCTCCAGGCCTCTCCCTGATAGTAATCAAGATTTTCAGTCCCCTATAAATAGAGCGAAATTGTGAGTATCGGGTTCCCTAGGTTAAGACTTGCGTTCGAGCATCGTTAATAATCTGCGTATCAGAGTTCCAGAAAAGAAGGATATTGCGGCGCTACTTTCTTGTTATCAACGTTCCGTTGACCTGTCCATAGTGCTGGTAGGCACCCCAGGTTGATCCCTGGCCCATGATCCTTTTGCGCGCGGCTGCGAGCGACTCGCCAAGGGTCTCTCCGGCCAGGGCCTTTTGATAGAATACCGAGGCGAATTCCACGGCCGGGTCATCTTCTACCGGCCAACCCGCGCCGATGTAGTTCTGGATGCCGCGCTCGAAGAAGGCTTCTGCCAGCCCTGCCAGTCGGCGGTTCATCTCGTCTGCGGTCATCGCCTGACGTTCCTTGATCACGGCTGAGAAGCAGGCATTGGCAAAGACCAGCCGCGGCACGCGGCGGGCCCGGAAGATCTCCCGGGCCGAGAGGATGCAGTCCCTGCCGAAGACCCATCCGCTGTGCGAGGGGTCCTTTTCATCGAAGACGCCGTGTCCGGCGTAATGCACGATGTCGAACTCCTCGCTCAGCAACAAGGCCAGGATCTCCACGGGGTCACACTCTGACGCCCCGATGTGCTCGTAAACCGTTATGTCCAGGTCCTCTTCCTTCCTGAGCCGCTCCAGGACATTGACGACGGCGCGGCCCTCCTGACGAGCGCCAGGAAGCTGATACTCAGGCTCGGGAGCAGGGTCGGCGATCACCAGGACTTTCAGAGAACGATTGAGCGGTGGCGTCAGGCCCGGCGAGGCGAGCATCGTCCGGAACTGGCGAGTGAGCATGCGGTCGGGACCGAAGAAGATCGTTCCCCTGGCGCTCTTGAAGCATGCCATCTCCCAGGGAAAAGAGGCGGTGCTGCGGTCGAGGATGAGGGTGAGCGCATCCTCTTCCTCAATGAGCTGCCGGAAGTCCTGGGGAATGAGATAGGTGCTGAGGAGCTGACCGTACTCGATCTGCTCTTCGGGGGTGGTTGATGACATCAGCCGCTCCGCCGTTCCAGCGGCAAAGAAAGACTGCACTTCCACTTCCCGCACCGGGACAACGGCGGTCTCGCTCAAGGCCGAGAACCGGTAGATCTCCCGGTCGCGTTCTATGGTGATCCTTGTTCCAGGCAGCGGTTCCGACGGGATGTCCGGCGGCGGTTTCTTTTTCCCTCGACTGGGCAACGGCAGTTTTCTGCACATAAGTGAAAGCGCCAGGTCCGGAAACACCTTATCGTCCCGCATGTGATTCAACGCCCCCATGATGGTCTCATACACATCATCGTCGTTTTCCACGAGGATGAGCTTTCTTATCCTTCCTCCCTCCGGAAGGCGGCGCAAGGCGTCGGCGATACCCTCGATCATGCCCCGAAGCGCCCGGTCCTTGGTCAGGTTCCCTGCTCCCGAGCCGATGAGCACGGTGGCGAAGGTGTCCAGCTTCAACGCGGATACGGCCACTGTGACATTTGTCATCAGGTAGCGCAGGTCGTCCTTCGAGAACCTTCCCTCTGCTCCCATGCCGGCGAGCAGCACCGCCCTTGCGGCGATCGACCTCCCCACAACGGGAATGAAGAAGAGCTCTCCCAGGTCGGCTCCGATGATCCCCTGCTGGTTGGCGCGGGTGATCCAAAAATCTAGGGCCTTGTCGATCGCTCCCTCGGCGCTTACCGGCGCCACGCCCTGGTAGTGCCCGATCATGACGACCGGCGCCTTGATCTGGGTCACGTCGCCCCGGACGACCTCTATGGCAAGTTTCATTGTTTTTTTCGGGCCCCTCGGCACTTTCATCTCTTTGGCAGACGGCAGGGCACCGACGGCCTGGTTCCGGCCTATGATCGACCGCATGATCGCTTCCTCGACAAAACGCACTTCCTCGGGCTTGCTCTCTTTCTTAACCGTCCGAAGGGCTATGTCCCGCACTTCTTTGCCGATGTTCTGGTCAAGGATCAGGTTCCGGCGCCGGTATCCGGCTGGGGCCACAGCCCGTGAGACGATCGGCTTGTCCGACAGGACCGACGTGCGGCCGGTAACCATCAGCTCGCTCACCGCGGAAAGCACCTGCTCGTTCCGGGGAAGGTCTCCGTGCGATTCATCGATGTAATAGGTCGGCACGTCCGGGAGGATGCCAAGGGAATGCGGAACACGTCCGTCTCCGTCAGGGGTGTCCTGGTATTCAAACTCTCCGGGCGCGTTGATCTTGAGGCCGCAGAGGGTCTTCTGGTTGCATCCGGCGATATACACCATGCGTTCGGGATCCATAATGTCCTGCCGTTCCATGTCCGCATGAAACTGCAGGGCGCGGCCGAGATGCCGATCCGAGACCGGCGAGCTCCCCCAGCTGTCCCGCCGATACAGCATCTGCTGGGCAGGCGGGAGCTTGCTCGGCGATGGGAGCATCTGGTAACTCCCGACAAAGGTGTTGATGACGGCGAGGATCCCGGAAAGGCTGTCCGTAAGGTCCGCGGCGGCAAGCAGCTTGACCATCCTGTCCTTGCCTGTCATGGCCTGCGGGATAGCAAAGGAACCGTAGTTCGGCGTGCCGAGCATGACCAGCCGGCCCCCTTTGCCTCCCTCCTTTCCGCGCATGGCATCCCACTGGTCCCGGTGCCGCCGGATAAAGTCGCGGCATACAAGGCCCCCCATGGAATGGGCCAAAAGGTTCACCGGTTGATCAGGGTATTGCGTCCGGATAAAGGTCGCCAGCGCATCCGCTGTGCTGTCGATATCCTTGCGCCAATCAAAGGCAAAGGGCTCGACATTCCATGATGCCCGGAGCCAGAGGATAGTACGGGCATAGGTTCGCTTGTCCAGTTCGCTCGGCTGAACGGAGAATTTGGGGTTCGCCTCGCGGGAGCCGTCGGGCGTGAGCTTCAGGCGCTTGATCTGACCGGCCGCCAGACGGAACAGGTTTACCCATACGAGGTCCTTGTTGCCATCCTTTTCGATCGTGATCAGATTCGAGCCCATGATGCCGGGCACGAACACAATATTGCCTTCGATAGGTCCCCATGAACGGGCTGTCCGTGCATGCGTCGCCAGTTTCTGGAGATAGGCATATTCTTCGTCGCCGAAGTATTCCCGCAGGGCCGCTTCGCCGGAAGCCCCGCCGCGCTTCCCTCGCTTTTCAATTTGGAGACTTTCCTCCAGCTTTCCCCAATCCATCCGTGCAATCTCGCGGTGTTCTTGCTCCCTCATCCCTACCTCCTCCAGGCACTCACATGTCCGTGAGATGCAGGCATCATCCCCGACCGGGCCGCCGGCTATAGCTTGTGTATCCTTCGAGGAATCTCCCCCAGGCTGTCTTTTTCGTGAAATCTAGAGTGGCATAAAGCGAGGAAAGACTTTTTTGTGGAAAGTAGATCGACAGACCGTTAGAGTGTTCGACTTTCTGGCCTTTGTACCCCGATCGGATGATGACCCCATCCCGTTGAATGGCATTCTTTACCGAACCGCAGGCTGTCTGAATATCGGCCAATCCGCTTTTCCCCTCCAGCAGATCGCAGAAGTCATACAAATCGATATAGTCCGGGGTATCATAGGCCTGGGTCTGGAGACGGCATTCTACGATCGTCGCCCGTGCCGCGGAGTCAGAGAGGTGGCTGTTCAGCACGTTTGCCAGCTGATCGACCCTGTTCGCGAGCACGTCAAATTTGGCAAGATCGCAGGCAGACTGCGTCACGTTTGCATTTGCCGGATACGAAGCGAGATATTCACTGACAATAGTCGTGGCCAGCTCATTCGGCCCCATCGTCGGTTTCTTGCTAAGTTTGGCTAGGATTCTATCATAGGGCCAGCCATCTCCGGGTTCGACCTCTTCGGAACCGACTGTCAGCGAAACGCTGTCACGCAATTGGTAGGCAACCTCCGCCATACTCATCATGCAGGCATCCATGCCTAATATATCGACCTTGTGCTTCAGCATCTTTTTTGCCGATGAAAGAATCCGCTTCATCTCGATATTATCGAGAAAGTCCTGCGCATTGTCATCATAGGCGATGCCTCGAGTCGTTACCGCTTTTGCTATCGAAGTGCAGAAGAGCGCCCGCCGGAATTTCCTGCCGCCAATGGCCCGGATCCGGCGGATCGATACCGAGTCCTTGGGAGCGCCCTGTGCCGGTAGGACGACCTCGCCGCGGCGCCTGATATTGAGCTTCAGCGTGCTTCTGGCAATACGATAGACGTTCTCATCGTTCCAGCCGTTGCCGTGGTTCCACACAACTAGCAAGTAGTGCTGGGCGGGGTAATTCTTGACGCCCCATTGTATGAAATCCTCGAGTACACGGGGGTCCCCTGTGTTCGTCTCGCCGAGACTTCCCACGACATCCTTGGCCAGAGTACCGCCCCTTTGAATGCAGTAGCGGTTGGTTGTTGTGTCACTCCCCTGCCTGTCAAACTGGGCGATCACATTCATGTTGTC
>JBAVVA010000133.1:0-5757 GCA_049697055.1 Candidatus Aminicenantales bacterium
CTATGGAGTGGAAACTCGACGAGGGCGAGAGACTCCCTTTTCTTGAATTTCAGGTGCGCTATAATGAACAGGGGAGATGCCCGGGATACTCAGAGAAATAAAGAAATTTCCGTTGAAAATGTCTCGATTTTTTTCATGGCAAAAAGTTTTCAGTCCCTATAGGATATTGCTTCAGCAAGACAAGCATTGGTCCTGAGGGTCAGGCGATATTCGGCAAAGCATGGAAGAGGGGGTCTTAGAATTCAATGCCTAGCCGGGCAAATTTATTTGTCTATTATTGAATGAATCACTGGGAGGAGGAACCATGACGAAGCGTTTTCAGAACTTTCATTTTCATATCTCCGAGAAAGACGCCAAGGGGATGCTGAGGGAACTGACAGGTCCGCGAACAGTGCGGAGAGATGGAGAGGCCTTTGCTGCCCGGCCGACTTTTCACAACAATGAGGCGGCAGCGCGCTTTTTCCTGAGCAAGTTTCTTGAAAAAGACAGCCGCCCGGTATTCAGAAGCCTTGCTGCACCTGAACGACCTGAAGTTGTGCCCGACATGCACTTAGTGAGCGAACAGAATGTTCCGCAGACCAAGACACACATCATGCGCTTTGAACAGAGCCAGGCGAAGATTCCCATCTTCGGATCCATGGCCCTAGTGGAATTGGACAGAAACCTAGGGCTAGTGTCCATTGATGCGGAAATCGCCGAAGTCAAGGGGGTATTGCCCTGACCGTCGATCACTTTTAATATAGGAGTAGGAGAGGGGAAAAAGCTCTTGACAGGAAAAGGAGTTAAGCTTATATTGTAGTATAGATACAACAATAAGGAGGCCCTATGCCTAAACTGCCAAAACTTCGTCAACTTCGACAGGAACTGCTCGGCCATATCTCCTCGATCGAGGAGATGCGCCGGGGGTCGGTCGTCCGTCAGTTCCTGAAGCTGAAACTCAAAGGACAGAAAGACCCGGTTCTGGCCGGCCCCTATGCCCTGTATACCTGTAAAAAGAAAGGAAAAACCGTTGGCCGCCGGCTCCATGGCCCCGAGGAGATCCGGAGGCTGGAAGAACAGGTGGAAAACCATCATGTCTTCCGCAGGTTGTGTGCGGAGCTGGTCGAGGTTTCCGAGCACATCTGCGACGAGAAGGATCGGGAGCGATGAGCGAAGAGGCGCTCGGACAGGTCCTGAGCCCTCTCCGCAAGTCCCAACGCACGATCATCAGCCTGGTGGTTCAGGCCATGGCGACCTTAGGTCAGGCCGCTTCGATTCCGATCGCGGCTGTTTTGGCTCAGAGAGTCGGCTCTCAGGTCGACAGCGCTCTGACCCGCGTCTATCGCCTGCTCCACAATCGGCGGCTGGATGATCTAGTGGTGAGCCGGGAGATGATCCGGATGTTGGCGAAAAGGACGACATCGTTGCTGGTCGCCCTGGACTGGACGGAGTGGCATCCCCCTTTGCGGATGTTATTGGCTTCGGTGGTCGTGGGGACGCGGGCTGTGCCTGTTTCGGCGGCGGCCTTCATCAAGACCGCCATCCGGCGATCTCAAAACTGTTGGGAGAACGGCTTCCTCCAGATGCTGGTGATGGTGCTTCGAGAAGCCGGCGTTTTTGCCTGTTTTCTGGCGGACCGGGGCTTCCGGCGGACCAGCTTCATTACGCTTCTTCTGAAGCAGACGGGCCATTCGTTCCTGGTGAGATTGGCGGAGAACGTCTCTGTTCAGGCCAAGCGGGGGTCTCGAACTCTTCGCCAGTGGGGACTTCAGCCCGGCCGAGCGGTGGATCTGGGCTGGGTGGATCTTCGCCAAGACGCCGCGGTCAACATCAGGGTCGTCGGGATCTGGGCCAAGGGGCATCGGCAGCCCTGGTGGTTGGCCACCAATCGGTCCGACTCTCTGGCGCAACTTGCCGCTCTCTACGACCGCCGGATGGCCATCGAAGAGCAGATCCGCGACACCAAGGGCGCTCGGTTCGGCTTCGCCCTGGTCTGGACCCAGATCACCACCCCGGAATCCCTGGCCCGCTTCGTTGTCCTCATCGGACTGGCCGTCCTGCTCCTCACGGCTGTCGGCCATGCCCTATCCCAAAAGCATGCCCATGTCCGATTACCTTCGAAAACCAAAGGGCCGCGTCTCTCCTTGTTAACGGTCGGCCTTCTCTTCTGGCCCGTCCTTCAAAATAAAGTCCTGATAAACCTGAAGTTCCTGAAAACTCATCTCCCCCCACCGACCCTCCGGTCCTTCCCCTGGCTAGACCGCTATGAAAAAGGAAATTAAAAGTGATCGACGGTCAGGTTAGGGTGAAAAATAATTCTTTTCCCGAGATCGAATAAATTCCCCATGAGGTCCTGTCGCGGAAAAAAATGCTTTTTTTAGATGAGATTATTTATTTTATCTAAAGAAAAAAGTAGAATAAAGCAAGGAGGAAACTATGAGAAGAATACAATGGGGAATATTATGCTTATCGCTTTTTACCCTGGCCGTGCTTAACGCCTCCGGCCAGTCCATCACTCCCGAATTCACCAAGGCCGGCATTGTCTATCGATACATCTGGAAAGATTTTCAGGATGCCCAGCTGGTGATGAAAACCGACGACCAGGTCCTCCAAATCCTGGCCATCCGGAGCGGAGAGCTGCAGCAAAAAACAGCCGGGGGCTTCGCCACCCGCGCGACAGTAAATGGCCTCTGGCATGCTTATCAAAATGCCGATAAGTCTTGGACCTCAAACGGCGTGGTCACCGACCTGACCGCTCCGGCTCTGGAAAGTATTCAATTTGCCCGAGCCCTCCTAGCCGTCGAAAGGGGCGAGGTCCGCTTGGCCGCCGCCAGCGACCGGAGCGGCCGCCTCCATGTGGTCATCCTCAAATCCGGCGCCGGGCAGGCCGAAAAAAGATTCAGCTATGCCGTCCGGGACAATGATAATCAATGGCACGTCATGCTGTCCGACCCCATCCCGGACGACCTTGCCCAGCCGATCTGTTTCCCCCCGGCCGAGGGAAACCTGATGATTCTTATGGGGCTGGTTCAAGGAGAGGGAAACGGCTCCCGTATCGCCAGGTACACTCTGTCCCCCATGATCGGGGGCGGCCAGGACAGCTTCCGTTGGACGCGGGAGCTTTTTCCGGAAAACCTCCAAGCCAAGGCCTTTGCCGCCGTCGAGGACAGTCGAACCTTCGTCATGCTTTACCAAAATGCAGAGGACGGAAATTTCAAGGCGGTTGATCGGGATGTGGCCACCGGCAAATGGAATTTCGACCCGCAGCGGTTCGAGAAAAACTTCGAAGGCAATATAACCAAAGTGACCTTCAAGAATCTGTCCGGCTTTCTGGGTCGAGACGGGCTTCCCCAGGTGATCGGCTTCTATTCCGGGGCGGAGGCCGTGTATCATTTCTACCGGGATGAAAACGGACGCTGGCACAATAACGACGCTGTCCTCAGTGTCGGAGACCTCAAGCGAGTTGCCGCCTGCCTCGACGGCCAGGGCCTCTTCAATATCTCCGGAGTGACCAATGACGGCCGCATCTGGCACGGCTTCCGCGGCGAACGCCTGGAGTGGAGGAACAACGGCTTAATCTACAACCCGAACAGCCACTGAAGCCTTCCGCTCAACCGCTGACCGGCTGCCGGCCGCGGGGCGCCCCCCAGTAAATTGTCCACCGGAGGCGACGGAGAAAACAGCCTTCCGTAAACGCTTGTTGTCATTGCCACCGAATCAAGGGGCAAAACCTCTCCTGGATCTTCTCTTTGTGACTGGCACGATTGCGGCATTCAAGCAGGCCGGAGAAAAAAATGACCGGCCGCGGCTTCACCCTCATCGAAACACTCCTCAACCTGGCCCTGGCCGCTTTCCTGATCGCCGGAACAGCCGAGCTTATGTTGCGGGCCGCCCACCTCAAAAAAAGGTGTGATACCCTCACGGCCTCGGCCGGGCTGGCCGCCTCCAAGCTGGAGTCGCTTCGCGCGCTCCCCTTCGACAGCGACGACATGGCCGAAAGCGTTTACCAGGAATCTGTGAAGGACCGAGCCACGGGCCGGCAGTTTCAAATCAGCTGGACCATCGACAAAATCAGCGACCAGGTCAAACACATCACCGTGAGAGCCGCGCCGAGCGGGACAGCAGAGCGGGGAACGGAGCTAAAGTTGATCCTGGCTCGGCCATTGGGATTTTAAGACAAAGATGCGCAAGGGATTCTCCCTCCTGGAAAGCCTGCTCAGCCTGTCTCTAACCCTGGTTATCGTCCTGGCCAGCCTCGAATTTTTCGGCGTCAGCCGCGCTTTCTTCTTCCGGCTTAAGGACCGAAGCGAGAAGAGGCAGGCTGCCCTGGCCGCCCTGGACCTGATCCGGGACGATGTACAGCGGGCCGGTCAGGGGCTGAGCTCGCCCATCAGCCTGGGGCTTGTTCAGGGCCTGGGGACGGACGACGGCCGGCTGCGAACCGAGAGGTATGAGAAGGACCTCTTCTTGTCCGCCGATATTCAACCCGGCCAGACTTCCGCAACCGTGAAGGACGCCGAGGGACTCAAGCGCAAGCGCCGCCTCTGCCTTTTTCAGGGGCAACAAGGTCAACTGCTGGAAATCTTGAGCGTTCAGGATAAAACGCTGACCTTAACTCCGGCAGCCGAGGCCTATTATGGAAAAGAAGAGAGCCGTCTTTTGCTTCTGGAAGTCGTGGATTACTACCTGGATGATCAAACAGGCGTAATCCGGAGAAAAGAAAACGCCGGGAGCGGCCAGCCCCTGCTCGAGGATGCATCCCTGCTGGAATACACCCTAGAGGCGAACATCCGTTTGGTGACGATTCGACTGGCCCTCCGGTCACAGGAAGAGAAAATCTATGAGATTAGTGTCCTTCCCAAAAATTTGGCGCTCGCTTTCAGGAGATAAATTGCCGCGACGGAGGAGGGGGCGCGAGCGCCGAGGCTCGGCCACACTCATGTCCGTGGCCCTGTTCCTCGTTTTTTCCTCGATAGGCCTGAGCCTCATCTTCCTGACCCAGGTCTCCCTGAGGTCGGGACTGATCAAGAAAAATACGACCGTTCTCGATATTATGGCGGAAAACGGCCTGAAGCAGGGATATCTCTCTCTGGCCGATCTCCTGGCCGGCCGGCCCTTTCCCCTTCCGCTCGAAGAGGATAGGCTGGCGGTCCTGAAAGCCGACGCCGAAAAAAAGGGGACGGCGCTTATCGAAGAGGCTTTGGGGAGGCCGGCTCAGTGGCCCATTGGGGGCGGCTGGGGAGCCTGTTCCTGGCAGGGAGGCCTGGGCTTTACCCTGGAGCGATTCGAAGACTTGGATTCTTTTATTCGTGCTGAATTCAAGGCGGTCGTCAGCTCTCAAGGAAAAATGCTCAACTTAACCGCTATCCGCTCCGCCTCTCTCGACATTTCGCTCGACATTATGGCCGGGTTGGTACCGCTGGCTTACTTTCCGGTTCTATTGTCCAAGCCCGGCCAGCCGGGCGATCCGTCCGATCCTCCTGATCTCGCCGGGCTGACGTTCCATCCCGACCCCGGCTTGTCTCACCTTTCCAGAGCGCTCTCCCCAGATCAGCCGCTGCTGCCGCAGGATTCCCGGCCGGCCCTGGAAGAAGCTCTTAAAATCAAGCTCTTTTCTCCCCAGGACCTCTCGGCTCGGAGGCTGCGGCAGGCGCTTGGCCTCGCGGAAAACAACGAGCCTGTGCCGGAGGGCGTCTATCTCGTCCGCAACGACCTCGGGCTGGGTGGGGTCTTTGTCCAAGGCGACCTGGAGGAGCTCATTACCGCCGTCGCCGAGGA
>JBAVVA010000134.1:0-11721 GCA_049697055.1 Candidatus Aminicenantales bacterium
AGCAAGGCGTCGGCCTATTCCGATAGCTGGAGCTACGGCTGGATCAGCGTCGATGAGGGAGGGCAGATTCAGCATAAAGTGAATAACCCCTTCGGGCTGGGGATTTCCTTCAGTTACTTCTTCACCAATGATCTGGGCCTCCGCTTGAGAGCGGACCCCAACTTTGGCCAGAATATCTCCAATGCCCAGAGCCATTTTAGCGCGGATTACGTTTGGGGCTGGGGGTCGGATTCTGATGATGTCACCTGGCCTGTGACCGGGGATCTTTCGGTCCTGCCCCTGAGCTTAGATCTGGTTTACAGATTTCAAGCGGGCTTTTTCGCTCCCTATCTCAACGCCGGCGTTTCTTATTTTATATCCAAGTTCAAGGCCGAAACGAACATCGGCTGGAGCAATAGCTGGTGGAGAACTTATTTAGTCGAGCAGGCCTATGATTACCTGGTCCTGCCCGTTTCGATCGATGAATCGTTAAACGGCGTCGGGTTCAACTTCGGGGCGGGGTTTGATTTCCTGCTTGGGCCGAGCCTGGCCATAACCCTGGATGCTACCTATTTTCTGGGGCAGAGCGTGGAGGCTAAATGGTACATGCCCCCTGGACAATACTATTATACGGGCTGGACCAACACCTACACTATATTCAGCCAGGCAGATTCTAACGAGTTTGCGGATTATGTGGACCCGGTCAAGATCAATACCTCATTCTTTAAGATTCTGTTCGGTATAAAAGCTTTATTCTGAATCTCAACGCCGAATTCGTAGCGCAGCTGGCTTATCGGACAGGGAAACCTGCCCCGACGATCTGCGAGGGGGGCACCAGGACCACCCCCGACTTCTCCAGCAGGGCGGGGAGGTCCCGGAGCGCCTCCAGGGTTCCCTCGTAAGGATGACAGATTCCCACCGCCCAGCCCCTTTCCCGGGCCAGGCTGAAGAGCTGGCGGAGGTTCTGTTCCACCTTATCCGGAGTCTCTTCGGCCGCATCCAGAAAAAGGTCGCTTGAGGCGGCCGGGATGTGCAGGCGGCGGGCCGTCTCATAAGCTTTGGAATCGAGGCTGGTCCGGCTGTCGATGAAGAACAGCCCGAATTCCCGAAGGACTCCCAGGACTGTCTCCATCTTGGCCGCGTCCTCGGTGAGGAGCGAGCCCATGTGGTTGTTCACTCCCCGGATGTAGGGCACTTGATAGAGATCCTCCCGGACGCGCTTCCGGACCTCCTCCTCCGTCAGGCGGGCTTCGATCAGCCCCCGGGTGAACTTTTCGGTATCGTGGTGGTTTTTAGATTCCATGGGCAGATGGAGGAGCACCTCCAGGCCATGCTCGTGGGCGATCTGAGCGGATTCCACGTCAAAAGGGCTGAAGGGTAGGATGGACACGGCCAGGGGCAAGTTGAGTTCGCATACGGCCCGGGCCTTTTCCAGGCTGTAGCCCAGGTCATCCAGGATGAGGGCCACGCGGACAGGCCCCTGGACTAACCTGGTCTCGACCCCGGGCCGCGGCCTCCGGCGGGCCAGCAGCCGTTCCCCGCCGCAGGAGAAAAGGATCAGCGCCTTCAGCTTTTTTTTTGTCTTGAGCTCCCAAAGATAATACGCGCTTTTCTTGTCCTTCTCTTCCTGCTGACCCAGGACGGCCGAGTTCGCCGCCTGGAGCGATTTTTCCAAGGCCGGAGCCAGCCGGTTGTACTCCGCCGGCTGAAGGTCGATCTTCAGATGGAGGTTGCCGCCGCTGTCGGTGAAGCGATGGAGGCCCTGGAGGGGGATCTTCTGGCGGGACATTTCCTGCCGGACTATTTGCACGACCTCCTCCGGGCCGGGCGGGGCGAAGCGGTCTCCCAGGATCAAGGAGAACAGAAACGATTTGCCGCCCGTCGACCAGCCGACGAAATCCAGCCCCACCAGGAATAGAATGATGACAACAATCCAAAACAGGGGATTTCTTAAGGAAATGGAACGCCCCAAGGGCGATGTTCGCTGTCTGCCCATGGGGTCAACGGCCGGAGGTCAGGCTCAGCGTTTTTTGGAGGAAATGGCTGCGTTCGGCGGCCTCTTCGCTCAGGACGACATCGGGAGTGATGCCCTTTTCCCACAGCTTTTCCCCCGAGGCAGTGCAGAAGAGACCAGTGGTCAAGAGGATGGCGCTGCCGTCGTTGAGGGGAAAGAGTTTCTGTTTGGAGGCCAGGCCCAGGGTGGGGAAGCCCACCACTCGAGCCCGCTTGGCCGACTGAAGCACTCCGGCTACGATCTCGGCCGGGCCGAGGGTGGCCTGGTCCACCCAAACGATGAGGGGCGCTTTTTCCCAGGCGGCCGTTTCCGGACAAGAAAAGGGCTCCCGGCTGCCGTCCCTCATCAAAAAGGAACCGGCCTGGGGCAGGCGGAGGAACATGTTGACAAGCTTTCTAGCTCCCTCCGAGTCGCCTTCGGCGCAGCCCCTCAGGTCCAGGATGAAGGGTCCCGGGGTATGTTCCACTGAAGCCGGAATAATACTTTTCAAACTTGCCGAAAGAGAGGGGGACAAGCGATAAACGGTCAGCACGCCGGCCGTACCCTTTTCCGGCGCAAACTGAAAGTCTTTGGCCGGCGGAAGGGTCCGCTCCGCTGAGATCTCCACGGTGGATGTCTGGCGGACAATTCTCATTTTGACCGGCCGGTCTTCCTTGCTGCACAGCAAAAGACGAACTTCCAGCAGGCTCAGGCCGAAGGTGGAGCGGTTGTCGACGGAGCTGATGAAGTCGCCGCGGCGGAGTTCGGCTTTGGCCGCCGGCCGCCCTTCCTCGAAGCCCACCACCTGAGGCATCCCCCCCGGCGCTTTGATGAGGACAAGGCCGGTGTCCCGGAAGGGAACCTGACTCGTTTCCTTGTATTTGGCCAGGTCGTCCTGGTTCAGGTAGCTGGAGAGCATATCCAGCGAATGAATCAGGCCGCGGTAGGCGCCCTCCATGGTCCGGCCCGGCTCCACGCGGTCAACGTAATTTTCGCGGATGAGCTGAATGATGTCTTCCACTAGGCTCTCGTGGCGGGGTTCCATACCGCCGCGGCCGGACGACGATGACCCCGGTATGAAGCTCCGCACCAACAGAAAAAACAGCAGCAGCACGGACAGCGAGGAGAGGGCCAGGATGCGGACGGGACGCGTGGTCATCGGTTTTTTCGGAGGAAGGATTGTATCATCTCGAGGACAGCCATTTCAAGGGATCGAGCGGCTTGGCTTTGTTGCGGATCTCGAGATATAGCGTCACGCCCTTGAGGGAGCCGATGTCGCCGGCCACGGCCACGGGTTGCTCGCTCTCCACCAGGCTGCCGATGGCCGCCAGGAACGAGGAGCAGTGGCCGTACAGCGAGTAATAGCTCAGGCCGTGGTCCAGGATGAGCAGGTTGCCGTAGCCCTGGAAATAATCGGCATAGACCACCTTGCCGGCGTGAACGGCTTTGACCTCAGCCTCTTTCTTGAGGGGGGCGATCTCGATGCCGTTGTTCTGGATGGACGTGTTGAACTGGGGATGTTTTTCCACGCCGAACTTGGTCACCACCCGGCCCTCGACCGGCCAGGGCAGCCGGCCCTTTCGTTCATAGAGGGGGATGAAGGGAGTGGGCAGGATGATTTCCTGCCGTTGGAGCTTCTCCAACAGCAGAGCCAGCTGCCGGGCCCGGTCCTCCAATTCCCGCAAGGTCTGTTCGTAAGAGGCTTTGTTCCTGTGAATCTGGTCGATAAGGCGCTTGTGAAGGGTTTCCTCCTGCTCTAGCTCCCGGCGTTTGGCTTTGGCCCCCTCGATCAGCCGGCCCAGGTCGGCGTTCTTGGCTACGAGCTCTCTCTCCGCCGCAGCCAGCTCGGCCAGAGTGGCCCGGTAGCTGCGCAAAACTCCCTCTTGGTAGCCGGCCAGGACGGTCAGATTTTTGTGTTCGGCCACCAGGTCGCTGATGTCCCCGGTCTGGAAGAAAAATTGGAAGAAATCAAGCCGGCCGTACTTATAAAGCGTTTCCAGCGTCCTCTCCATGGCCTTTTTCTCTCGCTCCAGCTTGTCCCGCAGAGCCGGGATCCTCCGTCGCAGGCCGGCCAGCTCCGCCATTGTTTTTTCCGTCTGGACGTTGTACAGGTCGAGTTCGGTCTTGATCAGGGATTTGTGAAGCAGGATCCGTTCCAGGGAGGAAAGGATGGTCTCTTCCTTCTGTTCTTCTTCGGTGATACGCGCTTTGACTTCCTCGATCTGCCGCTGGACGCGGAGCAGCCGCTCATCGAATCCGGTAGCCTCCTGGCCGGCGGCCCGGCCGGCGAGAAAAACGGCGGCCAGTAGAACACAAAAGGATAAAGGGCAGCTCTTTTTCCGCAGTTGGCGGCGAAAGGGTGGGTCCTGTCGCGGCGCATCCCCCGTGCGTCCTCGCTCCCAACCCTTAAGAGAGGGGGCTCCTTCGCTCCGGGCGTCTGGCCTTGCCGGACGGGGGTTCCAAGGGGGGATGCCCCCTTGGTCGCAGGACGAAGTCCGAGAAGGGGAGGCAGGGAGCGGAGCTCCCGTTGGAAGGGGGAAGGCGAAGCGCTTCCCCCTCCAAGAACGCAGGGAAATTAGCGCCGCGCCACCCACCCACTCTGTCTCTGCGCAACCATCGCGGAAAAAGAGCTGCCTCCAGAATGATATCTTCATTTTCTAGTGACGTAGATGATCCCGCCGATGAAGCCGACCAGCAGGCCCACTGCTATGTCGGCTACCAGCGAGAAGGAGACGGCTGTCCGGGCCGCCACTCCGTAGTAGCGGAAGACGGTGATGTAGGCGCTTTCCCGGAGGCCCAGCCCGCCGATCGTTATCGGAATGGTTTGAACGAGCAGGACGATAGGAATGAATATGAAGTAGTCGAGGAAAGCGACCCGCAGGCCGAAGGCCAGTCCTATTAAGTAATAATAAAGGATGACGTTGATTTGAAGCAGGAGGGCCCAGGCCAGGGCCTGACAGAACGGAACCCAGCGATGCCGGTAGGCGAGTATGACTTCCCGAAAGCTCAGGACCTTGGACTTCAGACGCGCCAGGAACCCCCGGCTGGGAAAGCGGCTGATCAGGCGGCCAGCCGAGGGGGAGAGGAAAAAAGCGGCCAGCAGGAGGCCGCCCAGCCCGACTAGGAGCGAGACCCAGATGATGGGAATCCGGCGGGCCATGTCCAAACGGAACAGCGAAGCCAGGAGAGCGAACAGGAAGAGGACGACCAGGCCGGTGGTCCGCTCCACGACCACGATGGCCGAAGATTTGAGGACCGACTGGGAATATTTGGAGCCGTCCCAGATGCGGACAACGTCTCCGCCGAAGCGGGTCGGCAGGAAATTGTTAAAGAAAGTTCCCACCAGATAGGACTTGGCCAGATAGAGCAAAGGGACTTCGTCGCCCTGGGCCCGGGCCAGGATCTGCCAGCGGTAGGCGCTGATAAGCAGGCCGATGATGTGGAGGGAGAAGGCCAGGGCCACCCAGGCCAGGTTGAGGCCGGCCAGGCTGCGGCCGATATCCCGGAGCGAAACTTTGGAGGTCAGGATGTAGATGAGGAGGGAAAAGCTGACGGCGATCTTGACGATCAGCCAGATCAGTCTTTTTTTGGTCATAAGCCCCCGTATTTTTATCATAGTTCCGTTCAAAAGGAAACGGAACCTCCTAGTAGCTAGTCACCCATATGGCCCATTGGCCAGAATGGGATTGGAGCATAAAAAAAAGCCCGCCTATTAGCAGATAGATCCGGCCCCTATCGGTACTCGTCCCAAGCCTTAATCTCCAGGTCTTCCGGCTTTTTGGCCGCCAAGGCCTGGACAAAGAGCTCGGCGATCTGGAGGTTGGTTAGAAGCGGCACTGAGTAGTCCACAGCCATACGGCGCAAAGTGGCGTACGAGTCGAACTCCTTTTTGGTGGCGGGGTCGGGGATGGAAATGACCAGATGGATCTCGCCCCGCACAAGATGGCCTTTGATATTGGGCTTCCGCCGCTCGTGGACTTTGAACAGCTTCTCGTTGTCCACGCCGTTCTTCTTGAGGAAGGCCGAGGTGTTTTCCGTGGCGAACAGGTTGTAGCCCAGGGCCCGCAGCATCCGGGCCGACTCCAGGAAACGGTGCTTGGGCGCCTCGCCTCCGACGCTGACCAGGATGTTTTTTTGGGGCAGCCGGAAGCCGACGGCCAGAATGGCCTTGAGAAAAGCCTCCTGGACGTCCCGGCCCAGGCAGCCGACCTCGCCCGTGGAGGCCATCTCCACTCCCAAGGTGGGGTCGGCGCCCTTGAGCCGGGAAAAGGAGAACTGGGGCGCCTTGACGCCGACATAGTTGAGGTCCAGCGTGGAGCGCCGGCAGGAGACCGGCCGGCCGAGAAGGGCCCGCACCGCCAGGTTGATGAAGTTCACTCCGCTGACCTTGGAGACGAAGGGGAAGGAGCGGGAGGCCCGCAGGTTGCACTCGATGACCTTGATCTCGTTTTCCTTGGCGATGAACTGGATGTTAAACGGCCCGCTGATGTCGAGGGCGGCGGCGATGCGGCGGCCGGTGTCCCGAATCTTGCGGATGGTTTCGATATACAGCCGTTGGGGCGGGAGGACCATGGTGGCGTCCCCGGAGTGGACCCCGGCGTTCTCCACGTGCTCGACGATGGCCGAGACCACGACCCGCCCCCTCTCGGCCACGGCGTCCATCTCGACCTCCTTGGCATTGAGAATGAACTGGCTGATGACCACCGGGTACTCGGGCGAAACGCGGGAGGCCTGGCGCAGGTAGCGGCGTAAATCCCGCCGGTCGAAGACCACTCCCATGGCCGAGCCGCTGAGGACATAGGACGGCCGGACTAGAACAGGATAGCCGATGCGGCCGGCGAACTCTTCGGCTTCTCCGACGCTGCGAAGCTCCCGCCAGGGGGGCTGGTCCACCCCCAGCTCGTCCAGGAGCTTGGAGAAGGTCCGGCGGTTCTCGGCCGCGTCGATCTTTTCGGGCGGAGTCCCCAGCACCCGCAGGCCGGCCCGGCGGCACTTGGGGGCCAGGTTATTGGGGATCTGGCCGCCCATGGAGAGGACCAGGCCCAGGGGGTTTTCCTTATCGTAGATGTCTCGAACGGTCTCGAAGCTCAACTCGTCGAAGTAGAGGCGGTCGCAGATGTCGTAATCGGTGGAGACCGTCTCCGGGTTGTAGTTGACCATGAGCACCGAGTAGCCCAGCCTCCGCAAGGCCCGGGCGGCGCTGACGCAGCACCAGTCGAACTCGACCGAGGAGCCGATGCTGTAGGACCCGGAGCCCAGGACCAGGACCTTTTGGCCGACGGGCTCAAAAGCCACATCGTCTTCCGTGCCGTTGTAGGTCAGGTAGAGATAATTGGTCTTGGCCGGATACTCGGCGGCCAGGGTGTCGATCTGTTTGACCACGGGCTTGATATTCAGCTTCTGTCGGCGGTCGCGGACAGCTTCTTCATCCGCGCCGGTCAGGATAGCCAATTGCTTATCAGAGAAGCCTTTCTGCTTGGCCTCGCGCAGGAGGCCGGCCGGAATGTCCTTCAGTTCGTGGCCGCTCAAATGCCGCTCGAGCTCGACGATGTTCCGGATTTTATCAAGGAACCAGCGGTCGATACGGGTCAGCTCGCGGATGCGCTCTACGGCAATCCCTTTCTTCAAGGCTTCGGCGATGCCGAACAGCCGCTCGTCGGTGGGCTGGGCCAGCTCCTTCTCCAGGTTTCTGAAGGAATAATTCCGGTTGCAGACCAGGCCGTACATCCCCACCTGGAGCATGCGGGCGGCCTTCTGGATGGCCTCCTCGAAAGAGCGGCCGATGGCCATGACCTCGCCCACCGACTTCATCTCCGAGCCGATCTTCTTCGACACGCGGGCGAACTTCTTGAGGTCCCAGCGGGGAATCTTGACCACCAGGTAGTCCAGGGCCGGCTCAAAACAGGCCGAGGTCACCCGGGTTATGGAATTGGGCAGTTCCGGCAGAGTATGGCCCAGGGCCAGCTTGGCCGCCACGAAGGCCAGGGGATAGCCGGTGGCCTTGCTGGCCAGGGCCGAGCTGCGCGACAGCCGGGCGTTGACCTCGATGATTCGGTAGTCGCCGTCGGCCGGGTTGAGGGCGAACTGGATATTGCACTCGCCGACAATGCCCAGGTGGCGGATGGCCTGGATGGCCGTACGGCGCAGGCCGTGGTACTCGGAGTTGGTCAGGGTCTGGGAGGGCGCAATGACGATGCTCTCCCCGGTGTGGATGCCCATCGGGTCGAAGTTCTCCATGTTGCAGACGGTGATGCAGTTGTCGGCCCGGTCGCGGACGACTTCGTACTCGACTTCTTTCCAGCCGGCCAGGTATTCCTCGACCAGGACCTGGGGGGCATGGGTAAAGGCCCGGCTGAGGCCGGCCCTCAGCTCCTGGGGAGTCGCGCAGATGCCGCTGCCCCGTCCGCCCAGGGCATAGGCCACCCGGGCCATAACCGGATAGCCCACCGCCCCAGCCGTTTGCAGCCCTTCCTCGACGCTGCGGACCGCGCGGCCCCGGGGCGTCTTCAGTTTGATTTCGCGGAGCTTTTTATAGAACAGCTTGCGGTCCTCTGTGTTCTCGATCGTCTCCACCGGCGTGCCCAGCACCTGGACCCGGCGCTTCTTGAGGACGCCCGACCTCCACAAGTCCACCCCGCAGTTGAGCGCGGTCTGGCCGCCGAAGGAGAGCAGCAGGGAATCCGGTTTTTCCCGGATGATGACCTTTTCCACGAAGTCGGCCGTGACCGGCAGAAAATAGACGCGGTCGGCCATTTCCTCGGAGGTCTGGATGGTGGCGATGTTGGGGTTGACCAAGATGACTTTGACCCCTTCCTCCTTGAGGGCTTTGATGGCCTGGCTGCCCGAGTAGTCGAACTCGCCCGCCTCCCCGATCTTGAGCGCGCCCGACCCCAGGAGCAGAACCTTGCGGGGCTTGCTCAAGGCAGCCTCTCCACAAAGGCATCGAACAGGAACTCGGTGTCGGTCGGTCCGGGCGCCGCTTCGGGATGGAACTGGACGCTGGAGAAAAGCCCGCTGCGGTGGAGGAGGCCCTCGTTCGTCCGGTCGTTGGCGTTCACGAACCAGGGCCGCCAGTCGGGGGGCAGGCTGTCCGTGTCCACGGCGTAGCCGTGGTTCTGGCTGGTGATGAAGCAGCGTTTGGTCCCCACCTCCAGACAAGGCTGGTTCTGACCGCGGTGGCCGAACTTAAGCTTGTAGGTCCGGCCGCCGGCGGCCAGGGCCAGGATCTGGTTTCCCAGGCAAATGCCGAAAAGGGGCAGGCGCTCTTTCATGAGGGCTCGAACCGTTTCAACGGTTTCCCGGCACATCTTGGGGTTGCCCGGCCCGTTGGAGATGACGATGCCAACCGGCGAAAAGGCCAGAACCTGGGGGGCGGAGGACTGGGCCGGCATGCGGACGACCCGAAGCTTCCGACGGACCAAACAGCGGATGATGCTCTCTTTCACTCCGCAGTCGAGGAGCACGACGGTCCGGCGCGAGCCGGCGTTATAGATCTTCAGCTCGGGGGTTGTGACTTCGGCGACAAGGTGCCGGGCCTGGGGGTCTGGGACGCGCTTGGCCAGAGCCCGCAAATGTTCGAGGTCGGGCTCTTTGTCGGAGACCTCCAGGACACCCGGCATGACGCCCTTCACCCGGAGTCTTTTGGTCAGGGCTCGGGTGTCGATCCCCTGGAGGCCCGGAACGCCGTTCTGCCGGAGCCAGTCGTCCAGGGTCAGTTTCGAGGTGCTGTGGGAAGGGACGCGGCACAGCTCGCCGACGACGTAGCCCTGGATGCGTGGCCTCGACGATTCGAAGCGGCCGGGGTCAATACCGTAGTTGCCGATGAGGGGATAGGTCTGGCACAGGATCTGGCCGTGATAGGAGGGGTCGGTAATGGATTCCGGGTAGCCGACCATGCCCGTGTTGAAGACGACTTCGCCCGCGACGCGGCCCGGCGCGCCGAAGCCCGGTCCGGTCCAAACGCTTCCGTCCTCGAGCACCAGGGCCGCCCGCAGGTCGGTCATGGCCTGCGCACCTGCGCCTCAGCAAAGCGAAAGAAGATTGCACGAACTGACGAGATCTTTTTAACGACCGGAGAGATGCTATTGAGAATGATACCGGGTCTATGCGCGCGCACTTTGTCCTGAACCCGCATATCCCGGAATTCCTAGTGAATTTCGCCACATTATATGAAAAAGGGGACACAATATCAATTTGCTTAGCAAATTATTTGTTCTAAAAGAGCGGCTTCTATGAGAAAAGCCTGAAGTTCCGCACGTTTCATTATATCCATAGAGGAGGTGCTCAAGTTTCAAAAGAACTCGCATATTCCGAGGCGGAACTGCCGTTCCCGCGGCGGATTGTTCAGGCGGCGTGGGGATCAACCGAGGTCTATGATATTCCCGAGGAGGCAAAAGAGGACGTCCTTAGAAAGCTATACCCGTTCAGGCCTATCCCCGGCATGAGCAGGCTCATGGAAGATATCCACGCCGAAAAGACGTTCCGGGTCAGGGAATTCATGGTTACGAGAGAAGGGAGGATGAACGTCCTGGCCAGCCCTTATTACCTCGAAAGCGGCGGCACGGTCATTGACTGGATTCCCACCGGAAGCGAGAAAAACGAAAAATAAAAACTATCTTGACATATAACCATATACACTGTATGGTTATATGGATGAAAACAACTTTGAATATCGACGATTCCGTCATGGCCCGCCTGAAGCAGGAGGCGGCACGCCGCGGGTGCACGATGTCCGAGCTCGTGGAATCCGCCCTCCGGCTTCTTCTGACGGCCAAAGAACCCCCCCGCCCCATGCCTTCCTTGCCTGTTTTCAAGAGCGGCGGCCCGCTGGTCGATATCGCCGACCGGGAAGCCCTTTATGCGGCGATGGAAGGGCGATAATGTTCGTCGTCGATACGAATATTTTTGTCTACGCCGCCGACGAGGATTCCCCCCTCCATAAACGTTGTCGGGCTAAGGTCGAAGAATGGCGGAAGCAGACACCACCATGGTATACAACCTGGGGAATTATGTACGAATTTTTGCGCGTGATCACCCACCCGAGGGTTTTCCGCCAGCCCTGGACAGCCGCGCGGGCCTGGGCTTTCCTTGAGGCGATCCTTGCTTCCCCCTCCTTCGGCCTGCTCATCCCCACGGAAAGGCATGCTTCAGTCGCGGCGGAGGTTGTGGGCAAGTCTGGATTCCTGCGCGGCAACCTCCTTTATGATGCGCAAACGGCGGTCCTCATGCGCGAACACGGCATAAGCCGGATCTACACCCGGGACACGGATTTCCACCGATTCGCGTTTCTCGAACCCGTCGACCCGACAGCGTAGGGAAGCCCGCCCGTTTTGCATCTGATGCTTCATAGGCATTTTGTTTTTTGCCAAAAAATTGTAATGGCCCGGGTGTTTCCTATAAGATGACAAAGCGAGTATCTTTATGTCATGCGGGAGTGGAAGATGAAAAATCAAAAAGCCCTGATCATCGGGGGCGGCATCGCCGGCTTGTGCGCCGGGGTGTATCTGCGCAAGAACGGGTTTGAGACGGAAATTCTGGAGATGCACACCATGGCCGGAGGCCTGGCCACGTCCTGGAAGAAAAACGGCTTCACTTTAGAGAATTGTCTCCACTGGTTGGTCGGCTCCAAAGATGGCGCCCAGCTGAACGCGGCTTGGAAGGAGATTTTTGATATCAGCCAGTTGGAGTTTCGCCAAGACCCTGTTTTTCAGGTGGTGGAGCGGGGCAACGATAAAATCGCTATCTACAGC
>JBAVVA010000135.1:0-24226 GCA_049697055.1 Candidatus Aminicenantales bacterium
TGCCCAACGACCATACCAGCGGGACCAAGGCCGGCTGGCCCATCCCCGAGGCTTGCGTCGCGGACAACGACCTGGCCTTCGGCCGGATCGTGGAGGCCTTGAGCCGGAGCCGGTTCTGGCCTGAGACCGTCCTCTTCGCCATCGAGGACGATCCCCAGAGCGGCTGGGATCACGTCAGCGGCTACCGGACCACGGCTTACTGTGTCAGCCCCTATACCAAGCGCGGCCAGGTGGTGAGCACCCAGTACAACACGACGAGCCTACTCCGGACGATCGAGCAGATCCTGGGGCTGCCGCCCATGAACCAGTTCGACGCGACGGCAACCCCGATGTTCGACTGCTTCACCGACAAGCCCGACCTCGACTCTTTCCGGGCCGTGGCCAACCGAGTACCCCTCGACACGATGAACCCGCTTCCGGCCAAGATCGCGGACGCTCTCCTGCGCCGGAACGCCCTGATCTCGGCCCGCCTGGATTTCAGCCGCGTTGATGCCTGCCCCGAGGATGTCCTCAACCGCATCCTCTGGCAGGCTGTGAAGGGAAGCGTTGCGGCCTACCCGAGCTGGGCCGTATCCGCGCAGACGGACCAAGACCGCTAAGCCCGGCCACCAAACTATCCTCAGCCCAGGCTGGCCTTTTCTTTCGTCAGGGTCAGCCCGCTTTTCATCCGTGTTTTCTGGCCTTTCATCGGAATAGTCTGGCCAACCCCCCGGCGGCTCGGTTATACCGGTAGCCAGGACGGCCAAGTGAAAAAAATTGGGCGTCCTGAAATCAAACGGAACCCTCCGGGGGAACCGGGGGGCGGAACATGGAGGATCGAAATGAAAGCGCAGCGAATGAGCTTGGCCGTCCTGGGAATGGTTTTGATTCTTTCCGCTTTTTCCTCGGCGGCCGCCCTGCAGGTCGAAGACATTGAATCCCGGCTAAAAAAAGATCCGGACAACAAAACCCTCCTTCTCGAGCTCGGCCGGCTTTACCACAACCTGGCCTTCCAAAAAAATGATGGCCGGGCAATAGAAGAGGGAGACAGGCATCTGACCCGGCTTCTGGTCATTGATCCGGAAAACGCCGCGGCCATGGTTTACCTGGGGTCCATCAAGACCCTGAAAGCCCAGTCCTGCCAGGATCGGCCGTGGGAGGCCATGGAGTTCCTCCAGGAAGGTTTCACCTTGATGGACAAGGCTGTCCAGATCGCTCCCGCTCAGGCCGAAGTCAGATTCCTTCGGGCCGTCAACAGCGTCAACGTCCCGGAGGCCTTCGGCCGTCTGTCGGTCGCTCTGGAGGACTTCAAAGCCCTTGATGAACTGGCCCAGAACAATCCCTCCTGCCTCAGCCGGGGGATGTTGAGTGCGAGTCATTATTTCTATGGCCTGGCCCTGCTGAAAATCGGAGATACGGATGAAGCCGCCAAAGCATTCCGCCGCGCGGTCGATACCGATCCCCAATCCTCCTTCGCCGGCCAGGCCCGGGACCAGCTGTCCTCCCTGGAGAAGAAATGATGGCTAAACCCTCTGTCCCTAAGCCGATCGCCCGCCTGGTCGGCGTCAGCCGCCGCTACCGGCTGGGCAAGACCGAAGTCCCGGCCCTCACCGACATAAGCCTCGACATCGGAGCGAACGATTTCCTTGTCCTGGCCGGGCCTTCGGGAAGCGGCAAGACGACGCTCCTGAACCTGATCGGGCTTATAGACAAGCCCAGCGCCGGTTCGGTCTGGATGAACGGCGAGGACACCACGCCGGAATCCTTGAACTCGTTGGCCGGCCTACGGCGGGATCGGATCGGCTACATTTTCCAGACGTTCAACCTGGTCCCCGTGCTCAGCATCTTCGAAAACGTAGAATATCCGTTGATCCTCAGGGACGTGCCCCGCCTCGAACGCCGGAAACTCGTGGAGCGGGCCCTGGACATGGTCGGCCTGGCCGGCCGCCTGCGCCACCGGCCCCGGGAGCTTTCGGGGGGCGAGCAGCAGCGGGCTTCCATCGCCCGGGCCATCGTCAAGAAACCAAGGATTGTGCTGGCCGACGAACCGACGGCCAATCTCGATTCAGGCACGGGTCTGCGCATCCTGGAGCTGATGCGGACGCTTCACCGCGAAGAGGACGTCACCTTCGTGTTCTCCTCCCACGATCCCCGAATCATCGCCATGGGGCTGAGGGTTGTATGCCTGCAGGACGGCCGGATCGTTGACCATACGGAAAATTGAGGGACAAGCGCGGAGGAATAATCATGATGTTTTTCAAACTGGGGTTCAGAAACCTGTTCCGGCAGAAGCGGCGGACCGCGATCTCGCTGGCCGTAGTGATCTTCGGGGCCGTCAGTTTGCTGCTGGCCTTGGGTCATTCCCGGTACATCGACTGGGGGCTTCGCGAATCGACCATCCATTCGGAGACCGGCCATCTGCAGGTGTTTAATGCCGACTATTTCCGGCGGGAGGAAAAAACCGCCCTCGAGTTCGGCCTCGACGGCCAGGCCGAGATCCGTCGTGAGCTCGACCGACTGCCGGAGGTCAGCCTCGTCCTGGCCCGCATCGACCTCATGGGCCTGCTGTCCAACGGCGACAAATCCGTGGCCTGCATCGGGCAGGGGCTGGAGCCGGACCGGGAAATGCGTCTGCGGGGAATGTTCCGAATGTCGGGAGAACCCTTCAACGCTTTCCTGGCACATCGGGGAGACCCTTACGTCATCGCCCTGGGCCGGCGGCTGGCCGAGTCGCTCACCGCCAAGGACGGCGACTACCTGACCTTCATGACCACCACGGCCTCCGGGGCCCTCAACGCTCTGGACCTCAAGGTCATCGGCACGTTCCGCTCGGCGTCGTCCGAATACGAGGAGCGGGCGGTCATGATCCCGCTTCCCACGGCCCAGGAACTCATGAGGACGTCCAAGGTGAAAAACCTGGTGGTGACCCTGAAAAGCACCGACAGAACGGACGCTCTGTTCGATAAAATTTCGGAGGTCGCCCGCCGTAAGGGCTATCCCGTTGTTCTCAAGAAGTGGCATGAGCGGGCCACCTATTATAAGCAGGTCAAACAGTTTTATAGCGAGCTCACCGGGTTCCTCTCCGTCATCCTGATCATCATCGTTTTTTTCGCCACATCCAACACGATCATGATGTCTGTCGCCGAGCGCACCCGGGAGATCGGAACGCTCCTGTCCCTGGGAACGACCCGCGGCCAAACTTTGAAAACACTTTTCTCTGAGGGGGCGCTCATCGGCAGCCTGGGCGGGCTCCTGGGGTGTGCCCTGGCTTACGGGGCATCGACTCTGATCAACAGTTTCAACATCCTGCTGGCGCCGGCGCCGGGCATGACGACCGGGTATCCTCTGATGATACGCAATGAAATGGGGTTCTACTTCCCCGTCTTCGCGGCTTTCGTGGCGGTGGCCATGCTGTCCGCCGTCCTGCCGGCCCTCAGGATCACGCGGCTGAAAATCGTCGACGCCCTGGGTCATATTTGAGGAGGAGCGGCATGAGAACAGCAAGGATGACCGGACGAATAATAACAGCCGCCGGGCTCGGCTGCCTGGCCTTAGCCCTAGCCTTCTGGGCAGCGCCGGCAACGGGCGAAACGCCTTCCCCGGCCGGTGATTCAGCTGAGATTTTAAGAAAAATCGACGCCTTCCGGGCGCCCTTTCCGGAATTCGTCCTGCGGGTCCGCGTGACCTCCTACGAGAACGGTCGAATGGAGGAAACGGCCCTGTTCGACGCCTACATCAGCGGGCCCGAGAAGAGCCTGATCATCGCCCGGGAGCATGTAAACCGGGGGATGAAGCTTCTCTATGTGCGGGAGGACATGTGGGTCCATCTTCCCGACACCCACCGTCCCCTGCGGATCACGCCCATGCAGAGAATGATGGGCGAAGCTTCCAACGGCGACATCGCCCGCCTGTCCTTGACTGAGGACTACGCGGCGGAGGAAGCGGGGCTGGAGGAGGTGGACGGCTCGCCCTGCCGCCGGATCGTCCTGACGGCGGTCCGGGAATCCGCCCCCTATCACCGGGTGGTCCTCTTCGTCCGGGCTGAGAATTACCGCGCCGTGAGGGCCGAGTTTTATCTCCCCTCCGGGAAGCTCTTCAAGACCGCCCGCTACGAGGAGTACAAACCGCTGGAGGGGCGGATGATCCTCACCAAGATGACGATCCGCGACGACCTACGCCGGGGAAGGGAGACGACCCTCGAGTACCTGTCCTTTGAAAAAAGGACGATCCCGGCCCGCTATTTCAACAAGAACGGCCTGGTCGAGCTGGACATCAACCGGCCATGAAAAAATCGCTGGTCGCGATCGCAGTGTTGGTCTTGAGCCAGTTGCCGTCAGCCGCCTGGGAAACGAGGCTTCTAGGATTATATCGCGGCCTCTATCAATCCTTCCGCGAATCCGTCTTCAACCCGCAGAACGCCTGTGTGAACTTCCTCGGTCTTCAAAACGGGCCGAACTATGTATTCACTCAATTCGCCGGCCTCTCTTTCGACGTGCTGGGCCTGGATTGGCGGGTCGACCTCTCGGCCAAGGCGGCCAAATCTCCGGGCGGTCGATGGGAAACGGACCTGACCTTCCATCAGCTCTATCTGCAGAAGGACTTCGGCGGCCGCTTGTCGCTACTAGCCGGCCGCTCCATCCAAAGATGGGGGACGGGATATGCCTTCAACCCCACGGATGTTATAGGCCCGGCCAAGGAGCTGAACGACCCGGACAACAACGAAAAGCGGGCCGTGGGCAATGATCTGCTGAAGATCGAATATTTTGGCGATTCGTTTTCCCTCGCCCTCTGCGGCCTGGCCCCGCCGGGAGGCTGGACCAAGCCGGGAAGTGAGGGATGGCGGCTGGCCTTCCGCGCTTACGCTAATATCCGCCACGTGGACATGTCCTGGGTCGCCCTTTTCACCTCCGGGAAATCGCCGTTGTGGGGGTTCAATTTCGCCACAACCGCCGGCGACCGCCTGGAAATCCATGGTGAGGTCGGGCTGCAGAGAGGGAGCTATGAAGAGTACCATCCGGCAAGTCAAGGAGAAATAGCGCTTTATTCAGCGGACCCGGTGGAGCAGATCAAGAAGGCCGACCGAAGGATCTACCTCCAGGCCCTCCTGGGTTGTACTTATACGTTTCCAGGAAATGTCCTCTGGGTGTCGGAGATTTATCATCGGGACCAGGGGTATTCTCGGCGCGAATGGGGCCAGGTTATCGAGTACCTGTCCTTTCTGGGTAGCTTGGAGGGCAGCGTTCCGGAGGATGTCCTTCTGGCTAACCGCTGTTGGTGCCTCCAGGTGTTTTCACCCAATGGGGCCTTGCGGGATTATTGGATGAACTACCTCCAGGTCCCCCTCTTCAAGAAGGTGAGCCTGACGGCTACCCATTTATGGAACTTATCAGACTTCGGGTTCATTTTGATCCCCGAGGCGGCCGTCGCCGCCGGAGACCACTTTACTTTCTACCTCAGAAGCTATATCTTTCATGGCAGGACGACGAGCGAATTTGGCTCTTTTTATCAATCTTCGGCTTTCGAGGCGGGACTGCGCGTGATGTTATGAGACACTCCAGCAAAATTTTCGACCAGATCCGGACGGTCGGCCTGGCCGTGGTCCTCCTCATCGTTTTCATCACCGTCCTGGAAATTTTCTTTTCCGGCAGTCCGGCTCAGATCTGGCCCATCTTCGTTCCCACGGCTGTTTTCACGGTGACCTGTTCGTTATTCTGTTCCTTGCTCCTCTTTTCTTTCTTCGATACGATTTCAGGGTTCCCCCGCCCGGTTTTTTACGGATCTTTCGCCATTCTGGTGACGGCTGGCATCCTGGCTGGCGTGACTGCCGGGAACCTCATCCTGGCCGGCCGGCTGAGGATCAATATGAGGGTCCTTCTCTTCAGCCTGCTCATGGGGCTGGTGTTCAGCGCCCTGATCTCCGGCTATTTCAATTTCCGCTCCAGGCTGGAGCAGAAGATCAGCCGCCTCAAGGAAATCGAGCTCGAAAACGAGCGGCTCAAACGGCTTGAATCCGAGACGCGGCTGCGCGACCTGCAGGCTAAGCTCAACCCCCACTTCCTGTTCAACACGTTGAATTCGACCGCTGCATTGATCTACGATGACCGGGAACGGGCGGAGCGGAGCATCGAACGCCTTTCTGAGCTCTACCGCCGCGTCTTGTCCATTTCCAGCCGGACCTTCATTCCTTTTGACGAGGAGCTGAAGCTGATCCAGGACTACCTGGAGCTGGAAAAACTCAGGTTTGAAGATAAGCTGACCTATCGGGTCGAGTGCCCCGAGCATCTAAGAAATGCCCAGGTCCCCGGGTTCATCCTCGAGCCGCTGGTGGAGAACGCCGTCAGGCATGGCCTCGGGCCCGAGGGGGGAAGCCTCAGGCTTTCGATCAAGGCCGAGGCCGAGCCGGGCGGCCAGATCCGGTTGACGGTCGCGGACAACGGCCCCGGATTTGAGGTCGGGACGATGGGTGCCGGTTTCGGCCTGTTCAGCATCCAGGAGCGGCTGCGTTTGCTGTTCGGAGACCGCGCCTCCCTCAAAATCAATTCGGCTAAAGGCCGGGGCACTGAAATAACGATTCTCCTGCCGGGGGAGTCGCCATGAGCCTCCGCGTCATGATCATCGATGACGAAAAGCTGGCCCGTTCCCGTCTGCGGAGGCTGCTGGCCCGCCATTCCGATGTCGAAGTCGTCGGAGAAGCGGGGGACGGCGCCGAAGCCGGCGAGATGATCCGCAAGCTCAGGCCGGATGCCCTGTTCCTCGACATCAAGATGCCCCGTGTTTCAGGCTTTGATCTTCTCCGCAATCTGGAGGAAGTTCCCTATGTCGTTTTCACGACGGCTTACGATCAATTCGCCCTCCAGGCCTTCGAGGAGAACACCGTCGATTATCTTCTCAAGCCGGTCACCGAGGAAGCGCTGGATCGGGCCCTGGCCAAGCTGGACAGGATCGCCCGGAAGGAAGGTCCCTCCTCATCGGGCCTGGCCCGGCTGCTTGAGACACTGGAAAAAAGAGAACGGATCATCAAACGGTTTTCGGTGAAGATCGGGGACAAGTTCCTCATCGTGCCGGACGAAAAGATCGCCTTTTTCGAGGCCCGGGACAAATACACCTATCTTCAAGCCGAGGAGCGGAGCTATATTATCCCCTTCACGCTCAAAGACCTTGAAGAGCGAGCGGACCCGGATGTCTTTCTGAGGGTTCATCGTTCCTTCATCGTCAACCTAGAAAATATTGCTTCCATCCACCAATGGTTCGGCGGCCGCCTGCTGCTGAAGATGAGGGGCGGGAAAGAAATCATGGTCAGCCAGTCTTTCGCGGGCGAATTCCGGAAGCGCTTGCAACTCTAGGCCGGCCTTGAGTGTCTCGATGATATTCCCCTGCCTGGGCCAGTTTGCCGCGGAAGTGGAGGCTGTCAGCGGCTGCGGCTGAAGAAGCGGCCGATGCGCCGGATGCCTTCCTGGATATGCTCCGGCCGAGCGGCGAAAGACAGCCTCAGAAACCCCTCCCCGCCCTGGCCAAAAGCTATTCCCGGAATGACGACAACTTTTTCCTCGGCTAAAATATTAAGGCATATGTCCAGTGACTTCCCCTGCCGCGGCATTTTAGGGGAAACGTCCACAAAAACATAAAAAGCGCCCGAGGGCCGGGCATATTTCAAATCGGTATGCTTTTCCAGGCCGGCCAGGGTCAGGTCCCTCCGTCTCCGCAACTCCTCCAGGTATTGCCTCTTTTGCTCGTCGGCGGACCCTTTCAGGGCCAAGAGTGCGGCCCGCTGGCAAACGGCCGGAGGACAGAGGATGGCCAGTTGGTTGAAGGTGATGATGAGACGGACGAGCTCCGGCGGGCCGATGCACCAGCCCAACCTCCAGCCCGTCATGGAGTAGGTCTTGGACAGGCTGTTAACGACTATACATTTATGGAGATAATGGGCGATGGAATCCGGACGGTCGTCGTAATAAATCTCCCGGTAGACTTCATCGGCCACAACCGTCAAGTCGTGTCGCCGGCATAGCTCGGCCAGGGACTTCAACTCTGCGCTGGAATAAGCGGCTCCGGTCGGATTGTGGGGGCTGTTGAGAAGAAGTATCTTAGTTTTGGGCGTCACGCGTTTTTCGACCTCTCCGGGTTCCAAAGAAAAATTGTTTTCGGAACGGAGAGGATAGGGGACGGGTATTCCCCCCGCCATTTTAACGATGGAGGCGTAAGGCGGATAGCCGGGGTCGGGGATGAGCACTTCGTCCCGGGGGTTGACCAGGACCATGAGCGCGGCCAAAAGCGCTTCTTCGGCGCCGATAGTCATACAGACATGTTCGGCGGTAACCTCCAGTCCGCTTGTTTCAGCCACCAATTGCCTGAGCTCGGGAAAGCCGGCGTTGGGCGTATAGCCGTAGCTCCACTCTCTGAGCTCTTCTCGCAATTGATCCAGAATGGGCCGCGGGGTGGGAAAAGCGAGCTCGCCCAGGCCGAGGTTGAGGCAGGAAGCATCGGCCCGGTCGTGAATCTGGCGGATGAGGGTCTTTTCGATACCCTGCATGCGTGCGCTCAAAAAAGGCTTCATGGAGCACCCTCGGGTCCACCTTCCGATAAAAGTCTTTTCACCAGCATTTTATAAATTCCTACGGACTCCCGGAGCTGCGATTTTTCAATCTTTTCCTGGTCGGAATGCGCATCCAGGATTGAGCCCGGCCCCAGGAGCAGGGGCCGGCCGAAGCCCTGGAGATAGGGGACGTCAGTGCCGAAAGAAAGGACGGCCGTTTCAAACCCCGGAACGGTGAATAAGGGCTGAGGCTCTGAGGCGGAAAAGACTTCCACCTCGATGGTGCGGCCGGCGGCGGCCCTGATTTTGTCCAGGACCGTTCGGGAAGGGAGAGCGTTGCGCAGGGAAATCTCGGCCCAGGCTTCATCGGCGACCACATTGGCCGCTGCTCCTCCGCCCTCGATACGGCCGATGTTGAGCGTGGTGTCCCCCATGAGCGGGTCTGTGTTGAATTCCAGGGCGCGGATTCTGTGGAGAACATCCAGGAGCTTGTCGATGGCCGATTCCCCCAGGCCCGGATAGGCCGAATGGGCACGCTTTCCCCGGGCCATGACTTTAAGGCCGAGGAAACCCTTGTGCCCTCTCCCCAGCTTGTTTTCCGTCGGCTCTCCGACGATGATGAACTGCGACCCGGCCTCCAAGGCATTCGCTTTTCTGGCGCCGGCGCTGTCCGTCTCTTCTCCGGCCAGAAAAAGAAGTCCCCAGGCGAAGGGGCCTTCCCTCTTCAACTCCAAAGCCGCCTGAATCATGGCCGCCAGGATGCCCTTGGCATCACAAGCGCCGCGTCCATAAATGTATTTCTCGTCTTCCGACGCGCCGAAATAGGGCGGAACGGTATCCAGGTGGGTGCACAAGACGACCCGGGGCGGGATTCCCGGAGTGGCCCAGATATTCCTCCGCCGGCCTTCGACAACCTGCTCGGCAACGGCCAAGCCTCGGCTCTTAAGGCGGCCGCTCAAAAAATCGGCGAGCGCCCCCTCATCGCCCGACAGAGAAGGGATGTTGATCAGCTCTTTGGCCAGGTTAAAAAGGTCCACGGCTGGCCCCTTGAGAAAAAGGCCGGGTTTCTCTCATTTCACGCCGCGTAAAATTTCTACGATGGAGATCTTATCCTTGGCCCGGATGTCCTTGACGTCTTTAATCTTTTTGGCCGGCACGCCGGCCACTACCGCGCCCCGGCCAACATTCCTCACCACCACGGCCCCGGCGGCCACAACGCTCCCCCGGCCCACCCGCACCCCTTCGAGGACGACGGCGTTGGCTCCCACCAACACCTCATCCTCAATGACCACAGGCTTCCGGCTGGGCGGCTCCAGGACGCCGGCGATCACGGCCCCGGCGCCGATGTGGCAATTCTTGCCGATGACGGCCCTGGCCCCCAGAACCGCATTCATATCCACCATGGTCCGCTCCCCCACCCGGGCGCCGATATTGATCACCGCCCCCATCATGATGACGCAGTCCCGGCCGACGCGGGCGCCCTGGCGGATGACGGCCCCGGGCTCAACGCGCGCCTTGATTTTTCTCAGGTCCAACAACGGCAGGGCGGAATAGCGGGCGGTCAATTCCAGGTGCGAGTCTTTGATTCTGGCCCGGTTTCTTTTCAGCCAGGGCTCCATGGCCGCATAATCGCCGATGAGGACCCAGAAACGGCCCTGGCCGAAAGCCTGGAATTCTTCGGCCCGGAAGTCTTCCTCCCGGAAAGAGCCTTGGAGCCAGACTTGGGCCGGAGTCTTCTTCCTGCTTTTTCTGATGAGCTCGGCGATCTGCTTATAGTTCATCGACCTCAGCCACTCCGGAATTGCTCCCCCTGGTGATAATGACCTCGCCCTCAATCTGCTCCTGCCGGAAGTGGGCCTTCAGCAGGCCGGCCACCTCCTCAGTTTTGTTCTTCCGGCAAATGGCGAAGACGGATGAGCCCCCGCCGCTGACATTGCAGCCATAGGCCCCGGCGCTTAAGATTTTGTCTTTAATATCCTGGTAGCCGGGGATGAACCTCGAGCGGACCGGCTCGGAAATATAATCCTTGTTGACGGCCCGGCCGATGGCCTGGAGGTCGCCCGCCAGCAGAGCGTGAACGAGCGACGCGCAGGACGACATCTGCTCTTTCATTTCGGACAGCCGCAGGTTTTCGGGGATGAGGTGCCTGGTCGTCTGCTGCGGCTTTCTCATCACCCCGATGACCAGGGGGATGTCGGGGACTTCGATCTTGGCGAAATCCAGGGGGCTGTATTTTTTTATCATGACGAACCCGCCCAGCAGGCATCCGGCCACATTATCCGCATGCGGCGCTCCCCCGGAAGCCACTTCTCCGAGGCTGGCGATTTCAATGATTTCCTTGTCCTTCAAGGCAGAGCGGCACAGCCTGTTGAGGCCGTAAACACTGGCCACCGCCGAGGCGGCCGAAGAACCAAGCCCGGAGCCGGACTTCATGCGCTTGATAATCTCGATTTCGGCGCCCAGGGAAGAATTGATTTTTTTGAAGAAATGGATGGCCGCCAGGCCGGCCGTGTTGTTCTCCGGAGCGGTGGGGATGTTTTCATCCTCCCCGGTAATAATAATGGTCAGGGAGGGCGAGTCGCACAGCCGCACCCGGAAAAGATTGCACGGCTTCTCCAGGGCCAGGGAGAAAATATCGAAGCCGGGCCCGAAGTTGGCCACCGTGGCCGGCGCTCGGAGAAGAATCTCTTTCAAATCAGGCCTTTTTCTTTAAGGATCTTTCTCAGGATATCCCGGTTGGGCTCGCTGAGACGGGTGAGCGGCAGTCTCAGCCCCCCTCCCGGCAGCCCCATCATCGACAGGGCTTCCTTTACGGCCATGGGGTTGGTTTCCATTCTCAAGGCCTCAAAGAGCTCGTAGTACTCATAATGGAGGGCCCGGGCCTTTTCCAGCTCGCCCCTCAAGCCATAGTCCACCAGATCTTTCATGACCCGGGGAACGACATTCCCGGCCACGGTAAAGACTCCGCTCCCGCCAAAGGACAGGAGCGGATAGGCCGTGGTGTCTTTGCCCGTGAAGACGGCAAAGTCTTTGCCCCTGGCTAGATATAATATTTTGGCCAGGTGGTCCATCTCTTTCTTTCCGTCCTTGGTGCCGATGAACTTCTCGTTTTCCATGAGGCGGGCATAGGTTTTGGGCTCGACGTTGATGCCCACGCGGTCGGGAGAATTGTGAATGATGAGAGGAATCGGGGATTCCCGGGCCACCCGCTCGTAGAATTCTATGACTCCGGCCTGGGTGGGCTTGACCAGAAAGGGGGCGAACACAACCGCATAGTCGCAGCCCAGCTGGGCATAGAGCTTGACCCGCCGAATGGTCTGGTCCAGGTTGTTGGAGCAGGTGTCCGGAGCGATGAGGCATTTTCCCTTGGCTTCGGCCACGACGATTTCCACCACTCGGGCGATCTCTTTTTCATCCAACAGCGGGCTCTCCCCGGTAACGCCCAAAGGAGCCAGGCCCTGAACCTGGCTTTGAACCTGGTGCCGCACCAGGGTTCGCAGTCCTTCCTCGTCCAGCCTGAGGTTTTTGTCGAACGGCGTCATGATCAAAGTATAAGCACCGGAAATCATGATCGTGTTCCTCCCGGCGAGTGAAATAATTATTCGTCCATTGAATAGTGATCTATGTATCTTAGAGCTTATACCATAGTGAAATTTTAATGTCAAAAAGGTGAGCAGGAATTGATTTTCTCCCGATTGTCTTTTATGCTTTAAGAAGACGGCCATGAATGACTCACTCAACATTCTCGTGGTGGATGATGAAATCAATATTCGCAAAACATTATCCGTCTGCCTGGAGACCGAGGGTCATCAGGTGGTGGCCGTCAGCAACTTCCAGGACGCCCTGGCCGAGGCATCCCGGAAATCTTTTGAACTCGCTTTTGTGGACCTTCGGCTGGGCACGGAAAACGGCCTGGATTTGATCCCGGCCCTGCTGGCCGCGACCCCTTGGCTGAAGATCATTGTCATCACCGTCTATGCTTCCATCGACACGGCCGTGGAGGCCATGCGACGGGGCGCTACCGATTACATCCCCAAGCCGTTCACCCCGGCTCAGATCAAGCTGGCCGTCCGCAAAGTATTCGAGGTGCGGACGCTGGAGCAGCGGCTGGCGGCCCTCCAGGAGGATCTGGGGCGAGAATATCCTGAGGTTGATTTTTCCAGCACAAGCCCGTTGATGAGAAAGGCCGTGAGCCTGGCCCGCCAGGTGGCCTCCTCCGAGGCGACCGTCCTTCTTCGGGGTGAAAGCGGAACCGGCAAGACCGTCCTGGCCCGGGCCATTCATTCCTGGAGCCCTCGAGCGGGAAAGCCGATCGGCGTCGTATCCTGCCCCACCTTTTCCGCCGAGCTCCTGGAGAGCGAGCTGTTTGGGCATGTCCGGGGGGCCTTCACCGGCGCCCTGCGCGATAACCCCGGCCGCCTGGCCGCCTGCCAGGGCGGCACGTTGTTCCTGGATGAAATCAGCGACCTGCCTCTCACCCTGCAGCCCAAGCTGCTTAGGTTCGTCCAGGACAAAGAATACGAACGCGTGGGCGACAGCCTGACCCGCAAGGCCGATGTGCGTCTCCTGGCCGCCACCAACATCGACCTGGAGAACGCCGTCAAGGAAGGCCGGTTTCGGGAAGATCTTTTCTTCAGGATCAACGTGATCCAGATTGAAATCCCCCCTCTGCGCGAGCGGCCCGACGACGTGGTCGCCCTGGCCGAACGGTTGCTGGCCTTTCATAGCCGGAGAAATCACCGGTCTTTGGCGGGCTTCCACAAGGAGGCGCTGCAGGCACTTCGCCAATACCAATGGCCGGGCAACGTCCGAGAACTCAGCAATGTCATAGAGCGGGCGGCCATCCTGTGCCGGACCGATCAGGTCGGCCTCGAATCTCTCCCGGCCGTCATAGCCCCGGGCGAATCGGCCCTGAAGATCGGCGATCCCGTGTCGCTGGAAAAAATCGAGGAACAACACATCAGAAGGGTTCTGGCCGGCGTAAAATCACTCCAGGAAGCCGCGGACATCCTCGGCATCGACCAGGCCACGCTCTGGCGACGACGTAAGAAGTACGGGATATAGTTCGAACCCCGAAGGTGTTTTGCAGATTTCAATGTTTTCTATCCCTTATCTTGAAAAATGCAATAACAAGAATAGCTAAAATTAGCTATTTCAATTATTTTCAATAATATAAAAAGAAAACTTTTTGGTATGTTTTTTGCTTTATTCAAATAGGGAAAGGATAAAAATATGCTAGGACTCCGCCAAAAGCTTGCTCTGGGTTTCGGTGGGCTATTGGTCATCATCGCCATCATCGGCGTTCAAAGTGTCTTGAACCTCACCAAACTCGGCGAGTCCATCGATGTCATCCTCAGGGAGAACTACCAAAGCGTCATCGCCTGCCAGCAGATGAAGGAAGCCCTGGAACGCATCGACAGCGGGCTGCTCTTCACTCTTCTCGGCTACACTCAGAACGGAGAAACCCTCATCCTCAAGAATAGGATCAACTTTGAGAAGGCTCTCGAAGTCGAGGCGAACAATATCACCGTTCCAGGAGAGGGGGAGAAGACAGCCCGTCTGCGGGAACTCTATAGCCGATATAAAGCGGCCCTCCAAGGCGTTGAGGATCAAGAAAGGCCGGCCGCTCTCCGCCGGGAGGCCTATTTCAGCGGCCTCTTCCCGCTGTTCAACCAGATCAAGGACACGGCCGACGGGATCCTCCAAATGAACCAGCGCAACATGAGCGAGGCCAATGACCGTGCCCGCCGCAGCGCGGAAACGGCCCGCCGGCAGATGTACGCCCTTTTGCTGGCCGGCGCCCTGCTTTCCATGGCCTTTGTCTTTTTTACGGGGAGATGGATTCTCCGTCCCATTCAGCGCCTCATCCGTTCCACCGACGAAATCCGGCGGGGAAATCTTGACCTTGTCGTCCACGGCGATTCCCGGGATGAGATCGGACGTCTTTCGGAATCATTCAATTCCATGGCAGCCAGCCTTCGGGAATTCCGCCGCACCGATCAGGCCAAGCTCATCCGAATCCAGCAGGCCACCCAACGGGCCTTCGACAGCCTCCCCGACGCCGTCGCTGTCATTAGCCCGGAAGGAAATGTGGAGGTGGCCACCGCCTCGGCCAAGACCGTGTTCGGGCTCCGGCCCAATTCCTCGATTGAATATCTGCCCTTCGGATGGATGACCGACCTGTACCATGAAGCTCTCCACAGCGGCCGTCCCAGCCAGCCGAAGAACAATCAGCAGCTCATCCAGCATTTCGTGGGAGGAGAGGAACGCTACTTCCGTCCTCAGGCGGTGCCTATTTTGGACAATGAAAGGCAACCGACGGGAGTCATCCTGGTCCTCCAGGATGTCACCCAGCTCCGGCAGCAGGATGAAATTAAAAGGGGAGTGATTTCCACGGTCTCCCATCAGCTGAAGACTCCCCTGACCTCCATTCGAATGGCCATCCATCTTCTGCTCGAAGAACAGGTGGGCTCCCTCACCGAAAAACAGGCTGAGCTCGTCGTGGCGGCCCGGGACGACAGCGACCGTCTGCACGCTATCCTCAACAACCTTTTAGACATCAGTCGCATAGAAGCCGGGAAGGCCCGCTTGGAATTTCGGGAAATCTCGCCCGGGTCGATGGTTTTGGAGGGCCTGGAGCCTTTTTGGAGCGCGGCCCGGGACCAGGGCGTTACCTTGAACGTCGCGCTGCCCGCCGGCCTGCCCGAGGTTTGGGCCGACCCGACCCGGATGAATCATGTTGTCGGCAACCTGCTGTCCAACGCCCTGCAGCACAGCCTCCCCGGAAGCACGGTCACCATTTCGGCCACGGCCGACGAGGAGCGGGTCGAATTCTCGGTAGCCGATACCGGCCCAGGCATCCCCAGACAATATCTCTCCCGCATCTTCGAACAGTTCTTCCGCGTCCCCGGTCATGGAAAAGAGACGGGCGCGGGGCTGGGCCTGGCCATCGTGAAGGAGATCGTCGAGGCCCACGGCGGGTCCGTCAGAGCCGACAGCCGTGAAGGAAAAGGCTCCACCTTCTTCTTCACTCTGAGAAGGGCCGACCGCATTTCGGACAAGGAGGACCATCCATGATTGATATTCTCATCATTGCCGGAACCTTCGCCTTTTTCGGGCTTTGCTATTTATATGCCCGGGCTTGTGAGAGGCTCTAAAATGTCCAACCTCCTGGGAATCATCATCGCCTTACTCTTGATCGGCTATTTGTTCTTCACCATTCTTCGGCCGGAAAAATTTTAGGGGGGGGGAACAAGCAGTGAACCTTTATGGATGGATTCAGCTGGCCCTCTTCCTCCTCGTTCTTCTGCTCCTGACCAAACCGGTCGGTCTTTACCTGGTCCGTGTTCTGGATGCCGGGGGGAAGACGTTTCTGGACCCGGCCCTCAAGCCCGTCGAGCGGCTACTGTACCGCCTGATGGGAGTAGACCCGAAGAAAGAACAGGGATGGAAGCAGTACACCCTATCCCTGCTGGCCTTCAGCTTCGTCGGCCTCTTGTTCACCTATGCCATACTGCGTCTCCAGCACCGTCTCCCCCTGAACCCCCAAGGGTTCGGCCCGCTCAAGCCCGACCTGGCCTTCAACACTGCGGCCAGTTTCACCACCAACACCAATTGGCAGAATTATGGGGGTGAGTCGACCCTATCCTATTTTTCCCAAATGGTCGGCCTGGTTTTCCATAATTTCGTCTCGGCCGCCGTCGGCCTGGCCGTGGCAGCGGCCCTCGTCCGGGGGATCGCCCGGTCTTCGGCCAAAACCATCGGGAACTTCTGGGCCGATCTTGTCCGGCTGAATCTCTACCTGCTGCTGCCGCTGTCCCTGGGGCTCGCCCTTTTTCTGGTGTCGCAGGGCACCATCCAGAACTTCAAACCGTATGAGCGGGCCAGGCCTGTTGAAACGGCCAGCCTCCAGCCTTCCCCAAATGCCCCCCCGGCCAAACCATAGCCCAGGGCCCGGCGGCTTCCCAAACGGCCATCAAGATGCTGGGAACGAACGGGGGCGGCTTTTTCAACGCCAATGCCGCCCATCCTTATGAAAACCCGACTCCTCTTTCCAACTTCATCCAGATGCTTACCATCTTCCTTATTCCGAGCGGCCTCACCTTCTATCTGGGGCGAATGGTCAAAAACCAGCGGCACGGCTGGGCGGTGTGGAGCGCCATGGCCGTTCTTTTTCTGGCCGCCGTGCTGGTTTGCTGGGGGGCCGAGAGTCAGGGCAACCCCCGCTGGAAGGCCCTGGGGGTGGACCAGGCCGACGGGAATATGGAAGGCAAGGAGGTCCGTTTCGGCATCTTCAATTCCGCCCTGTTTGCCACGGTCACCACGGACGCTTCCTGCGGGGCGGTCAATTCCATGCATGACTCTTATACGCCCCTGGGCGGCTTCGTCCCCTTGTTCAACATGCAATTGGGCGAGGTGGTTTTCGGCGGAGTCGGCGCGGGATTATACGGAATGCTCGTCTTTGTGGTGTTGGCCGTGTTTTTGACAGGCTTGATGGTCGGCCGGACGCCCGAGTATCTAGGCAAAAAAATCGAATCCTATGACGTGAAAGTCTCGGTGCTGGCCGTGCTCATCCTCATCTTCAGCATTCTCGGCTTCTCCGCCTGGGCCCTGGCCAGCCGATGGGGCCAGGCCGGACTTAACAACGCCGGGCCGCACGGTCTGAGCGAAATCCTCTATGCCTACTCCTCCGGGGTCGGCAACAACGGCAGCGCCTTTGCCGGCCTGAACGGGAATACGGCCGGCACCAACATCACCCTGGGCCTGGCCATGCTGTTCGGCCGTTTTGTCATGATGGTGCCTGTCCTAGCCCTGGCCGGAAGCCTGGCCAGAAAGAAACTGGTCCCGCCCAGCCAGGCCAGCTTCCCGGTCAGCGGGCTGACCTTCATCATCATCCTTATCGCGACAGTCCTGATTGTCGGGGCGCTCACCTTTCTACCCGCCCTGGCCCTGGGGCCCATCGTCGAGCACTTCCAGATGGTCGGGTCGGGAATTCAATATTAAGGGAGAACAGGCTGTGGCAGCCAAGACCCATTCCCTCTTTGACCGGCAGATCCTCGGGCCGGCCGTGCTCGATTCTTTCAAGAAATTGAACCCGCTGTCTTTGTTGAAAAACCCCGTCATCTTTGTCACCGAAGTCGGCGCCGCGGTGACCAGTCTCGGGCTTTTTTTCAGGTCCGGCCGGGAGCCCTTCGGCTTTATGCTGCAGATCTCCCTGTGGCTCTGGTTCACCGTGCTCTTCGCCAATTTTGCGGAAGCTATGGCTGAAGGGCGGGGCAAGGCCCAGGCCAAGGCTCTTCGAAAGACGCGCACCCAAACCACGGCCAATCGCCTGCGGCCCGACGGCGGGGTTGAAAAAGTCCAGGCTGAACAACTCCGGAAAGGCGACCTCGTTCTGGTGTCCGCCGGCGAAATCGTCCCGGCCGACGGCGAAATCACCAAAGGAGTGGCCACCGTAGATGAATCGGCCATAACCGGGGAGTCAGCCCCGGTCATCCGTGAGGCGGGCGGCGACCGGAGCGCGGTCACCGGCGGCACGCGGGTTTTATCCGATAGGATAGAAGTCCGGGTTACGACCAACCCCGGCCAAAGTTTTTTGGACCGCATGATCGGCCTGGTCGAAGGGGCCAAGCGCCAGAAGACCCCCAACGAGATCGCTCTGACCATCCTCCTCTCGGCCCTAACCATCATTTTCCTGGCCGTCATCATCACCCTGAAACCCTTCGGCCAATACTCCGGAGTCTCCCTGACCCTCACCGTGCTGGTGGCCCTGCTGGTTTGCCTGATTCCCACCACCATCGGCGGCCTCCTCAACGCCATCGGGATTGCCGGCATCGACCGTCTGGTCCAGAAAAACGTGCTGGCCATGAGCGGCCGGGCGGTTGAAGCGGCGGGGGACGTGGACGTTCTGCTCCTGGACAAAACCGGGACTATCACCTTGGGGGACCGTCAGGCCGCCGAGTTTCTCCCGGCGGCCGGAGTTACTGTCGAGGAATTGGCCGATGCCGCCCAACTGGCCTCCTTGGCCGATGAGACGCCCGAAGGCCGGAGCATAGTCGTCTTGGCCAAAAAATACGGACTGAGAGGCCGTTCCCTGGCCGAGATGGAGAACGCCAAGTTTATCGCTTTTTCGGCCCAAACCAGGATGAGCGGCGTTGACCTTGACGGCCGGAAGATCCGTAAGGGCGCCCCGGACGCGATCCGCGCTTTCAGCGAGGATAATATTCCCGGCGAACTCCAGGGCGCCGTCAGCTCCATCGCCCTCACCGGGGGAACCCCCCTCCTGGTCGCCGATGGAACAAGGGTTCTGGGCGCCGTTCACCTCAAGGACATCGTCAAAGGCGGGCTCAGGGACCGATTCGAGCGATTCAGGGCCATGGGCATTAAAACGGTGATGATCACCGGAGACAACCGCCTCACCGCGGCGGCCATTGCCCGAGAAGCGGGAGTGGATGATTTCATGGCCGAAGCCAAGCCGGAAGACAAGTTGATGCTGATTCGAAAGGAACAGGCGGCCGGACACCTGGTGGCCATGACCGGCGACGGCACCAATGACGCACCCGCCCTGGCCCAGGCCGATGTGGGGGTGGCCATGAACACGGGGACCCAGCCGGCCAAGGAGGCCGGGAACATGGTGGACCTCGACTCCAACCCGACCAAGCTGATCGAAGTCATTGAGATCGGCAAACAGATGCTGATCACCCGCGGGGCGCTGACGACCTTCAGCATCGCCAACGACGTGGCCAAATACTTCGCCATCATTCCGGCCATGCTGGTCAGCGTATTTCCGGTCATCGCCCCGCTCAACATTATGGGACTCCGCTCGCCCTTGAGCGCCATCCTGAGCGCCGTTATTTTCAACGCTCTGATCATCATGGCCCTCATCCCCCTGGCCCTGCGCGGAGTTCGTTTCCGGCCCCTAGGCGCGGCCGCGCTCCTCAGGCGCAACCTCTTGATCTACGGGCTGGGCGGCCTCATCGCCCCGTTTCCCGGAATCAAGCTGGTCGATTTGATTGTGAATGCGCTTCATCTTGTATAGGATAAAAAAGGACCGACCAACATGAAAAATTGGGTCAAAGAACTCAGCCGCTCGCTTGCGGCTGTCTTATCCCTGGCGGTCATGGTGGGCCTCCTCTACCCGGCGGCCGTTTGGGTTTTGGGCCAAGGCCTATTCCCGGCCAAAGCCAACGGCTCGCTGGTCAGGCGGAACGGGACGATCTTGGGCTCAAGCCTCATCGGCCAAAATTTTGCCGGGCCGGCCTATTTTCATCCCCGGCCCTCGGCCGCCGGGCAAGGATACGATGCCGCCGGCTCCGGCGGCAGCAACCTTGGGCCCCTTTCTAAAAAACTGGCCGATACAATCCGCCGGCGCCTGGCCGATTACCGGGCCGAAAACATTCTCGACCCCCAGGCCCCGGTGCCTGCCGATGCCGTTACGGCCTCGGCCTCCGGGCTCGACCCTCACATCAGTCTCAAAAACGCCCTGATCCAAGCGGCCCGCGTGGCCAAGGCCCGGGGGTTGAGCGAAACGGCCGTTCGGCGGCTGGTCATGATTCACATTCAAGGCCGTGACCTGGGCCTCTTGGGGGAGCCCCGGGTGAATGTCCTGATGCTGAACCTGGCCCTGGAGGGAAGGTCAAAATAATGGAAGACCGGGCCGACGCTTTTCTGAGGATGATCCGCCACTCCCAGCGCGGGAAGTTGAAGCTATACCTGGGCTACTGCGCGGGCGTGGGCAAGACCTATCAAATGCTCCAGGAAGGCCATCGGCTTAAGGGCCAAGGCCTGGATGTGGTCATCGGGCTGCTGGAAACACATGGCCGCGCCGACATCGCCAGGCTGGCCCAGGGGCTGGAAGTCGTCCCCAGGCGCCGGCAAGAATATCACGGCATCACCGTTGAAGAGATGGACACCGAGGCCATCCTGACCCGCCGGCCTCAGGTGGCTCTCATCGATGAGCTGGCCCACACCAACGTGCCGGGCAGCCGGAATGAAAAGCGCTACCAGGATGTCCAGGATATCCTGGCCGCCGGGATCCATGTCATCAGCACCATGAACGTTCAGCATTTAGAAAGCCTGTACAACATCGTTGAAAAATCCATAGGGGTCAAGGTGCACGAGCGCCTGCCCGATTCCGTTCTGGCCGAGGCGGACGAGATCGTCGACGTGGACCTGGCCACGGCCGACCTCCAAAAACGGCTGGAGGAAGGCAAGATTTATCCGCCCGACCGGGTCAAGGCTGCTCTGGTCCATTTCTTTGTTCCTTCGAACCTAGAAAAACTCCGGGAGCTCACTCTTCGGGAGCTGGCTTCCCAGATCGACTTCAGAAGGCGCGAGCTTCAGAAAGACGACAGCGGGGCCGCCTCGGACCAGGTCATGGTCTGCTTGAGCTCGCACGGCCCCAACAGCGAGAAATTGTTGCGCTACGGCTCGCGCCTGGCGGGAAAACTGAATCGGAACTGGTACGGCGTCTATGTGCAGACTCCCTCCGAGGAAGCGACGGTGATCAGCGCCCAGGCCCAGCGTATTCTGTCTGAGACGCTGACTCTGGCCAAACAGTTGGGCGCCGTGGTGTTCACCTACAAGGGAGAAAATATCGTCGATACCATCCTCAGGTTTGCCCAGGAATATCGGGTGGGCCAGATCGTTGTCGGAAAGTCGAAGCCCAAACCCTTTTGGCAAAGGATGGGCAAGAACAAAGCCGTGGTCAAGAATCTCATTAAAAATGCCAGAGGAGTTACCGTTATCGTCATCGATACGGGCGAGGTGGAGCCCGTCCCGGTCAAGCCCGCCATCGAGGTCCCGGAAGGCATGCCCTCCCCCTCGTCGGCCGCTGAAAGGGCGGCTCCGCCCCCGGCTCAAGTGACGCTCAGCCGAGCCCTGTCAGCCCCCCTTATCATCATCTGGGACCAGCCTGTCCCCAAGGAAAGCGTCCTTCGAACACTGGCCGCCGCCGTGGGGAAGGATGGCCGGATCGAAGATGAGGAATCCTTATTCGATGACATCATGAAGCGAGAGAAACAGGGCTCGACCTTCTTTAACGAAGGGGTGGCCTTCCCTCATGTCCGCGTCAATCGGCTGGCCGCGCCGGTGGTGGCCCTGGGTCTCACCCGGCGCGGCGTCCCGGACGTCTCCACCGAGAAGCCGATTGAGATTGTCTTCCTGATCCTCTCTCCGGCCCAGGACCCCGACACCCAAGTACAGCTCCTGGGCCTGGCCAGCCGGGCGGCTCAAAACAGACACCTTCTCCAGACCTTGCGCTCCGTCCGGACAGCGGAAGAAGCCCTGGAGGCCGTCAAGAATTGGGAATCTCCCGAGCCGTCCCCCAGCCGTTAGCGGCTCCCGCCTGACGTTCATAAATCTTCAAACAAAGTTCCTCGGAGTTCAAGGCTTTCTTTACTTGCGGCCGCAGTTCTCCTAAAATGGAGCCGTGAGAAAAGGGGAGTCCACATGAAAAAAATAGCCGTTCTTGGCCTTCTCTGCCTCTTCGTATTTTTCTTCCTCTCCACGGCCCGGCCCGCTTCGCCGCCCCGTCTGGCCTGGAAAGTCAGCGGCCCGGCCAATCCCGAATATGAATGGGTGACCATGTCGACGACGGGAGGGGGTCTTGTTTTCACGATCCTCAAAGGCAAGACCTGGACCTTCAGCACCGAAAACGGCACCTTCAGTGAAACGGGGTCGGAAATCATAGCCCTTGATCTTGGCGGCGGCCAAAAAAGGTGGTCATTTAATACGCAATTTCCCATCAACTCACCGTTACTCTTTCTCGACGGCAAGCTGATTGTCCACGACGGCTACGGCGACGTTTTTTGCCTTGAGGCGGCCTCCGGCCGAGAGATATGGAAAGCCGAGCGCGAACTCCATCCGGGCTCCTGGGACGAGCAGACCCTGCCCTCGGCCAAAGACGGGAGCCTCTATCTGAGGGAGGAAAACGAGCTCCTCTGCCGCGGGCTCAAAAACGGACAGGCCGTCTGGCGAACGCCCATCGAAGCTGTGAGCAACCGGCGGGTTTTCCCCGCCCTCATCGACGACAAGATCGTCTTGTCCACGGCCATGGATGAGGCCCTCTGTTTCAACTCCAAGGACGGCCGGGTCCTGTGGAAAAAGAAAATCGGATGGCTTAAGGATACCGTCGTGGCCGGAGGACAAACCATTTTCCTGGCCAATGCGGATGCGCTTCAATGTCTTTCGCTCGCCGACGGCCGGGAAATATGGTCGTATGTCGCGCCTCCCCTCGAAATCTCGGCAAACCCTCGGCCGCCAGCTGCCCCGAAAATTCCTGCGGAGCTGTGGAACGTTGAAAACGCCCAAGCTCTGGCCGCCGGGAACAATCATCTTTTCATTGTTCAGAAACGGGTGAGACAGCCGCAGGGGATCCTGGCCGGCTATGAAATCGCCTGCTTGAATATGGATAATAAAAAGCCGGTTTGGACTTATTCCCTGGAAGAATCATTTGCAGGATTCAGCCTGGCCGGACAGGCGGCCATCATCGTCCAGGGGGCCAAGGTCACCCTGCTCAATTCGGAAAATGGGAATCTCTTGTGGGATTTCCAAATTCCGGAGGAAAAGGGCCTGCGGGGACAGGCTTTAGCCGTGGCCGGGAAAATTCTGGTGGTGGGGACGAAAGGTCTCTATTGCCTCGATACCGGCGATCCTCGGATCTCCGGCTGGCCTCAATGCGGCGGCGGCGCCAGGCGTTCAGGCCGGCCCGGATGATTTTCAAAGGTTTCGGGCAGGGGTCCTAGCGGCCCGATAATGGAGGAAGACAAAACTGTCTTCAGAAGTTCCAGGGCCCGCCCGCCTTCAGCCTGGATGAGCCAGACATCCACGCCGCTGAGAATGGCGGCCGCCGCTTTCCCCGAGGCATTAACCAGCGGGCAGTGACGGCCGCGATACTCAAGGTAAGAACGGACTCCTCCCGGAAGGAGATTCTCCAGCAGGCCGAAAGCCTGCTCCTCTGAGTTTTTCCCCGGCCGCCACTGGTCCTGGAGCACTTGAATGATCTCGCCCCCGGGGCCCTTCATGGCCAGCAGCGTCCGGTCCGGCCAGGTATTATCCAGATCGGTGAAAATGAAACCGGCCGGCTTGCGGATGCGCATCCCCAGGCCGGCATTGATATATTGATCGGCCATCACGATCGACAGAGGAGCCCGCGGATCCACCTCAATCTTTTTCCCCCTCAGGCCATAACCCAGGACGGTCACCCCGATGTTCCCCAAAAGACTCTGCCCGCCCGCCAGCAGCTCGCCCAGCCCCTCATTCAGTGAGGAACTGGCCAGGGCGAACCTGGCCGCGTCGGCGACCCCCGGGCCGATGACCGCGGCGTCGAAAGGCAGCCACAGGCCGCCGATATAAGCTTCGGCCCAGGCATGGCCGCCCCAGATCCCATTAAGGTACACATAGCCCATCAGGAAACGGGAGGGGATGCCGGCCGCCCGGAGCATGGCCGCCAGCAGGATGGCATACTCGGCGCATGTCCCTTTCAAATTGCGGATGATTTCGGAGGATGGCGCAAAAGCGATCCCCAGGTCGAACTGCATGTGGCCGCTGACCCAGTCCCTGAGGAGCAGGGCCCGTCGGAAAGGGTCGCTTTCGTCGGCCAGGGCCTCGCCCACGGTCTTCTTCAAGAGGGCGTCATCTGAGTTGAGGTACAGGTTGGAGCGGGTCATCTCCTCCGGCTGGGCGGCAGATTCGCTCGACTGCCGGCCGGCCGAA
>JBAVVA010000136.1:0-29357 GCA_049697055.1 Candidatus Aminicenantales bacterium
TTTTTCGGGAAATGCTGAAATCGGGCGCGCCGCATTGGGTTCGCTTGGGCTCATTGGTAGCGGATATTCCCTCGCCGCAGGCCTCCAGAAATGTCTTGAGCGCAGGACGGTAGGTATTTTCCGTCGCCATACCGCCTTTAAATTCCCTTGTAAGCGAGGCGAGGTATTCAAAAGATGTGTTCATAAAAGATTTAGAAAAACTTCTTTTGTTGTCTGATGTTGGGTTATCCTGGGTTCGACAGTAGTAGATTTACGATCCGTCCTAACTGATAGATTATCATGGGATTAGGGGCAAGTCAAAAAAAAGGCGTGTGCCTACGGTATTAAGCGCTCAACCGGACGTCAAGAACCTCTGGCGGGGCCGATATCTTAAGCCGATTCAGGATGTTAGCTTGATCCGAGGTCAGTTCCGTCCGCTGGAAAACCAGCCCATCTTTTGAGGAAAATTCTCCAAGATGACATCGCTCCATCACCGACCGGATTCGGTCCCATGTCTCGCCCGTTTCCCGCTCCGTGATCCGGACCAGGAGCAACGCCAGATAGCAGAGAAGGACGTGCGCCCGGATCCTCTCTTCCTTGCGGTGATAGAGAGGACGCAGGTCGAGCGTTGTTTTCAGCGTCCGGAACGCCCGCTCCACTTCCGCGAGCTGCTTGTAGCCGAGGGCGACGTCCTCCGCCGAGAGCGTGTCGTCCGAGGTCGAGAGCAGATACTTGCCGTCCAGCGCCTCTTCCTCCTGGACCTTGGCGAGGTTTATCCGCAGCTTGCCGGTTTTCGTCTGCCGGATGAACCGCCCCATTGTCCGATGCGACAAGAGCGCGCAGACGGACTTTTTATGGGTCTTTCCGGAGGGATCGCCCAAGGCTTCGATCGCCTCTTCGATCTTTTTCAGGGTCTTGTCGCGAGTGGCCTTGTCTTTCTTGGCCTGCTCGGGGTTAAAGACCAGGACGAACCGCCGGCGCCGTTCCCCTTCGCCGACGACGATCTCCTTGACCTCCAGGTTCTCCCGGACGTTCTGGTACCGCCCCTGGAACGACAAGGCTTCCTTGTGGACCGCTTGGCTGTCGCGGAGCTTCTCGCCCAGAATGTAATGGCCGCCGGCTCTTTGCAGGATCATGCGGTTTTCCTCGCTCGACATTCCCCGGTCCAGGACCCAGACGCAACGGCCGAGCCGCCAGCCCCGGAGATCGGTTTTGATCATCTCCACCGTGGTCATGTCCTGGGTGTTGCCGGGAAGCACCCAACAGCGGACCGGAAGCCCTTCTTTCGTCACGGCCAGCCCGATGACCACTTGCGGCCGGTCCGGCCGGCTGTCCTTGGAGTGCCCGTAGCGGCGAAAATCGTCTTCCTCCTCGCACTCGACATAGGTCGTCGTGGTGTCGAAGAACAGAAGATCGACCTCGAGGTTGAGAAGATCGGCCGTGGCGAAGAAGACTTCTTTCTGAAGCTCGGCGTCCTGAGCCAAAAGAAAATCCATCGCCCGATAAAGATGCTGCAGAGAGATCGGCTCGAGGTTGCCCAAAGCCACGTCTTCCCTCACCCATTCCTCCACGCCGCGCTTCGAATCGGGGGCTAGGGCCCGATTGGCCACCATGGCGAAGATGGCCCACTCGACGGGAGACTCAAAGTGTCTTTCTGCTAAAGCTGTGTTCAACACGGTTTGAAGCCCCAGCCTCTCCCAGATCTGCCGCAACAGATAAGCCCCGCCCAGGGGCACGCTCTTGATGAACCGCAAAGCCGCCGAACCCCGGGCTTCAAGAGCGTCTTCAGGAGAGATGAACCGACATAGGCTTTTAACCAACCTTCGGATGGCGCCGAGGTCAAGCGAATCGGCACGACCGAAGGTATGGAGAACCTGGGCCCGGGCAAAGCCGCTTTTCAGGTCGCGGACGTTATGGGCGAGCTGGACATAGGTGGTTATGGAGCCATCTTTGTTCTTGCGGGAGATGGTCCGCACATACATGCCTATTCAAATATCATATTCTACATTTATTGTCAATACTATATTTATTATTCGCATGCCTACGTGATTTTGACTTTTCGGAATATCTCTTGTTGAAAAGAAACAACTTAGCTCGGAAAATGGCCTAAAATATGCCTTTTACTGTCGAACCCGGGTTTTCCTGGCGGGTTTTATCCCCGTTTATTTCCAATAGGATTCTCGTCTCTTTTGCTTGTGAGCCTTTTTTTATCAACTGATAATCATAAACGTACCTGTTGTGGGTCACTAAGGGGAAAAATAAGAATCGGGAATATTCGATCTTTTCTGATATTTCCTCCAGGCAAACAAAATCATAAGCGCCTTTTTCCAACCTCAGGCAATACTGCTTGACTTTTCCTAGTACGGCATACAGCGATATCTGATCAGGGCTTTGTGGCGAAGAATTATAAGCCGTACCGCTCCCGCTGAAAATGAACAGGAGAAATGTTATTAAAGTGACGGTCAACTGATCCTGGGCTATTTGACCTTGGCCCCGGCCGGAATATCAGCATCATAGAAAGCAATTTTGGCTTTGCCCTGCCACTCGGCGGCCAAAATCATGCCCTTGGATTCGAAGCCGCGGATGAGCGCCGGCTTGAGGTTGACGATGACGGCCAGCTTCTTGCCCGTCAGGTCCTCGGGCTTGTAGACGTCGCCCACGCCGGCCACCAGGGTTCTGGTGTCCGTGCCCACGTCCACTTCCAGCTTAAGCAGCTTGTCCGTGCCGGCTACGCGCTCTGCCTTCAGGATGTGGGCCACCCTAAGGTCCATCTTTTTAAATTCGTCAAAGCTGACAAAGTCCATGGTATCCTCCTTAGTTCCTTGGACGGGAAGGGCCTTTTTTGATTCCCCGGCTTGGGGCCCCAGCGGCTCGGCCATGGCCTCCAGAAAATCCTTGAGGGCCACCCGCGGGAAGAGCGGCCTGGGTTCTTGGATCTTACGGCCGGGCCAAAGCCGGAAGTTTTCGAAGTCCAGCTCGCGGAAGGCCTCCTGCTCCGGCCGCTTCTCCTCGCCCAGCCAAGCCCAGATCTGGCGCGAGGAGCCGGGCATGACCGGATAGAGGAGATGGCTGATCCCGCGCAAGGCGGCCGCCGCCTGCCGCAGGATGCGGGCCAGCCGGCCGGCCTTGTCTTTATCCTTGGCCATCTTCCAGGGCTCCTGGTCGGCCAGATATTTGTTTACGCTAAAAATGTAGGCCCACACTTCCTCCAAGGCCCGGGTGATGGCGATTTCCTCGTACAGGGCGCAGACCCGGTCCCGGAGCCGGCCGAAATCCTCGCTCAGCCGGTGATCCTCTTGGGCCTCCGGCCCCGGCTCCGGCAGCGTCTCCCCGAAGGAGCGCACGATCAAGGTCAAGGTCCTCTGCACCAGGTTGCCCAGGTCGTTGGCCAGGTCGGAGTTCACCCGGTGCAGGAAGGACTCGTCGGAGTAGTTGCCGTCCTGACCGATGGGGATTTCCCTCATCAGGAAATAGCGCAGCGGGTCGGGGCCGAACATTTTGAGGATCAGGTTGACGTCGAAGACGTTCCGCCGCGACTTCGACATCTTGGCTCCCCCCATCATCCACCAGCCGTGGCTGAAGACGCAGCGGGGCAGCTCGAACCGGGCCGCCATGAGGAAGGCCGGCCAGTACACGGCGTGAAAGCGGAGGATGTCTTTGCCGATGAGATGGATATCGGCCGGCCAGTACTTGGCGAAAAGCTCCGGGTTTTCGTCGTAGCCCACGCCGGTCAGGTAGTTGTGGAGGGCGTCGAACCAGACATAGATGGTGTGCTTGGGATCGTCGGGGAAGGGGATGCCCCACTCCACCGTGGTCCGGGTGATGCCCAGGTCGCGCAACCCCTGCCGAACGAAATTCATCACTTCGTTCATCCGGCTTTGCGGCCGGACGAACTCAGGGTTCTTCTTGTAGAAGTCGAGCAGCCGGTCCTGGTAAGCAGACAGTCGGAAATAGTAGCATTCTTCGGCCAGAGGATGGGCGGTCTTGCCGCAGTCGGGGCAGACCTTGGTCCCGTCGGGCTGGGCGGGAATGTCCTCGGCCAGATAGCATTCATCCGAGACGCAGTACCAGCCGTGGTAAGTGCCCTTGTATATATCGCCCTGCTCTTTAAGCCGCGTGAAGATTTTCTGCACTCCGCGTTCGTGGGCCGGCATGGTGGTCCGGATGAAAAAGTCGTACTCGATGTCCAAGGCCCGCCAGAGGTCCATGAAGCGGACCACCACACGGTCGGCCAGCTCCTTGGGCGGCAGCCCCTTCTCGGCCGCCGCCTTTTGGACTTTCTGGCCGTGCTCATCCGTACCGGTCAGGAAGAAGACATCGTAGCCGTTGAGCTTCTTGGCCCGGGCCAGGACGTCGGCGATGACCGTGGTGTAGGCATGGCCGATGTGGGGGGCGTCGTTGACGTAGTAGATGGGGGTGGTGACGGTGAAGGTCGGCTTCGAATCAGAGCTCTGTGACACCGCCCGGCCCTCCTCGGATGAGTAAAATGGCTTCGTTGCGGGTGACGCTGGAAGCGCGGAAGGAACCGCGGACGGCCGAAGTCACCGTCAGGGCCTTGGGCTTGTTGGCCCCCCGCATGGACATGCACATGTGCTCGGCCTCGATGACGACCATCACCCCCAGGGGCTGGAGGTGGTCCATGATCAGGTCGGCGACCTGCTTGGTCAACCGCTCCTGCACTTGAAGCCTCCTGGACAGGACATCCACCACCCGGGCGATCTTGCTCAAACCCACGATCCGGCCGCCCTTGGGGATGTAGGCCACATGGGCCACCCCGGCAAAGGGCAGCAGGTGGTGTTCGCACATGGAGTAGAGGGGGATGTTCTTGATCAGCACCATCTCATCGTGCTTCTCGCTGTGGATGACCCGCAGGTGGCGGGCTGGGTCCTCGTGCCGGCCGCCCAGGATCTCGGTGAACATGCGAGCCACGCGCTGGGGGGTGGCCCGCAGCCCGGCGCGCCGGACATCCTCGCCCACGCCCTCCAGGATGAGGCGGACTCCTCGCTCCACTTTTTTGAGGTCGGTTGCGGTCTTGGGGCTCATTCCCGTCCTGTTTTTTTCCAATATTCCTCCACCGCCCGGCGCTGGATCTCCTTCAGCGGAAGGCCTTTTTTCTTAGCCGCCTTTTGACAGTCGGAGAACTCGGGCTGGGCGGTGACCGTTCGGCCTTCGAACCGGGAAACTTTGACAGCCACCGGCTCGCCGGCGACCCTGATCTTGGTCAGGGAGCGGTCGAGGACCCGCCTTTCCACGGGAAAATAGCGGACCCCGATGGACGTCGTTTCCCGGAATACACCGGCGATAAGATCATCTATTCTATCAAGCTCGGCCAACAGGGTCAATTTGGAAGCCAGACGGCCCTTTTTCATGACCACCGGGGTCAGGGTGGCGTCCTGGGCGCCGAGCTCCAGGGCTTTGTCCAGAAAGGCCGCCAGCAGCTGTGGGGATGCGTCGTCGATATTGGCTTCGATGATGTATAACCGCGGGGAAGGTTGCAGCCTCTCCGCCCGGCCATAGAAAACCCGCAGGATGTTGGAAAAGCCGGGCAGGTCACGACTTCCCGCGCCATAGCCGATCCGCTCGTAGCACAGTTCAGGCAGAGAAACGAATTGGTCGGCCAGGGTGGAGATCAGAGCGGCCCCGGTGGGCGTCACCATTTCCCGATCCACCCAGGCCGAATAGATGGGAATGCCCTTGAGGAGCTCGGCCACGGCCGGCGGGGGAACGGGCAGGACGCCGTGGGAGGTCTCGACCCAGCCCGAGCCCACGTTCAAGGGAGAGCTCAGTATCCTTTTAATGCCCAAGCGGTCGAGCAGAAAACAGCAGCCCAGGACATCGACCAGGGCGTCGTCGGCCCCGGCCTCGTGAAGATGGGCGTCGCGGAAAGGCCGGCCGTGGACCTTGGCCTCGGCCTTAAACAGAGAGGCGAAAACGGCCAGGGATTTTTCCTTGACCATAGCCGGAAACGGGCTTTTCCTGATCACCCCCTCGACGTCAGCATATTTTCGGGCAGGCGATTTTTTGATCTTCAGGCGAACGTCCACCTTCAGGCCGCTCAGGCCGCCTCTCTGCACGCGGCGGACGCTGAGCTCGACGGGGAGCTTGAGCCGGGCCACGGCCTTTTTGAATTCTGCGGCCGGAACGCCCAAATCGAGAAGGCCGGCCAGCAGCATATCGCCGCTCGCGCCGGCCGACCCGTCGATATAGACATATTTCATGGTGTTCGGTCTCCTTGATTCAGTCAGGGCCTCAGTTTTTGGATAAGTTTTTGCTGGATGACGGGCAGGATTTGACCGGCCTTCCCGCGGAAGATAAAGTCGGCCGTGCGGCTGAGAGGGGTCGGGTCGGGGTTGACCTCGACGATCTTAGCCCCTGAGTCGGCCGCCGCCAGGGGAAGGGAAGCAGCCGGATGGACTATGGCCGAGGTCCCCACCACGAACATCACGTCGCAGGCGGTGCTGCGGCGGAAAGCATCTTCCAGGACGCTTCGGTCGAGCGCTTCGCCGAACCAAATAATGTGCGGCCGGAGCATGGCCCCGCAGGCCGGACAGAGGGGCGGGAGGGAGTGGAGCGGAACCTCGCGGCTTTCAGTCACCGTCCCCTCCCGGAGGCAGCGCAGCTTCCAGATGTTGCCGTGCAGCTCGACTGGATCGCGGGAGCCGGCCCGCTCATGGAGGCCGTCGATGTTCTGGGTGATGAGGCTGAAGGAGGGGAAGACGTCCTGCCAGGCTGAGATCGTCCGGTGGCCTTCGTTCGGCTCGGCCCGGCCGATGATTCCACGGCGCCAGTCATACCATTCCCAGACGAGCATGGGATCCCGCTCGAAGGCCTCGAGGGTGGCCAACTCCTCGGCCCGGAACTGCTTCCATAGTCCATGCTCGCCGCGGAAAGTGGGAATGCCCGATTCGGCCGAGATGCCGGACCCGGTCAGGACCGCCACCCGTGTGGTGCGGTCCAGCAGAGCTAGGAGTGGGCCCAGCTCATTCTCAATCATGCTTGTGCCCCGTCTCCTTCAACCCAGCCAGACAGGAATGTCCCACCGCTCGGCGAGTCGCGAATAGGGCACGCCGGTCAGGTCTTCGCCGAACCGGTCAAAAGCGATCTGGGGGAGAACCAGAACGTCCACCTGGGCTGAGCGGCGGCCGAGCTCCTCCAAGGCCTTCTCGGCGGCGGCCTCGAAGTCTTTCACCATCAACAAGCCGGCGCAGACGATATTTCCGCCATAGGTCAAGTTCTTAACCAGCCAGGGATGGTGGTTGTTCGTGACGAAAGGCGCCTGCGATTCCAGGATCTTGGCCGCATTCTCGAAGGCGGCCTCGGAGAACAACCACAGCGCATTCTTGTGCTTGGCCTCGGCCGTTCTCTGCATAAAGGCGGCGGGGTGGAAATCCAAGGGCCGGAGCGGGTCGGACATGACCTGGATGTTTAAGCGAAAAGCTTTCCTCAGGCGTTGGAAGAACCGGCTCAGCTCGGCATAATCCACCGCCAGGGTTTTTTTCAGCTCCTCCCCGGCCAGGTCGCTGTAACCCGGAGGATAGACGATGAGATTGCCGATGAAGGGCCGCAGGCTGTTGACCGTCTTTTCGATGTCCTCCCAGCCGACCAGGCCGGGCAGGGGGACGATGACCCCCTCGGCCAGGAACTGCTCCTTGGCCAGATGGAAGAAGGACTTGCGGGCCGTTTGATAATCGTTCTGGTCGAGGCCGAAGATCCGGCACCAATGTTCCGGGTTATCGGAATGGTAGGAGATGGACAGCTTCATCGGCTTGAAGGGTTTCAGCTTTTCGATGAACTCCGGAGTCAGCACCGTGCCGTTGGTGTTGGCCTGGATGACCTTGCCGGGGATCTTCTGACGGATGAGCTTCAGGATGTCGAAAATCTGGGGATGGCGCAGGGCTTCGCCCTCCGAGACGCGGCCGGGCAGGCTGTCGCCGATGCGGACCTCGGCCGGCGAGCTGGGGTCGAGAAGGGCAATGCCGCGCTTGACGTCTTCCAGGGGACGGAAGCCCTCTCGATAAATAGGGAAGGGGTTCATGTCGTTGGAGCAGAAGAAGCAGTGGCCGTTGCACACCGAGGCGATGGGCAGCTGGTTGGTGTACCCGCCGGCCAGCGTCTCGTAGAGGAACTTGCTAACCTTCATCTCGTGCATGTCTGGCCTCCCGGCCAAATGTGTCACCCTATTATTCCCGGTTTGCTCCTCCGGTTCAAGACGGAAGGGAAGGAAGGTTAAAGATTGCCCCTTATGAATCGGCTGCTTTCAGCCGGCTCGGCCAGAGCACTATTTCAGAATGACTCTCGCTTATTTCAACCCCAGCACCGACTGGTAGCCCGGGATGTCCAGGAACCCGTGGCCGCTGATGTTGAAGGCGATCGTTTTCTTCTCGCCCGACTCCCGGCACTTGACCGCCTCATCTATGGCGCAGCAGATGGAGTAGGCGGATTCCGGGGCGGGCAGCCAGCCCTCGGTCTGGGCGAACAGCTTGGCGCTCTCGAAGACGTGCTTCTCGTCGGCGGGATAGGCCACCGTGTCGATAATGCCCTTGTGCCTCAGGTAGCTCAGGATGGGCGAACAGCCGTGGTAGCGGAGGCCGTCGCCCTTGATGGGCTTCATCGAGGTCCTGTGTCCGAGGGTGTACATCTTGAGCATGGGCGTCATTTCGGCATAATCGGCGAAATCGTATTCATAGTGACCCTGCAAGTTCGGGGCGGCCTGACTCTGGGCGGCGATGAATTTGATCTTCTTCTTGTTTTTCAGCACCTCCCCGACAAAGGGCAGGGCGAACCCGCCGAAATTGGAGCCTCCGCCCAGGCAGGAGATGACCAGGTCGGGGTAATCGCCGAATATCTTGAACTGTTTCTGCGTTTCCTGGCCGATGATGGTCTGATGCATCAAGACATGATTCAGGACGGACCCCAGCGAATAAATGGCTTTGGGCTCGGACTGGGCGGCTTCCAGGCCTTCGGAGATGGCGATGCCCAGCGAGCCGACATGCTTGGGATTCTTTTTGTAAAGGCTTCGGCCGAATTTCGTCACGGGGCTGGGCGAAGCGTAGACCTCAGCCCCTAGAAGCTTCATGAAATAAAGCCGGTCTTTTTTCCAGTTGTAAACGCTGCGGACCCAGAAGACCATGCATTTCAGCCCGGTCACCGCGGCCGCATAGGACAGGGCGGTGCCCCACTGGCCGGCGCCGGTTTCGGTGGTGACTTTCTCGAACCCCTGCTGCTTGGCATACCAGCACTGGGCCAGGGCGGTGTTGACTTTGTGGCTGCCGGTGGGGCTGAAGAACTCGCTTTTATAATAGAGCCTGGCCGGCGTGCCCAGCTTTTTTTCCAGGTTGGTGGCGCGGAAAAGAGGCCTGGGCCGGCCCGCTTTGGCGAAGAGGTCCATGATTCCGCCCGGGATGTCGATCCAGCGTTCCGTGGAGAATTCCTGCTTGAGGCATTCGCCGATCAAGAGCTTGGGCAAGTTATCGATTCGGGAGGGGCCCTTCTGGGGGTCTTTGGGGGGCGGCAAAGGTTCCGGCAGATCGGGAAGGATGTTGTACCATTGCCCGGGGATTTCATCATGCTTCAAGTTGACCATACTGACCATCGATGACTCCTTTGGGCGCATTATTATTCATTTGACCCTCTTCTGTCAAAGAGAATCATCCGCTCTTCTTGACAGTTCCGGCCATTCATACTATACCTTAACGACTTGAAGAAGAAGGCCAGGAGGGCGGCATGGCTTCAGCGCGGAAGAAAGCGAATCATAAAGGAGCGGAGAATTCCGGGCTGTTGCGCGCCGAGGTCGGCATCCTGGGCGGGACAGGGCTGTATGAGATTGAGGGCATCCACAATCTCCGCGAGGTCAAGCTTAAGACTCCTTTCGGCGACCCGTCGGATGCTTATGTGGTGGGCCGGCTGGAGGGCCGGGAAATGGCCTTCCTCAGCCGTCATGGCCGCGGCCACCGCTATCTTCCTTTGGAGATCAACTACCGGGCCAACATTTATGGGTTCAAGATGCTGGGCGTGGAGAGGGTTGTCTCGGTCAATTCCTGCGGCTCTCTGAAGCAGGAGATCAAACCCCGGGACATTGTCATCTCCGACCAGTTTTTCGACCGGACGCATCGGCCGAACACCTTCTTCGGCGGCGGGTTGGCGGCCCATATCGGGTTCGCCCATCCCGTCTGCCCGGGCCTGGCCGGCTCTCTCTTCCAAGCCGGCCAGGGCCTGGGGCTGCGCATCCATCCCCGAGGGACCTACCTCTGCATCGAAGGGCCGGCCTTTTCCACCAAGGCCGAGTCGAGCATCTATCGGCAGTGGGGCTGCGATGTCATCGGCATGACGGCCGCTACCGAAGCCAAGCTCTGCCGCGAGGCGGAGGTCTGCTACGCCACCATGAACCTGGTCACCGACTATGACGTCTGGCACGAGGAAGAGGAGTCGGTCTCCGTGGAGCTGATCCTGCAGAACCTGCGGGCCAACATCGACCAGGCCAAGGCCGTCATCAAAAAGACGCTGGCCTCGCTCCCGGCCCAGCCTGACAGTCCCTGCGACTGCGGCACGGCCATCCGCAACGTCATCGTCACGGCCCCCCACCTCATCCCGGCCGAGACCAGAAAGAAGCTGGGGCTGCTGGTGAAGAAATATCTCCAATGCTGAGCCGGAGGGCGATCCCATGAGCCTGGTCATCGTCGGCTCCCTGGCCTTCGACACCATCGAGACGCCTTGCGCCCGGCGCGAGCGGATTGTGGGCGGTTCGGGCACTTACTGCGCTTTGGCCGCCAGCTTCTTTACTCGGCCTAAAATCGTAGGCGTAGTGGGAAGTGATTTCCCCAAGGAAACACTGGCCTTCTTCCGCCGCCGGAAGATCGACCTCCGGGGTCTTGAGGTCCGGCCGGGCCGGACTTTCTTTTGGGCCGGCCGCTATGAGGCCGACCCCAACTGCCGCACAACGGTCTGCACGGAGCTAAACGTCTTCCAGGATTTCCGGCCCAAGCTGCCGGCCTCCTACCGCCGGGCGGACATCATCTTCCTGGCCAACATCGACCCCGACCTTCAGGACGATATTCTCAACCAGGCGGCCCGGCCGCGCCTGGTGGCCATGGACACCATCCAGCTCTGGATCGAAACCAAACGGGAAGCGCTCCTCAAGGTCCTCAACCGGGTGGATGTTTTTTTCTGCAACGACCAGGAAGCCAAGATGCTGACCGGCGAGATCAACCTGGTCCGGGCCGGCCGCCAGATACTGGACCGCGGCCCTCGCTGGGCGGTTGTCAAGAAAGGGGAACACGGGGTGCTGGTCCTGGGCCGGGACCAGGCTTTCGGCCTTCCGGCCAACCCGACCGAAGAGGTGGTGGACCCGACCGGCGCGGGCGATTGTTTCGCCGGCGGCTTTCTCGGGTCCCTCGACCGGGCCGGCCGCTTTACCAGCAGCGCCATCCGCCGGGCGGCCGTCTACGGAAGCGCCATGGCCTCCTTTGCCATCGAGGACTTCGGCATCGAGCGCTTCAAGACCCTGACCTCGGCTCAAGTCGAAGAGCGCTATCGCTGTTTCAAAAGATTGGTTGCTTTCTGAGGCTCCGGACGAACAGGCCTAGCCGCGTTTTTTTTGACTTCGAACAGCCCTTCTTTCCGGCCTTTTTTCCTGAACTCGAACACCCGGTCGGTCAGCTCCACCAGCGGCAGCCGGTGGGTGATGAGTATGGTGGTGCGGCCCTGGGCAATGCGGCGCAGAGTCTCGCCCAGGCTTTTCTCCGTCCGGCGGTCGAGGGCCGAGGTCGGTTCGTCCAGAATCAGGATAGCCGGGTCCTTGAGAAAAGCGCGGGCCAGGGAAATCCTCTGCTTCTGGCCGATGCTGAGCCTGGCCCCCCGCTCCCCGACCACGGTCTTATAGCCCTTCTCCAGCTTCAGGATGTCGTCGTGGATAAGGGCTTGGCGGGCGGCCGCCTCGACTTCATCCTGACCGGCGCCGGGCTTTCCGTACTTAATGTTGTTCTCCACAGTGTCGTTGAACAAGAACGTCTCCTGGGAGACGATAGCCGTCCGGGAACGCAGCCATTCCGTATCAATCTCCTGCAGGTCGCGGCCGTCGAGCAGTATCCGGCCCTCCTGGGGGGTATAGAACTTGAGGACCAGGCTGATAAGGGTCGTCTTACCGATGCCGCTGGAACCCATGATGGCAACCTTCTCCCGGGGAGCAATATGGAAGGAAACCTCCCTGAGCACGGGTTTGCCCGGCACATAGGCGAAAGACGCCTTCTGGAACTCGATCCGGCCTTCGGCCTTCAAGGGCCGCAGAAGGGGCTGGCCTTTCCGCTCCTTGTCGATCTCCGGGCTGATGGAGAACATCTCATGGAGGCGTCCCATGGACAGGAAGAGGTACTGGAGGGAGATGATTTGGCTGAAGATTCCGCTGAGCTGGCCGGAGAGCTGCATGGAGTAGAGAGTGAACGCCGTCAGGTCGCCCACGGTCATCGTCCCGGCCAGGACCCGGCGGCCGCATATCCAGGTGATGAACAACCGGGTGGCCAGGTTGATCCCCTGGAGGAAATATCCGGCGAAGGAGGACAGCAGGAGGCTTCGGAGCTGGAGTTCGATGACGTCTTTCATCTTGCCCGCCACCTTGGACTTTTCCCGTTCCTCGCCGCCGTAGGACTTGATGACTTCGATCCCGGACAGCACCTCCTGGATGTCGCCGCTGATGGTGGCGGTCTTTTCCATCTGGCGGTAGCTGAGGGCCCGGGCCCGGACCATGACCAGGTAATTGATGAGGACGTTGAGCGGCACGAGGGCTAGGAGTAGGAAGGTTATGGACCGGTCCAGGTGAAAGAGAATGAACAGGCTGATGACGGGAGTGAGGACGTTCCGCAGGAGCTGGAAGAGGTACTGGGAGAAGAAGCTCTCGACGGTGTGGACATCGCCGGTGATGCGCTCCATGAGGTAGCCGGTCTGCTTCTCTTTGAAGATCGACAGCGGATAGCGCAGCACCCGGTCGAACAGCGCGGTCTGGACGCGGAAGGTGACTCCGGTGTTGAACCTGAAGTTGATCAGGTTTTGGACGATGGACACCACCCCGTTGAGCAGGCCGAAGAGGAGGCCGGCCAGGACGAGCAGGTTGAGGGAGCCCAGAATGCGCGCCAGCAGCGGCCGAAGCCCACCCAGGCCCAGGGAGCTCAGTATAGAGAGGATGTCGGAAGGGTCCTTCTTGAGCAGGACGTTGTCGATCAGGGCTTTCCCGCCCAGGGGATAAAACGAGCTGACGGCGGTGGTGAACAGCGTCAGCAGCAGGCTGACCAGGGCCAGCTTCCACAGAGGCTTGACGAAGCGGACATAGAAGAGCATGTCCTTGAGCCGGAACTTGACCTTGACCGGCTCGGGAGCCGCGATCGTCCCCAGGATATATTCGCGGAACAACTTCTTGACGTTCATTTTGGAGTCATCTTACCACATCGCTTCTTTCCGGAGAATGCGCGGCCAGGCCCTCTTGGGCGCCCTCATTGACTTGCACCCTGTTTTTGCCCAAGATGGGAATGGAATCAGGGCATGAGCGCCGCCGCCAAAAAAATTGTTTTTTTGAGCTTGAATCGGTTCAACCCCGTCCTGTGCGACGGCGTATCGAATTCCATGCTCGAGCTGCTTCTGTTCTTGAGGCGCCAAGGGCATGATGTCTCCATCTCGACCGTTTACACTCACGAAGAATACCGTCAATTTGTCTTTCGCTATCTGGCGGCCCGCCGGAGCGAGAATGGAAATGGTCCGGCCTCGGACGCTTACCTGGCTGACCTGAAGGGCGTTGAGGTATGGCAAGCCCTGGTGCCTCTCGGTGAGGGCGCGGTCCATGATGAGCCAAGGCGAGTCCAAGGGCCCCTCATCCGCCGGCTTCAGGAGGTTCATCCGGACGTTGTCTTTACCGTTGAGGATGACGTGCTTTCGCTTTTTGCCGTTTCCCTATTGGGGATCCCGGGCGCGCATTTTTTTCATTCATTGGCCTATGCCCGGGCCTTCCGCAACCGTTCTGTCTGGCTCAGCCTCTTGAAAAAGAGGCGAGTCTTCGCCGTCAGCGCCTTTTTACAGGAAAAGATAAAAGCTCTTCTGGGATTCCAGGCGGAAGTCTGGCCTCCCCTGTTCGATTTGGGCCCCTACACCCTGGACAGAAAATCGGGCGAAAAAAAAGTCATCGGCTATTATTCGGCCGGGCCCCACAAAGGGGACGGGGTGGTGAACAGGCTCATCCTGAAAAGGCCGGATTGGCAATTCCTGGTGGTCGGCCGGAACTACACCACCTTTTTCAAGGAATGGCCGTCTCACCTGGATTACCGCGGCGACCTCACAGATTTCAGGGAATTCTACGGCCGGATCAGTGTACTCCTCGTTCCTTCCCTGGTGGAGGACGCGTTTCCCCGAGTCATCCTTGAGGCGGCGGCCAACGGCATCCCGGTAGTGGCCAACCGGGTAGGCGGAATTCCAGAAGCCCTGGGGGAGGGCGGCCTGCTCGTCGACGTGGACCTCTCCCGGGCAGCGGAGGCCGGGATGCTCGACGCCCTGGCGGACGAGTACCAGGCCAGGATCGACCAGCTTTTGTCAGACGGGGAGTTCTATGCCCTTTTAGGCCGGCGGGCTCTGGCCAGGGCTCAGACTTATCAGGAGAATCAGGCTCAGGTTTCCGGGCGCCACTGTGCCGGGCTTTTAGGCGTTTCTTCGGATCAGCGGACTCTATAGAACCACATCAGGGGCAACCAGAGCTGGTGGCCGTAAGGGAGCCGCTTGTGGTTGACCAGCACCTCGGTCTCCGGCCATTCGTGGACGAGGCTGAACAGGGCGAACAACTCTTCCACCTCGTCCGGCGTGTAGGTGGCCATGTGCCGGACCCATTCGCCCTCCCCCTCGGTCTTGTAGGCCGGGCTTTTCTTGGCCAATTCAACAGCTTTATCGTAGTTAGGGTTCAATTTATAGGGAAAAACCAGGGTAATCTTGAAGTATTTGGCCTGGTCGCTGGGGTAGAGGATCTCATCCAGCAGTTCTTTATTGGCTTCCTCGTCCGGCATGGCTTTCTTTTTATATGACAGGGTCGGGGGATTGTCAAATTTCAGCCTTAATTGAATAATAATGAGATAAAGGAGTTAAAAGTCATGAGAAGGCGGAGTGTGCTGGCGATGATTCTGGTCCTGGGGATTTCCGTTACTGCGGTGAGTCTTGCCGCGGCGGCGGGAAAGTTGGAGGCTCTCAATTTCTTGCTCGGTGAGTGGGGGGCCACCGGGAGCGGCAGCCCGGGAGAAGCCAGCGGCACCGCCACCTTCGCTCCCAGCCTCCAAGGACAAGTGATCCTCCGCTCAAGCTACGCGGATTATCCCGCCACGGCCACGGCGCCTGCCTTACGGCATGAGGACCTTATGGTCATTTATAGCCCCGCTGAGGGGACCTTTCGGGCGGACTATTATGATAATGAAGGACACATCATCCGTTACGCCGTCAGCGTCCCCGAGCCCGGCCGGGCCGTGTTCCTCAGCGACGCAGTGAGCGGCGCTCCCAGGTTTAGGCTGACCTACAAGCTCGAACCGGATGGCCTTCTCCGGGGCGAGTTCGAGATCGCACCGCCGGCCCGGCCCGAGGCCTTTTCCCGCTACCTTGCCTGGGAATCCCGCCGAGCTGAGGGGAAGTGAGTTTCCTGAAATCAGACAATCAGCATGCAGTCGCCGTAGCTGAAGAAGCGATAGCGCTCGCCGACCGCCTGCCGGTAGGCCTCCCGGATGAGTTCCCGTCCGGCAAAGGCGGAGACGAGCAGGAGGAGGGTGGAGCGGGGCAGATGGAAATTGGTCAAGAGCCGGTCCACGATTTTGAACTTGTAGCCGGGATAGATGAACAGGCCTGTCGAGAAAGTCCCCGGCTTGAGGGCCCGCGGAGAATCTTGGCCGGTTTCTCCCGCCGCGCTCTCCAGCGTCCGGACCACGGTCGTTCCGACAGCCGTCACGGGCAGGCCGTTTTTTTTGGCAGAGTTGACCTCTTGGGCCGCCTGCGGGCTGACTGTATATGTTTCCCCCAGCATAAAGTGGTCCTCTAGGCGCTCGGCCCGGACAGGCTGGAAAGTGGCCAAGCCGATGTCCAGGTTCACCCGGAGGACCTGGACGCCTGTCTTCTCGATCATGGCCAGAATGTCCGGCGTAAAATGGAGCCCGGCCGTAGGCGCCGCGATCGACCTTCCTTGCCGGGCATAGACCGTCTGGTATCTGGCCAGGTCGCCGGCCCGTTCCGGCTCTGAATGTTTTTTCCTTTTTATGTAGGGAGGGAGGGGAGCATAGCCGCTTTCCTCAAGAAAGCCCAGGACATCCTGCTTCCCGAAATCCAGGACGCGTTTTCCTTCCGCTTCGACTTCGATGACCCTGCCCCGCAGGTCCCGGCCGAAAGAGATGACCGAGTTTTTGGTGACATGCTTGGCCGGACGGCACAAGGCCTCCCAGCGGCCCGCCGGAATGTTTTTCAGGAGTAGAAACTCGACCTCGCGGCGGCCGGCTTGACCCCAGACCCTGGCCGGAATGACGCGCGAATCGTTGAGAACCAGGACATCGCCCGGCTGGAAATAGGCCGGAATATCCTTGAACCTCCCATGGCTGATCCGGCCCTTTTCCCGCTCCACGACCATCATCCGGGAGGCGTCCCGTTGGGGAAGGGGGTGCTGGGCGATGAGCTCCGGCGGAAGGAAAAAATCGAACTCTGAGGTCAGCACGTTCGCCTGCCTGGCCAGGCTGTCCGCCGGGCCTTTGGGCGGGCGGGGGGAGGGTTCATCACCGGAGGGCTGAAGCTTGGCCTATTCCCTAAACAACTTCTTCTGCCAGGCTGCCGCGGCGCCGCGGCGCTGGTAACCCAGATGCTGGTAGGCCTTGGCCGTGACCTTGCGGCCGCGCTGGGTCCGCTCCAGGAAGCCGATGCGCATCAGGAAGGGCTCATAAATGGACTCGATGGTCTCTTTTTCCTCGTCGATGGCCGCGGCGATGGTGCTGATGCCCACCGGCCCGCCGTTGAAGTTCTCGATGATGGTCTGCAGGACTTTGCGGTCCACGTCGTCCAGCCCCACGGTGTCCACTTCCATCATGTCCAGGGCCTGGCGCGCTTCCCGGGCGGTGATGACGCCGTCGGCCTTGACGTCGGCGTAGTCCCGCACCCGGCGCAGCAGCCGGTTGGCCACCCGGGGCGTTCCCCGGCTGCGCAGGGAGATCTCGCCGGCTCCCCGCTCGTCAATGGATACTTTAAGCAGGCCGGCCGAGCGCTGGATGATGGCCTGCAGGTCCTCGTCGCGGTAGTAGTCCAGGCGGTGGATGATGCCGAACCGGCCGCGCAGGGGAGCGGTGATGCGGCCGGCCCGGGTGGTGGCCCCGATCAGGGTGAACTTTTTCAGCCGCAGCTTGTGGCTGCGGGCGCTGGGCCCCTGGCCGATGACGATGTCCAGGTTGAAGTCTTCCATGGCCGAGTAGAGCAGCTCCTCGATCGAGGGATGGAGCCGGTGGATTTCGTCGATGAACAGGATCTCTTTGTGCTGGAGGTTGGTCAGGATGGCCGACAGGTCGCCCGTTCGCTCGATAACCGGGCCGGCCGTGGGCTTGAGGCCCACTCCCATCTCCTGGGCGATCAAGTAGGCCAGGCTGGTCTTGCCCAGACCGGGAGGGCCGTAGAGCAGGACATGGTCGAGTTGCTCATCGCGCTTGCGGGCGGCCTGGATGAAGACCTTGAGGTTCTGCTTGACGCTGTCCTGGCCGATGAACTCCTGGAAATTGCGGGGACGCAGGCTGTCCTCGAAGAGGAGGTCCTCCTTGGTCCGGACCGGGTTCACGATGGCGGGCATGGTCAGCGTCCTCGGCCTGTCTCCCTCACAGCTTGGCCAGCCGCTTCAGGCACTCGCGGAGCAGCTTCTCGAAGTCGGCCCCGGCCGGCCGCTGCTTCATGACCGCCTCAACCACCGACTCAACTTCTTTCCGGCGAAAGCCCAAGTTGGTCAGGGCCGACATCAGGTCGTCGGTCTCGGGCGAGCCTTTCAGGGCCAGTATTTTTTCTTTTTTTTCAAGCTTGCTCTGCAGCTCCAGGGCGATGCGCAGGGCTGTCTTTTTTCCGATGCCGGGCACGAGGGTGAGACGGGCAATGTCGTTCTTTTCGACCGCCTCCTCCAGCTCTCCAGGCCCGATACCGCTCAGGATGTTCAGGCTGAGCTTGGGCCCGATGCCGGAGATGGAGATGAGCTTGAGGAAGATGTTTTTCTCCTCCTCGGTGGCAAAGCCGAAAAGGCTCAGGGCCGAGTCGGTCAGGTGGGTGTAGATGTGGAGGCTGGCCGGCTCGTTGACCTGGCCCAGCTTGACGAAGGTGGAGAGAGGGATCGAGGCACAGTAGCCGACCCCACCCGTGTCGATGACCACCTGGTTGGGCGACTTCTGGATGAGCGTTCCCTTGAGATAGGCGATCATGGCCGGCGTTTCCTCACAGGCTGGATTCCTCGACCGTCTTATGAAATTCGCGGCTGTTGATGTGGCAGATGGCCGTGGCCAGGGCGTCCGAGGCATCCTCCTCCAGAGGCTCATCGCCTAGATGGAGTAGGGCCCGAACCATGCCGTTGACCTGATGCTTGTCCGCTTGGCCGAACCCGGTCACGGCCTTCTTGATTTCCAGGGCGGAATACTCGAACAAGGGCAGGTCGTGGGAGGCGACAGCCACCAGGATGGCGCCGCGAACCTGGCCCAGGGTGAGGGCCGTTTTAATATTCTGGGCGTAGAAAGGGTTCTCAATGGCTGCTTCCTCAGGCTTGTGCTCGACGATCAGGCTGTCCACCCTCTCCCGGATGGCATTGACCCTGCGGGCCAGGGCCAGGGAGCGTCCCGGCTTGATCGTGCCGTAACCCAGGACGGCGTATTGGCCGCTGCGGGTTTCGATCAGGCCGAAGCCCGTGGACTGGGAGCTTGGGTCGAGGCCGAGCACGCGCATCAGCTCCTCAAGCCGGCCCTGGTCAGTCGGAAAAGCTGGCCAGCTCGGATTCCTCCACATCGAAATTGGCCCACACGTGCTGGACATCGTCGTGGTCTTCCAACTCCTCCATCAGCCTCAGCATTTGCTGGGCTTGTTTGCCTTCCAGCTTGATGTAGGACTGGGGGAGGTAGCCAATGTTGGAGGCGGCCGTCTCGATGTTGGCCGACTTGAGGGCCTCCACCACGCCCTCGTATTTTTCCGGGGCGGTGATGATCTCGAAGTTCGACCCATCCTCGCGTATATCTTCGGCCGCGGCATTCATGGCGACCTCCAGGAGCTTGTCCTCCTGGGCCTTCTCTTTCTCCACCACGATGTAGCCCTTGCGTTTGAACATCCAGGCCACGCAGCCCTCCTGGCCGATGTTGCCGCCGTTCTTGGAGAAGATGTGCCGCAGCTCGGACACGGTGCGGTTCCGATTGTCGGTCAGGCCCTCGACGAAGAGGGCCGCCCCGCCGGGCCCGTAGCCTTCGTAGATAACCTCCTCCAGGGTGGATCCCCCCAACTGGCCGGTGCCCTTCAAGATGGCCCGCTTAATGTTATCGGCGGGCATGTTCTCCGCCCGGGCGTCCTGAACGGCCTTGCGCAAGCGGGCGTTGGCCTCCGGGTCGCCCCCGCCGATACGGGCGGCCATACTGATCTCCTTGATGATCTTGGTAAACATTTTGCCCCGCTTGGAATCGGCGGCGGCCTTCTTATGCTTGATGGAATGCCATTTCGAGTGACCGGACATGATTTTCTTCTCCTAAACGATTGAGCTTGAAAATATTAGCATAAAGAGAAAGGCCGCGCAATGCGGGGGGCCTGCCTTTTTTCCCATCTTTGGAATGGGCTTGGATAGGCCGGCCCACGGCCTCAGATTGTTTTTTTGACAGCGGTCTTCGCTGAGGCGGCCCGTACCGCCGGCCGGGGCGATTGAGGGTCGAGCCGTGCTCTTGGCTAAGAAGGTCAGTTTATGGGCAAGGCTCCCGGCCTAGGCGAAAGCACAGATATCCATAAGGACTTGGCCAGGCCGGGCCTGCGGAGAGCTCGGCGCCGCCTCGCTCAGGCGGCCTGGGGATGCTTGAACAGCTCGATCATCTCCGGTTTCATGAGGTAAATAATCGAGTAGATGCCCAGGGCGGTGCCCAGCGGAATATTGAGCAGGCTCAGGAAGGACATGATCATCAACAGGATTCTGGCCCATTCCTTGCGTTTCTGGAGGCCCAGGCCGCCGATAATCTTGGGGATGCCCAGGATAAAAAGAAACGAGCAGATGGAAACGGCGATGATGCGCAATATATGGGGGCCGGCCTGGCCGAGCTCGCCGTGAGTCATGTCCGGAATGGTGGACAGGCTCAGCAGGAGTACCAGCACAAAAATCCCGGCAAACAGGCTCAGCACTCCGTAGACAATCCACAGGATGCCGATCAGTTGGGCCTGTTTGTCCATATTTTCTTTTTCCATGACGGGCTCCTTTCATCAATCATGCTTTTTTTATTATACGAAAAATGCGGCCAAAGGTTTATCCCTTGAGCCGCTCGGCCCGCTGCGCCCTTTGGGCCTGTCGGGCGGGACCCACTATTAATTTCATCCCTTTTTTCTGATAATAAAAGGAGGTGTGTCTCTTATGAGCGTTTCCTCCCAGACCGTGATGGTGGCCATGAGCGGGGGGGTGGACTCTTCGGTGGCGGCCGGCCTTCTCCTGGAAAAAGGGTACAAGGTCATCGGCGCGACCATGGACCTTTTTCCGGCTAACCTGAAGAAATGCTCAGAGGAGGGCGAACGGAGCTGCTGCGGCTGGCGGGGCATGGAGGACGCCTGCCGGGTGGCCGCCAGGCTGGGGATCCCGCACTACGTCATCAACCTGAGGAAAGAGTTCGAGCAATGCGTCATTGATGATTTCTGCCGGGAATATGCCCGCGGCCGGACGCCCAACCCCTGTCTCCGCTGCAACGAGCATATCAAGTTCACCGTCCTGGCCGAAAAGGCAAAAGCGCTGGGGGCGGCGCTGCTGGCCACCGGCCATCATGCCCGGATCGTCCGCGACATTGCCTCCGGCCGGTATCTGCTCAAGAAGGGCGCCGACCCTGTCAAGGACCAATCCTACTTCCTCTACACCCTGACCCAGGGACAGCTGCGCTCCACGATCTTTCCGGTGGGGGAGATGACCAAGCCGGAGGTCCGCCACACCGCCCGGCGGCTGGGAATCCATGTGGCCCACAAGCCCGAAAGCCAGGAGATCTGTTTCATCCCCGACAAGGATTATGCCCGTTTCCTCGGGGAGAGGCTTCCGGATTCCCTGCGGCCGGGTCCCATCCTGGATCCAAAGGGGAAAGTCATCGGCCGGCACAGGGGAATCATTCATTTCACCCTGGGCCAGCGCAAGGGGATGGGGCTGGCCGCGCCGAATCCCCTCTATGTCCTGGCTATAGACCGGGAGCATAATGCCGTGACGGTCGGCCCTAACGAGGCGCTCTACCGGACTTCGCTCGAAGCGTCTAAGGTCAACTGGATATCCCTGGCCAAGCTCGGGCAGCCGGCGCTTTTCAAAGTCAAGATCCGCTATAAGCATGCTGAAGCGACGGCCAGGATCACCCCCCTGTCCAGGGGGCGCCTCCGGGTGGATTTCGAGAAGGCTCAACGGGCCATCACCCCCGGGCAATCCGTCGTGATTTACGACGATGACATCGTCGTCGGCGGGGGGATCATTGACTGTGTCATCGACCGGACCCCTCCGGACCCCCGCACTTGACTTTAAGTTCCCGGCCTACTATCTTTAGACTGAACCTGGCTGTAAAGAAAATTTTCGCCTCGGTTCACGATAGACCCTTGACGGGAGGTCAAACCATGATAGATCGAAAATGCCTCTATGGAATTGCGGTCTGGCTGGCTCTCTTGATCCTGGCCTTGCCAGGTTTCTCCAAGGACAAAGCTGCGGAAAGCCTGTGGACGAAAACGCCCCTGACCATCGATGCTTCGGCCGAGGATTGGAGCGGTCAACCTTTATTGGCTGATGAGGGCACGGGAACGGAACTGGCCTTTCGGAACGACGCCGACTACCTGTACCTCCTCCTCACGGTCAAGGACAAAGAGCACCTGAGCACGTTCGATTTCACGGGGATGTCGGTGTACTTCAACACTGAGGGGAAAAAGAACAAAGACCGGCAACTCCGCTTTTTCAGGAAAATAGCCAAGGCCGAGGAACTCATCCAAGCCCTCGAAAAAAGCGGGCAGACGCTGTCCGATGAGAAAAAGGCGGAGCTGCTCTCCAAGAAAAACTATATCCTTTACCAGTGCGAATTGATCGAGGGCAAGAAGGTTTCCCCGGTCGAGGCTCTGCCGGGCGGCCAGCTCCCGCCGCCTATGTTCAAGGTGCATACGGGAGGGGAGAAGGCTTTTTTTGAATTCCGCATCCCCCTCGACCGGGAAAAGCAGGCCGCGGGCATCGGCGCGACCCCCGGGGGAAATTTAAAGGTCGGCTTTGAATGGGGCGGGCTGACCGAGGAGATGAAGGCCCGGAGGTTGAAGGGGATGATGGCGGAATCAGAATCGAGCGGATTCAACCCCCCCCAACCCAGCGAAATGGCCGGTAGGGGATTACAAACCCAGACAGACATTGATATGAGCAAGACTTCTCCCAATAAATATTCCTTCTGGCTGGATGTCAAGCTGGCTAAGGCCGAACAGCCCTAAGCCTTCTCCATCATCGCCCTTATCTCGCGGCTCAGCCGAAGGGCATCGTCATATTTCCGCTGCCAGATGTTGCGGCCGAAGATCAGGCCGTCGACACCGGCCTCCAGGCAGAGGCGGGCTTTATCCAGCAGCTCCTGGTCGCTGAGCCTGCTTCCACCCGAGACGAGCACCCCGGTGCGTCCCGCCGACCGAATGACCAGGCGCAGGGCGTCCGCTTCCGAGATGCCGGTGTAGGCGTTGTAGTCTTTGAAAGGACCCTGGGGGTCGTAACTTCCGCCCTTGGGCGGGCCGGGCAGGTTGATCTTACAGAGCGTGGCTCCCAGCTCGTTGGCCAGGCGGGCGGCATAGTCCACCATGGCCAGCGATTCTCGGCCCCCGCCCCTCGTTTCGACGAACGGGCCGCGCGGATAGGCCCACATGATGACGGGCAGGCCGAAGCGCCTGGCCTCCTGTCGCACGCGGGCGAACTGGGCGATGTCTTCGGCCTCGAGCGGCGAGCCGACATACAGAGTGTAGCCGACGGCGTCGGCGCCCAGGCGGACCGCCTCTTCCACGCCGGCGTCGAGCGGGGCGAAAGGCTTATCCTCGGGCGCGATGATCGTCTTGCCGTTGAGCTTGGCGACCAGGGGGATGCGGCCGGCATATTTCCGGAAATACCTCTCGGCCAGGCCGATGTGACAGGCGACGCCGGAGAAGCCCGCTTCCTCCGCCAGGCTGAACTGGAACTCGAGGTCGGCTGCCGGCGGGTTGACGAAAAAGTCGCGCGGGCCGTGCTCCAGGCCCTGGTCGATGGGCAGGAGCATGATCTTGCCATGACCCGGGCCGTGGGCCACCATCAACTCATGCAGATGTCGCTTCTCGCCGGGACCCAAGCTGTCCAGGTCCAAGTGGAAGCGCTCCACCCGCTCGCCTTTTTTCAGCCTGTCCTCGATGCCCTTGACCGTTTCGTTCATCAGTTTGCTCCCTCATTCTTTGGCGGCGCCCAATCCGTTCTTAGCCCGGCCCCCTGATTGTTCTAGGTCAACTTGAAACTGACTGTAACCGTGAGAATGAAAGCCATCGGTTCACCGTTGACCAGGAAGGGTTCGTATTCCCATTGTTTGACCGCGTCGATAGCGGCCTGGTCGAGCAGCGGAATGGACCGCAAGACTCTGGCCTCTCTGACTTTTCCATCTTTTTCCACTTTGGCTTCCAGGATGACCAGGCCCTCAATCCTGGCCACGCGAGCGATCTCCGGAAAGACGGGCGAAACCTCTTTGATTAACTTGGGGGGATTGCCCGTGATCCGGACGTAAGCTTCTTCCTTGCCGCTTGTGATTTCTCCAGGCACGCCTCCAACAATGCCGCCTTCAACTCCTCCTTCGATGCCCCCTTCGACCTCCTCTGCAGCGCCGCCCTCGACACCCTGCTCAGGAACATTGGCCGAGACATCGGGCTGGCTCTGAGGGGGCGGAGGGGGCGCCGGGATTGCCTCTTTCAGGGGCATTTGGGCTTGAGTTGCCGGCGTCTGCCTGGCCTTCAGGATTTGCGCGGCGATGGCGGTTCCCGCCACAACGAAGAGCAGCAAAAAAATGGCCAGGCCTGCGTAGAGAGGACCAGACGAGGCCGGCCGCGCCGCTTGAGCCTGCGCTGTCTGGCCGGCCGGAAGGGTCGCGGGCAGCTTGGAATACCGGCCCAGGGCGATGAGGTACAGGATGCCGTTGATGAGGAGAATGATCCCGGCGATGATCAGCGGGGCGACAATGATCAACCTTATGGAAGGATCAGTCGTTCCTAGGAGCGACGCCTGTTTGACTGCCGACACGGCTCGCCAATATCTATAGAAACCCAGCACTATCGGCCCAAAGGCGCACAGGCCGGCCAGGACCATCCAAGGCGAGATGGAAGAGCGCGTGGCGCGGCTGCCCGGGCCGGTAATGGCCAGAGCCAGGGCGCAGAAGATGAGGCCGAGCACAAAGGCCGCGGCGAAGATGAATACATCGGGCTTGACCTGAAGATAAGACCTGATCCCTTGCCATAGGATGCCCAGGACATTTGGGTTTTCCATTGACCTCCTCCGTCGGCGAAGCGTTTACCCTAGGAATAAGTGAGACAGCCAGCTTGTGTCAATAGGGGCTTTCCTGGATCACCTTAGTCGCTTGAAAGAGGGTCCAGGGATTTGCCTTCATGTCCCGCAGATAGGGAACCTGCCAGGCCCATTCGGGGTGTCGGGCCGTGTAGGCTGCGGCGATGAAATCTTCGCCGCAGGGATGGCCCATCCGGGCCCAAAGGCCGAGCCTGGAAGCCAGAGAAGCATCGGTGGCCTTGCCCTGGACAGCTCCGCCGGGATAGAAAGGCACCCAGGAGAATTCGGGCAAGCCTTTGGCGTCGCTGTCGATATGGCCGCACAGGACGTTGCCGTTCGAGCCCCGCTGCCCCGTGCTCTGGTCCAAGTGGTCGCCCAGGAAGGCCATAGCTTTTTCAACGTCGATGGCGCCCTTGTTCTCCTCCATCAGCTTCTCCCAGCGGGCCCTGCGGACGTAGACGGACTGTCCGGTAAGGCTGGGATTAAAGGTCGTCTCCTCGGCGATCAGCTTCTCGTCAAGCGGAAAGTTGGCGCCCACGAAATAGCCGTCCTTGGTCCGCCACAGGCGGTGATTCTTGAGCCCCAGCTCGAGCCGGGCGATCTCATTGGCCCGCAGGTCGCCGACCAGCCAATCGTTGGCGTAGGCCCCGTTGCCGTCGGCGGTCATGATGCGGACGAAATCATCGATGGTCGAGCCGAACTGGGCCGCCCGGCGCGCCCGAGCGAACTCGGGGATACCGTCTTCGCGGAACGACTTGAACTGGGCCATGGTCGTCTCGGTGTAAATCAGCCCGGCCCCGTTGATAACGAAGTCGTCCCCGCTATGGACGTAGCCGGGCATGGCGTCCATGAGAATCCGGTTGCCGGAGGACGGGCTGATGTCCAGGATGACGTTCCAGCGCTGGCCCATGATGTATTCCGACCAGTTGTTGTGGGCCATGACGATGCGGCCGTCCTTGGTGTAGCTGCCTGTGGCAATGAAGGCGCTGCAGCGGCCGGGGGCTCGGTTCGCCCCGGCGCCCGGCTTGGTTTGAGCCTCGAGCCAGGGCAGGTAGTAGGAGACGAGCTCGATCCAGCCGTTGAGGGCGGTGATATCGATCTTGTCGGTAGCGAGCTCGGGTTTCCGGGCCCGAACTCCGTCGGCGATGCCCTCGATCTCCTGGCGCAGGGCCTGGTCGAGCCGGGGCCAGAACATCCGCTCCGCCGCTTCGCGGAGGAAGGACCATTTGCGCTTGGTGGTGTGCTCGAAGTAGAAGGACATGGTCTGCAGCAGGTCGTCGATCTCGGCGGCCAGGTGCCAACCGTGCTGGAAGCCTATCTGGCTGGGAGAGCCGGCCAGATGGACAAAGATCCAGCCGTTTCGATCCTGGCGGAATGAAGTCCCCAGGCGAACGTCGCCGGCGGATGTCGCGTTGGCCGGGCCCTCCTTTTTATTTGAGCAAGCTGGGACGATCAGCGAGGAGACCAAAAGGAAGGCTGCCAGAAGAAAGGACGCAGTTAGTATGAAAACTTTATTTCTTTTCATTTTGTCTCGCTCCTTAAGCGGGCTATCCTTTCCCCCAGAGGTTCTCCGCCGCCCAGGCACAGACAACCGCCAGGCATCAAGCCCGGCAGAATTCCCTCCGGCTCGTCCCCCTGGCTTTGTTCTGTGCATCTTTAGGCGCGATCATCTAAAACTCTAATTAGTCTTATTTTAACAAAAATATATAATTTAGAGAAAGAAAGCAATCAGGCTCAGGCTGACTCCGGCCACTACGGCCGCGCCCAGGAAGCCGACCACGAGCGGCTTGAACCCCACCTTCCTGAACAGGCCAAAGACGGTGTTGAGCCCGATGCCGGCCATGGCCGTCAGGATGAGGTATTTGCCGGCTGTGCCGAGCGCCTGCACGCCCTGGGCCGTGAAGAAACCAAGGGAGTTGAAGCCGGCCATGAGGAAATAGCCGAAGAGGAACCAGGGGAAAGCCCGGATAAAGGCGGCCCTGCTTACCGGCCGGTCTTGGTCTCGGCGCCCACCTTCTTTTCGGCTTGTCCGGGCATACCAAATCGCCATGAGGATGGCCAGCGGAGCGATGAAACAGTTGCGGACGAGCTTGACCGCGGTGGCGGTCTTGCCGGCCGCCTCGGAGAAGATGAACCCTGCTCCGACAACCTGGGGAGTGGCATGGATGGACGTTCCGGCGAACACGCCGAAGACAAGGTCAGTGGCGCCCAGGAGCTGGGCGATCTTGGGATAGAGAAGGATGGCGGCCAACCCCCAAAGCGTGATGGTGCCGATGGCGTAGGCCGTCTCCTCTTCTTTGGCCTTGATCAGGGGTGCGGTGACGGCGATGGCCGAGGTCCCGCAAATGGTTGTTCCCACAGTGAGCAGGAGGGAGAGCTCGCGGGTCAGGCCAACGGCCTTGGCCAAAAGAAAGATGACGAAGAAGCTGACGGCCATGGTCGCCAGGATAATGACCAGGATGCGCGGGCCCTGCGCGCCGAAATCTTTGAAGTTGAGCGAAGCCCCCAGGAGGACGATGCCCAGAATGAGGATTTTCTCGTTAGCCTTGATCCCGGGCTGGAAGATCCGCGGCACGGCACCGATGTTTTGCAGCACTATGCCCAGCAGGATGGCCAGGAAAGCGGCTTCCAGGGGATGCTTGGCCTTGACCGTAACCAGGTTAGACAGGAAAGTGGCGCCTGCAGCCACAGCCGCCATCAGCAGCCAGCCGGGGAAATATTCTTTTTTCATGTCTTAGACTCTATCGGCACTATTTTAGCGGCATATTCTATCAAAACCGGGGACATTCCCCAAGCAAAGGAGAAATGATGTAAGCATCCTGAGCGCATCATGGAAAATGAACTGCTATTCGAAATATCTTGGGCGTAGAGGCGGATGGTATAATGGATACCGACGTGAGGGAGCATAAATAGGACCTCAGAACCTGTCAAGGTAGGCTTGAGGACGGGGAAGGGCGGTCGGGGAGCCGTCCGCGGTGCCCGATGAGCCGGAAATCACCCGGACTTCCCCCTCCGGCATGAGAGAGGGTTATGATAAATGTTTAGGCTTTTCGGATCATGGCCGCCCAGCCTTTCGAGGGTACGGGCTTGAGATCCTCCTCGACCATCCGGAGGGCCAAAGCAACGGTGGATGTCTTTCTCACCATCCCCCGATGGGCATTGGCATAGAGGCCGTAGTACCGAACCATGACCTGGCCCTTGATGCTTATATCCGGCGGCTCATCGAGGCCGGCTACGGGAAACGGATCATGTTCGGCTCCGACAACATGGCTTGGCCGGAATCCATCCGTTTGGCTGTTGAAAGCATCGAATCGGCCGATTTTCTGACCCCGGAGCAGAAACGCGATATCTTCTATAATAATGCCGCAAGGTTCTTTCGCTTAGAGTGAAATGACTCGGGATCCCCGACCGGCGCGGGATGGGAAACCCGCCCCTTTGAATCCGCGAAATTCCGGCCGGCCCGCTCGCCGGCGTCAGGCGCTCTGGTCCTAAAGTAAGGCGCGGCTCGCCGCCGTTCCAACTATTTCATCGTCAGGACGAATTCGTAGTCGGCGACGCACGGATAGTTGCTAGACGTCACGAAGACCTCTTCGGGGTTGTCGCTGCCGATGCACAGCCGGTATTTTTTGCCGGCCTCGAAAAACAGGCCCTCTTTGGGCTTCATGACCACGGTATAGGCCGATCCGGTCATGGCCGTGGGCAGCCAAGCTTCGGCCAGGGGCCTGTCGTTTTCGTCGAGAATGATGTGGTACATGTGAACCGCTTTAAAATCGACCTTGATATCGAGCTCGACGGCGTCGGGGGACCAGCGGAGGACCTTGAAGAACTGGTCGGGAATCGTCTGGCCGTGGTAGTAGTTCATCCTGGAGCTGACGTCGCTTGAAGCGCAGGAGAAGCATAACGAACTGACAAGGCACAGGGTCGCGGCTGACAGTTTCTTTTTCATGCTCACTCGCCGTGCGGAAGGACGCCCCGACCGCTATTTGGTCCGGACGGCGGACCAGAAAAAGCCGGCCGTTTTGGGCGCCCAGCCTAAAGTTCCCGAAAGCTTTCCTGCTTCGAGCTTGCCGACGAACATCTGGTCCGGATAGCCTTGGGCTTTGAGCGGGCGGGTGAACTTGATCTCGCCCGTGGCGGAGTTGAACCCGACGGCGGTCATTGTCTCGGCCGGGGCGTTCGGGGACAGCCACCGAAGGGCATACCCGGCGCCCGACCGCGTGACCTCGAGCTGGTTAGGGTAGCCGTTCGCGTTCATGTTCCACATGCCGATGATGTCGTTGTTCGCGGGGGGATTCGCGGCTGTGGCCGTCGAGGCCGCCGAAGCCGGTGTCGTTCCTCCTGAGATCGACTGCAATGTCGCCGAAGCGCCTGGCCCGCCGGGAGAAAAGTTGATGACGAGCCGGGCCTTTTGTCCCCATTGCGTCACGCCGCAGCCATAAAGGATTGCGGGCGCTCCGATCTGCACCCCGAGGTCATACTCGCCCGCGGCCACGTCGAACGCGGACACCATCTCCCAGGGAGCGCCGTCCGTCCAATTCCTGACTTCCTTGCCTCCCTGATAAAAATGGTCCGGAAAGCCCTGGCCTTTCACCATCTGCCCGAGCACGCCCCATCCTTGCCATTTGGCCGGACTGAAATATCTTGTCCAAGCCAG
>JBAVVA010000137.1:0-18069 GCA_049697055.1 Candidatus Aminicenantales bacterium
GGGTACTCTCTCCTCTATCACAATACGGCCCAAACGGCCGAGGCCGTGACACGGCAATACTTTGAGAAAGAGATCGTCGACCGGGCCTTCAAGAAGCTCAAAGGGGTGTTGTCGTTGCGGCCGATCCGGGTTTGGCAAAAAGAGCACATCGAGGGCCATGTCCGGGTCTGCTATCTGGCCTACGCGATTCTGTCGTCCTTGGAGTATCATCTCAGGAAATCGGAGTATTCCGCGGTTGAGTTCCTGGAGAAATTGAGAAAAGGATATCGGGTGCATCTGAAAGACCGGAAATCCGGCCATCGCTGGAAGACCGACGTGCTGTTGGAGAAGAAGCTCTATAAATATTTCGATTCCCTTCAGCCCGCCGCGTAGTGTATAAAATAGGGGCAAAAGTTAGGTAATTTATTGGGGGGGAAATGCCGCATAAAATGCTGATCAACGGGAAATGGCGCGAGTCGTCGAATCTAAGGCAGATCAAATCGCCCTATGATGGAAGTGTCGCGGCCGAAGTGTATTTCGCCGAAAAAGGTCAAGTGCTGGAGGCCGTTGCCGCGGCTGAGGAGGCTTTCGGCGCAACGCGCGGCCTGGCCAGCTATGAGCGGAGCCAGGCTCTGGAAAAAGTTTCGGCGGAGATCATCCGGCGCAAAGAAGAGCTGGCCCGCTCCATCGCGCTCCAAGCTGGGAAACCCATCCGCGACTCCCGGGTTGAGGTGGAAAGGGCGGCTGGGCTCTTTAAGAGCGCGGCCGAAGAGGCCAAGCGCCTGGACGGCCAGATCATCCCCCTGGACTGGATCCCGGCCGCGCAGAAGCGCTGGGGCCTGGTGCGGCGTTTTCCCATAGGCCCGGTTACGGCCATATCCCCCTTTAATTTTCCCCTTAACCTGGTGGCCCACAAGGTTGCTCCGGCCATGGCCGCCGGAAATACGGTCGTGCTCAAGCCGTCCTCACAGGTGCCGGCCACGGCGCTCCTCCTGGGCGACATCATCACCTCTTGCGGATATCCGGCAGGAGGAGTCAACGTGATTCCCTCCGGTTATAAAGAAGCGGAGCCCCTGCTGACCGACGAAAGGATCAAGATGCTGACCTTCACGGGCAGCCCGGCCATCGGCTGGGACCTTAAGAAGCAGGCCCACAAAAAGAAAGTGACGCTCGAGCTGGGTGGCAACGCGGCCGTCGTGGTCGAGCCCGACGCGGACCTGGCCTTCGCCGTGCCCAGGATCGTCACCGGCGCCTTCTCCTATGCCGGCCAGATTTGCATTTCCGTACAGCGAATTTTCTTGCACGACAAAATCTACGACGCCTTCATGGCTGATTTCTTGGCCAGGACGCAAAAGCTCGCCCTGGGCGACCCGCTGGATGAGAAAACGGACGTGGGCCCCATGATCGATGAAGCCGCCGCCCGCCAGACCGAGGAATGGCTGGGCGAAGCCAAAGAGAAAGGCGCCCGCCTGTTGTGCGGCGGGAAACGCCAGGGGACGATGGTTGAGCCGACTATCCTGGAGAACGTACGGCCCGAGTTGCGCATCTCTTGGCTTGAGGCCTTTGCGCCGATCGTGGTGGTTTATCCCTACCGGGACTTTGAAAAAGCTCTGGAAGGCGTGAACTATTCCATTTACGGGTTGCAAGCCGGCGTCTTCACTAACGACCTAAAGAAGGCCTTCCGCGCATTCGAGACGCTCGAGGTGGGCGGGATTATCCTCAACGACATCCCCACCTTCCGCGTGGACCACATGCCCTACGGCGGGGTCAAGGAGTCCGGGTTCGGCCGCGAGGGCGTCCGCTATGCCCTGGAGGAAATGACCGAGCTGCGCCTGCTGGCGATAAACTTAAAGTGAGCCCTTCCCTTCTCTCCTAGCTGCGACCTATTTCTCGCCGCTTGGAGCTATTACGTGTAATCCCCTTTTGGCCTAACTCCGTTAACGACAATACGTTCAAAGGCATAAGATGTCAAGCAAATTGACACCCTTGCCGAACGATCTATTTCTTAAGTTTCTTCACCCGCCCAGCGATCTTCTTCCTTATTTTCTTGCAGGAAGGCGGAGGGCCGGTGCGGACCGGCTTGCCGTCAATGAACAGGGCGTCGGCGATCCCCCATTCGAGATAGGCGGGCCTCTCGAAAGTGTCCACGCTCTTGAATTCGACCTTGTCGCCGAATTCGGCGGCGGCCCTCTTAGCCCGCTCATAGGTCATGTTTATGGCCGGGCACCAGCCGTTCTTGAAGGCCCATACGGCAACCCTGCCTTCCGACCGCCCCGGCCTTTTTTTCTCACGGATCCACTTGGGCGGGACAGCGTCGGCGGTGAACGGTTTCCAGAGGAGGACGGACATCCCGTTCTTATCGACCTTCTTATAGCCTTGCTTCTTAAACCAGGAAGCCCGCATGAAGAAAGGCAGGCTCACCCCCCAAGCGGCCAAGCCCTTGGCCCCGCGCGAGCGGACGTCCTCCTCGGCCGCGCGCAACAAGGCCCGGCCCAAGCCTTTTTTCTGCTGATTCCCGACGCCCTTCTTGTAGCCGTGGACCCAGATGCAGTGGATGAAATAGAGCCCCTTCCCTTCGATGAAGGACTGCTCGACGGGCACGTATTGAATCAGGCCGCAAGCCCGGCCGTCGTTGAGGGCGATCTTGACCCTCAGGCCGCGGTCCTTCATGCGCTCCGCCCAGCGCTCCTTATGATCGCCCGCTTCCTTGATCTCATCCGACCAATCCTCCAAGCAAACACAGTAGTCGTGCCGATATTTTTCGTTGAGGTCGATGATTTCCACTTGCTTCTCCTTTGTCATCATCATAGCCAATTGGCCGATTTCGCTCAAGCCTTCTGGCATAAATTTCGGCCAGGAGGCCGTCGCGCCCAATTAGATATTGACACCCCCCCACCGTCCCATTAAACTTAATCTTCATTTTAACCTCAAAATCTTTTTGTCAAGGAGGTAGCGGTCATGAAAACCATAAAACTTTCCAAGGTCCGGGACAACATCAAGGACATGGTCCAGACGGCCAACTTCGAGCTCCAGGATGATGTCCTCCAGGTCATCAAGGATATGGCCAAGAAGGAAGAATCTCCGGCCGGGAAAGAGGTCTTCAACCAGATGCTGGAGAACGCCCAGATTGCCCGTCAGGAAAAGCTGGGCCTGTGCCAGGACACGGGCCTGGCCGTGTACGCCGTAGAGCTGGGCGAGGATGTCCGCTTCGACCGGGACGACGGCCTGGCCAGCCTGCAGGAGGCCATCTTCGAGGGTACCCGCCGCGGCTACGGCGAGGGCTACCTGCGCAAGTCGGTGGTGGAGGACCCCATCCGGCGCAAGAATACCGGCGACAACACGCCGGCCTATATCCATTGGGAGCTGGTCCCCGGCGAGGCCTTCAAGGTGACCTTCATTGCCAAGGGCGGCGGCGCCGAGAACATGAGCGCCGTCCGCATGTTCGCCCCGGCCGCCGGCCAGGAGGGCATCGAAGACTTCGTGGTGGAGACGGCCGACAAGGGCAGCTCCAACCCCTGCCCGCCCATCATCGTGGGCGTGGGGGTGGGCGGCAATTTCGAGTTTGCCGCCTGGCTGGCCAAGAAGGCCTTGCTCCGCCGGCCGCTCGGCTCTCACAACCCCGACCCGTTCTATGCCGATATGGAGAAGCGGTTGCTGGAGCGCATCAATAAACTGGGCATCGGCCCGCAGGGCATGGGCGGCCGGATCACCGCCCTGGCCGTGCAGGTGGAGTCCTTCCCCTGCCACATCGCCTCCATGCCGGCGGCGGTCAACATCCAATGCCATTCCCATCGGGTGTTGAGCTTTGAGCTGTGAGGAGCCTAACATGATCGAAATCCGATTCCACGGCCGGGGAGGCCAGGGCACGGTGATGGCCTCCAAGATCCTGGCCGACGCGATCGCCAAGGATGGCAAGTACGTGCAGGCCTATCCCGAGTTCGGCGTGGAGCGCCGCGGCGCCCCGGTTTTCGCCTTCATCCGCATCGACGACAAGCCCATCTACGACAAGAGCAAGATCTACACGCCGGACCATGTTGTGGTCCTGGAGCCCACCCTGGTGGAGGCCATCGACTTGACCGAGGGCCTGAAACCCGGCGGCACGATCCTTATCAATACCGATAAAAAACCGGGCGACTTCAAGCAGTATGCCAAGTTCAAAGTGGCCGTGGTGGACGCCACCGGCATCGCCATCAAGAACAAGCTGGGGACGCTGGCCGCGCCCATCATCAACACGGCCATCACCGGCGCGGTGGTCAAGATCTTCCGACTGGCCCGGCTGGAATCGCTCTTTGACTCCATCCGCGAGGCCATCTCCCTCAGCCCCGAGGACAACGTCCGGGCGGCCCAGGAGGCTTTTGAGCGCGTGGTGACCGGAAACGGAGCCAAGAAATGAAAAAGAAAAAAACGCTGGAAAGGATCGTCTTCGCCTCCGAGTCGGAGTTCCCCCTGATGCCCATGTCGCTGGGCACCATGCACTATAACCGGACCGGCGCCTGGCGGAACATCAAGCCGGTCATCGAACTGGATAAATGCATCCAGTGCGGCATCTGCTGGAAATTCTGCCCCGATGTGGCCATCCTCATTCAGGATGAATGGCCCGTCGTGGATTACGACTACTGCAAGGGCTGCGGCATCTGCGCCGAGGAGTGCCCCTCCAAATGCATCGCCATGGTGGAGGAAGAGAAATGAAGAAAGTCATCATGGGCAACCACGCCCTGTCCTGGGGCGCGCAGTTGGGCCGGGCTCAGGTCATCGCCGCCTACCCCATCACGCCCCAGACCCAAGTGGTCGAACTCCTCTCCGAGATGTGCGCCTCCAAAGCGCTCGACGCCAAGTTCATCAAGGTCGAGTCCGAACACTCGGCCATGGCCGCTCTGCTGGGCGCCTCAATTGCCGGAGCCCGGACATTCACCGCCACCTCGTCCCACGGCCTGGCCCTGATGCACGAGCTGCTGCACTGGGCGGGCATCGGCCGGCTGCCGGTGGTCATGGGCAACATCAACCGGGCCATGGCCCCCGGCTGGAGCATCTGGACCGACCAGAACGACAGCCTCTCTCAGCGCGACACGGGCTGGATGCAATATTACTGCGCCTCGAACCAGGAGGTTCTGGACACGACCATTCAGGCCTTCAAGGTCAGCGAAGCCCTGGCCATCCCGGCCATGATCATGCTGGACGCTTTTACCCTGTCCCACACCTACGAGGTTGTGGACATCCCCGACCAGGACAAAGTGGATAAATACCTGCCCCCCTTCCAGCCCAAGCTCCGCCTCAGCTCCGACGACCCCCATGCCTTCGGCGGCCTGACCTCGCCCGAGCATTATTACGAGCTGCGTTACAAGCTGCAGAAAGATATGGAACGGGCGCCGGCCCTCATTGAGAAAACGGGCCAGGAATATGAGAAAATGTTCGGCCGGCGGCTGGGCCTGGCCGAAGACTACCAGTGCTCGGATGCCGAAATCCTTTTCATCACCTCGGCCACGGCCGGCTACACGGCCCGGGTGGCCGTAGACGCCCTGAGGGCCGAGGGCATCAAAGCCGGCAACCTCAGGCTGCGCGTCTTCCGGCCTTTCCCCTTCGATAAGGTCCGGGAGGTCGCCGGCCGAGCCGGCCGAGTGGCTGTAGTGGACCGCAACCTGTCCTGGGGCTGCCACGGCATCTTTTATCAGGAAGTGAAATCGGCCCTCTACGGCCACACCGACGGCCTTCCCGTCACCGGCTACGTCGCCGGGCTGGGCGGCCGGGACATCACCCCCGAGACCTTCAAGGAAATCGCCCGCGACGCGCTGTCCCGGAAGAAGAATGAACCGGCCGAGGAGATCGTCTGGATAGGAGTGAAGAGATGAAGAAGGATAAGACGATGAAGCTGTCGATGCCCCTCGAGGAATACATGGGCCCCGGCCACCTGGCCTGCCAGGGCTGCGGGGCGCCCTTGGCCATGCGCTACGTGCTCAAGGCCCTCGGCCCCAAGACGGCCCTTTGTATCCCGGCCTGCTGCTGGTCGGTCATCGACGGCCCTTTCCCCCACTCCACGCTCGACGTCTCCATCTTCCACTGCGCTTTCGAGACGGCGGCCGCCTCAGCCTCTGGCCTGAAGGCCGGCCTGGAGATGACGGGTGACCGGGAAACGACGGTGGTGGCCTGGGCCGGAGACGGCGGCACCTTCGACATCGGCCTCCAGGCCCTCAGCGGAGCGGCCGAGCGGAATGAAGACATCCTCTACATTTGTTACGACAACGAGGCCTACATGAATACCGGCATCCAGCGCAGCTCGGCCACTCCCTACGGCGCTTGGACGACCACCACCCCGGTCAAACATTTTAAGAACCGGCCCAAGAAGGACATCGACGCCATCATGGCCGCCCACCGCATCCCCTACCAGGCCACGGCCAGCATCGGCTATGCCGAGGACCTGTTCAAGAAAGTAAAAAAAGCTAAGGATATCCGCGGCACGCGATTCTTCCACGTTTACGCGCCCTGCCCGGCCGGCTGGAAGAGCCGGCCCGAGGACACCATCAAGCTGGCCCGCCTGGCCGTCCAAACCGGAATCTTCCCCATCTTCGAAATGGAAAACGGCGAGAATTGCACCCTGAATATCAAGGTCAAGGAGCGCAAGCCGGTCAAGGACTACATCCGGCTGCAGGGTCGCTTCCGCCACCTGACCGAGGAAGAGATCCAGCGCATCCAGGACGACGTGGACGCGCGCTGGGCGCGACTCACCAAGATGTGCGGAGGATAAAAGGGAGCAAAAAAGGTAGATTGGTATGGTGTCCCCGAATTACGGCCGGCGCTTGCGCCCCTACCAGCGGTAGACGACAGCCCCCCAGGTGAATCCGGCGCCGAAAGCGTCGAGCACCAGGATATTCCCCTTCTTGAGTTGCCCGGCCTGCCGCATCTCGTCCAGAGCCATGGGAATGCAGGCCACGGACACGTTGCCGTAGCGGTTGACGTTGACGTAAACCTTCTCCCGGGGGACCTTCAGCCGCTCGCCGGTGGCTTCGATGATGCGGATATTGGCCTGATGGGGGATGAACCAGTTGATGTCCTCTTTCTTGATGCCGGCCCGCTTCAAGGCTTCCTCGGCCGCCTCGCCCATGCGCTTCACGGCGTGTTTGAAGACCTCGTTGCCCTTCATCTGGAGAAAATGCTGTCGCTTGGCCACGGTCTCATGGCAGGCCGGGAGCCTCGACCCTCCGGCAGGCTGGATGAGAAGGGGTCCTAAGTTGCCGTCGGCTTGCCAGAAATGAGACAACAGGCCGGATTCGTCCTTGCTCTCCTCTAGAATAACCGCCCCGGCGGCGTCGCCGAACAGGACGCAGGTGTTGCGGTCCTCCCAGTTGGTGATCCGGGACAATGTCTCGCCGCCGATGAGCAGAACCCGCCGTACCGTCCCGCTCAGGATCAGCCCTTCGGCCACGACCAAGCCGTAGAGGAATCCTGTGCAGCCGGCCACGATATCGAAAGAAGGAATCAGGCCCGCCTTGAGCCCGGCCTGCACCCAGCAGGCCGTAGAGGGGAAAGTCGTGTCGGGGGTGTTGTTGGCCACGATAATGGCGTCGAGATCGGTAGGCTCCAGGTGGATGCTCTTCAGCGCCCGGCGCGCGGCCATAAGGGCCAAATCTGAAGTGGCCTGCTCCTTGGCGGCGATGCGGCGCTCCCGGATGCCGGTCCGGCTGACGATCCATTCATCCGTGGTGTCCACAATTTTCTGCAGGTCGGCGTTGGTCAGGACCTTGTCCGGGACATACATGCCCGTGCCGACGATCTTGATCTTGCGTTCGGTTCTTTTAATCATTTCTCGGCTCCAAACGGCCTACCTATAACACACCGCCTGGCCTTTTTCAATTATGGCGGGACGGCTGTCAAGGCAACGTAGGCTGTGGGCCTAACCGCGTTTAGGGTACTGGATATTGGGATAGATCGACGAGGGTTTGGCATATATGATCACCTCCAACAAAGATATTTTATCAAATCTGCATCATTAGAAATAACGAATCGAGAGAACTCGGAGTCTCTTTTCTTTGATCAGAATTGAATCAGATAAGAGTTCATCTTTAAGCTTCGCGTCCCTGATTGCCTGCTCCATCGGATGCCTGCCTTTCTCAATTATAGGCATGACGAGTTTTCCAGCTGCGGTCTTGTAATCTTCAGGCTGACATGTTTTGGCCATTTGTTGGCTGAAGTGTTGTGGAAAGCTCTATCTTTGCCTTCTCCGCCGCCGACTCGCATTGTCTCGTATCGTTTATCACGGAGCTATGGTTCAAATCGTTATTATTTTGCAGTCCTTATTTCTCAGCGAAATATCATCCATGGTATATCGATATTTTTCTTTAGGATATTCTCTGAGTAGCCTTTGGGTGGATTCGGTTCTGTTAGTAGCAATGATGTTGATTTTTCGTTTTTGGGACTTCGCGGCTTCTGCGATCCAGATCAGCATGGCCATGTCCGGATTGTCGTCCTTGCCGTTTGCTGAGATAATATAAGTATCTGCCGTTACTTTCTTGAAAAAAGCCTTGGTGACGTTTCGCTCGCTGCCGTGGTGAGGAAGCTTGAGGACGTCGACGTGCAAGCATCCCGCATCATTTAATAGATTTGCCTGTCCAAGTCCTTCGAGCAAATGGTCGCTCCTGCCGTCTCCCGTTAAAAGGATAGTTTTATTGTCAGCTTTAACAAGAATCATGATGCTGCTTCGGTTAGGGATGGTCCGATCGGAGTTCGCCATTACATAGATGTCATCGCTGACTATGGCGTTTTCATGCTCATCAAGCCAATCGGCCCATTTTTGGCGGAGGTCGTTTAGAGTTGCTTTAGTCGGGCCGACGATCAAAAAATCGGCGTTTGCGAAGTGCAGCGTCTGAGGTACGGTATCAAGGCTGATCAGTTCATCGACAAAATATTCGTTGATGGGGATCTGTAAGGCTAGTGCGGCTCTTCTAAGTTCGATTCCATCCGCAATCCCCTGCAGCATCACGCCAGAGTTTGACATTACGTTCGCTCGCGTCGCAGTGATTAGCGATCTGATGCGTGTTTCTATGTCATTCCCCTGCCCGATTGTACCTGCGAAAGAGTTGTACCAAAGCCCCTTTGGCAACGGCAGGCCGTGGTTTGCGAGGCGCAATTCGGCAAAATAGTCTTTCAGCCCGACTACGTGGTCATCGTCGTCATGGCTCAGCACGACAAGATCGAGGTCGTAGCCAGCTTGTTTGATTCCCTTCAGGACTGATTTAAGATGCTTCTCGTACACCATCTCAGGCCCGCCGTCGATGAGGACATAATGGGGGTCTGAAGGCGTGCCGAATTCCAGAATAAAAGAATCCCCGAACTCTGCTTGAATTATGTTCAGTTTAAACATCATATCCTCCCTAGGCTGGTTAATAGTTTCCCCGTTACAACGAGCGCATAGTCCTGCGGCCTCAAGAGATTGTTAGCAATTACCTGAATCGTGTAATCTCCGGCAGGTGCATTGTCCATCCGTATGACTTCGATATTGTTCTGAGGATCCGGGCCATTTAGTCCGAATGGTACGCGTTCGTTCCCAAAGCGTTTCTGATTGGTGCCAGGCACCTCCAAAAACAGGTTCAGATTATTTTGCAGAGCGCGCCCTGGAGGATCCGTGTGGGCAAGACAGAGGCGTAACCATCCGCCCGCTGCCAGGGTGAAACGAAACCGCATTCTTTGTCCTGAAACGTTGAAATGAGAACCCGGATCATTCCAGTTATCGAAAAACTCCAGACGAAGCTCTGGCATCATATTGTTTGGAACCGCCCATGGCATGTATATGCAGCCGAATCCCTGATGGTAGTTCGGAAGCTCTGGAAAATCAGCCACCGAATCCCACCCGTTGAGCCATCGAGTGCTGTTTATCAATGCGGCTTTTAATAAAGCAGCGCTGGGATCATGTCCTCTCAGCTTGACGAAGTATTCTCGAACCAGCGCAGCGCAGCCGCTGGCCAGCGGCGCCGCCATGCTGGTCCCGCCCAGATAGGCATAGTTTGCTCTTGCGGGATCTGGTCCCCAGAAGTTGCGCAACGGGGCTTTGCTGGACCGGCAGGATAGAATGTCAGTTCCAGGCGCAAGTATGTCTGGCTTGATACGATAGTCATCGCACGGACCTCTGCTGCTGAACGCACCTATGCATTCGGGATTGCCCGAAATATTCTCGTCGTGGATTGGCGGCAAGGAAAAATCATTGGGCCAGACCGCCCCATAAGTGAGATTGGAAAGGGCCCCCTGCGTACGAGGACTGCGGCTTGCGCCCACAACTAGCGCGTTCTTTGACGTGGCAGGCGACCCGATGCTGAGCCAGTCAACGTAGCCTGGTTTGGCATTCCTCTTGCCTATCAGGGGGTCGATCGAAGTGCCTTCATTCCCTGCTGAGATTACGATTAGCATGTCCTTATGCTGGTGAACGAATTCGTCGACCTCATTGCTGCTCAAGCGATAAGTTGAGGATGTGGCTGCTCCCCAGCTATTGTTATGGATCCGTGCGCCCGCTCTGTAAGCGTCCGCAAATAAATTGCCAAGTTGGAAAGGAAGGCCTCCAAGTTCGCCGTTGCGGTCCATGAGGGATTGGAAAAAAAGCTTTGCCTTTGGAGCCATGCCCCGCAATTGGCCGCCTGATGCCGTGCCGTCGCCTAATACGGAACCAGCAACGTGAGTACCGTGTCCATTGGGATCCGATGCATCGTTTGGCCGCCCCAAAGGTATTAATCCAAGGATCCTCCCCTGGAAATCGAGGTGCGTATCGTCGAGACCGGTGTCAGCGATGGCTACAATCTGGCCCTCGCCTTCGAACGGAAAACGAGAACGCGTATTTCCTGTCCGCGAAGCGTCAACGCCGAGCACTTCGCGTGCCAGATCATTGTGGAGCTTTGGAGGCACGTACGGCTCGATGTGGTCTACCCAATCCGATAGGCTGGCGATTTCGTCCACTAGAGGAGAATCCTCCAAAAGAAATATCCTTATTTTTTTCCCTTCCGCGGCGGCTACATTGACCATCTTTGCCTGAAGCCAGCGCTGAAGATCGCCCAGATGTTCTGATTCCAAAAGCAAAACGTCATATGGGACCATTCGCTTGGAATCCCCGACAGCGCCGTAACTGGCCATTTCTATTTCCTTGGGCAAAGCCAGATCGGATTCCTGCTGTTCCAATTCAACAACAAAGGGAAGTGCCCGAACTTCCGCAAGTTTGCCAGGTTCGATTCTTGCCAGTAATCTATAATTTGGGAGGCCTTCCCTGATTTTCACATTCAGTTGCTCAAGTGCTCTTCGCCACGGATCAAGCAGTGGACCAGCCAAAGACAAACGATAGAATTTCGAAGGTTGCGGCCTCTCTTCCTTTCTAAAGAATTCAGTTCTGCCTGGGGCACGCAAGGTTGCCCTTCTTTTTTCATCGAAGCGCAACTCCGGGCGTTCAGGAATCCTTAGTTCTTGCACTACGATCCCGGCTTTAAGAAGCTCTTGAATTTGGGATTCCTCTACGTCGCCGATTAAATACCCATCGGTTTTCACTGCGTTTGCCAGGAATTTTGTCGCCTCTGCTTCCTCGTGTTCATGCATGAAGTGAGCGATTATTCGTTTTTTGGCCATGACCCCCCCTTTATTAATTCAAGATTTACGCAATGTTACCTATTAAGCCCCCCGATGCCATAACTGGCACTTTGTAACGGCATTAACAAGCACAAGCGCTAGTTTCCTGGAATTCAACTCCCCATCAAAATTATTTATATTTCCAACAAGGAGAAATGTCAAGGATAACTGGAGAGTTGTCAAGGCAACGTTATGGCGGGACGGCGGGACGAAAGGAAGCATCTCCGGGATAAAACCATTTGAACCGGACCAGCCCCGGGAAGTAAAATCGGATTGATGTGCAAGCTCAAAATCTTCGTCCTTCTGGCCCTTGGATTTCTATTGGCCTGGCATCCCTTTCTGCTCCGGGGCCAGATGGTCCCGGGCCAGTACGAGGAGGAGGCGCCGGTCCGCACCTGGAATATTTTCGGCCCTACGGGCGCCGCCGGACTCAGCCTGGGCGATACGATGTTCACCCTGGCGGCCGATGCTTCCGCCCTCTTCACCAACCCGGCCCTGATGACGCGCCTCCCGAGCCTGGCTGTATCGCTCGGCGGATCGCTTCAGTCCGCCGATTTTTTTCGCTACGGCCCGGTAAACACCGGCCCTCTGTCCACGGTCGGCAACGCCGGCTTGATTACGGCCTCGGCCGACCTGGCCGCGGTCAGCGTTCGGGTTCTGGGCTGGAGCGTGGGGCTGGGGCTGGCCCTTAGCGAAATCTATGACCGGCCGGAAGCCGTGGCCCAATCGGGCTCGCCGTATTATTTATTTTCCTTCAGTCAGGCCGGGTCTCTACGGACCTTAAACATCTCCCTCGGCCGGGAGATTACCGGCGGCCTGTCTTTGGGCCTGGGCCTTAACCTTGTCTCCGGCCAGTGGGCCTGGAATCTGACGGATGCTTGGAGCGGCATCAGCATCACCGATAGCCGGACGCGCAGCTTTAGAGGATACTACTTCAGCGGCGGGCTGTGCTGGCAAGCTTCGGACGAGCTCAGCTTGGCCGCCGTCTTCCGCTCGCCCTATCAAAGAAAGGCCACCAGCCGCAGCAGCCTTCGCTACAGCGCTCAATCAGCGGACATTCTGATTCAAGGCTCCGGGGAAGATACGTTCCGCGAACCCCTGGTCCTGGGCCTCGGCCTGGCCTGGAAATTTTTCGACCCGTTCCTGTTGGCCGGGGAGATGACTTACTGGAATTGGTCGTCCTACCGGGCCTCTCTCTTGGGGGAGGATATGGCCAGGGATTTCCGGGACACCTGGAAGGCCGGCCTGGGGCTGGAGTACCTGAGCTGGTTCCGCCTCTTCAAGCAGGAATTCGACTTCCCCGCCCGCATCGGCCTTGTTTATGACCCTCAGCCGATGAGCTCGCCGCGGTCGTCCTATATCAATTTTAGCCTGGGAGTGGGGCTCTACTGGAAAGGCATCCATTTGGACCTGGGGACAATCCTGGGCGTTGAAAATGGCTCGGGCCGGCATCTGACGGCTCAAAGGCTGGCCCTGACCCTAACCGTTTTCTCCGGCCCTAAGCCGGCTAGAGGATAAAAACACATGCTGCGGAAAAAGAGATGCTTTCAGAAGTTCTTCATACCATTAATTTTTGTATTAGCCCTATCCGGGTTGAGCCTGAACCCGCAGAAACAGGAGACCTGGCAGGTCATCAGCCTGGACCTGAAACAGGTTTCCCTGCCTCAACTGGCCAGTTGGGGCTTGGATTTCCTTATGGAAAAGGAAGGGAGGCTGTATGTTGTCAGCTCCCCCCAGGACAGGATACGGCTAGCCGGAGCAAACCTGGCCTATCATCCGGAACCGGCATTTTCCGGCCGGCCGGTTGCCGTTCCCTCTTCCGCAGCTAGCGGCATCAACGGAGATTACCATTCCGCCGACGAGCTCAAAACGGACCTGAGATCGCTGGAAGCCGGCCATCCGGGCTTGGCCAAAGTGTATGACATCGGCCGGAGCCTCGAAGGTCGGGCCCTCTATGCCCTGAAGGTCAGCGGCAACGTCGGGGCGGCGGAGCCGGAAGCCCAGGTCCTGTTCCTGGGTTGCCACCACGCCCGCGAATGGATCTCGGTCGAGGTTCCCTTTCTCCTAGGCAAGTACCTTCTGGACAACTACCTCACCGACAGCCGCGTGCGGGACATCGTGGACCACAGCGAAGTGTGGATCGTGCCGCTGCTCAATCCCGACGGACTGGAGTACAGCATTCACGTCTATCGCTACTGGCGCAAGAACCGCCGGGATAACGGCATCGGAAGCTTCGGCGTGGACCTCAATCGGAACTACGACTACCAATGGGGCTACGACAATTTAGGCTCCAGCCCTGAGCCGGACTCGGCCGTTTATCGCGGCCGCTCCCCCTTCTCCGAGCCCGAGGCCGCGGCTGTCCGCGACCTCTTCCGCGGGAACAATTTCCAGGCCCTCATTTCCTACCACAGCTTCTCTCAGACCATCTATTATCCCTGGGGCTACAGCCGCAAGCCCGTGGAGAATGCCGAGCGGATGAAGGCCCTGGCCGCCGGAATATCCCAGCGCATCCAAGAGGTGGCGGGCAAAGTGTACCGATACGGCCAGTCCAGCCTGGTGTCCTACTTGACCAACGGCGAAACGACAGACTGGGCCTTTGGCCTGTACGGCATCCCGGCTTACACCATCGAGCTTGAGCCCGGCAGCGAGCAGGCGGGCGGGTTTTTTAATGCGGAAACCGAGATCCTGCCCATTTTCAACGATAATCTTCCGGCTGCCCTCTACCTGATTGAGGACTGTATCAGCCGCTACAGGCCGCCGGGATGGGGGGAAGGCCCGTCCGGCAAGGAGCGGCCCTCCGCAGCCGGGGATCCCGGGATACGCCACACGGAAAAACGCGGAGGCTAGAGGACGGAAAAATGCCCGGACTCCTGGCCCACGTTTGCTGCGCGCCGGACGCGCTCTATGTTTTGCAGCTCCTGGGGCAGACTTACCGGCCCGGGCCGGGGGAAATACCCGGCTCGTTCCCTGCCGTCACGGGCTATTTCTATAACCCCAACATCTATCCTTCCCGGGAATACAACCTCAGGCTCGCCGAAGCCGAGAGGGTGGCCTCCCTCCTGGGGCTGACCCTTCTCGAAGGCCCGCGCGATTTCGACCGCTGGACGGCGCTCACCCGCAAATTCAAGGACGAGCCTGAAAAAGGCCGGCGGTGCGATGTCTGCTACGCCCTGAGATTGAAGGAGACGGCCTGCGCCGCTTCCCGCCTCGGGTTTGAAGCCTTCACCACTATCATGAGCCTCAGCCCCTGGAAAAAAGCGGATGTTCTCAATCGCCTCGGCCGGATGTTCGGCCGGCGCTACGGGCTGGTTTTTGTGGAAGCAAACTTTAAGAAAAAGGACGGGTTCCGCCGGAGCATTCTCCTGAGCAAAGAGCACGGCCTCTACCGGCAGGACTACTGCGGCTGCGTCTATTCCCTGAAGACTCAGGCGGCCGGCCCCGAGAGCCATGGCTGATTCCAGGAAAAAGAGAAAAGGCCGGGCCGTCCGGATTCTTGTCTCGGGCGTGGTCCAGGGCGTCGGCTTCCGGCCGTTCATCTATCGCTTGGCCGTTCGGTTCGGGTTCCGCGGCTATGTCAAAAACGTCGGGCCCGGCGTGGAGATCCACCTGGAACAAGAAGGGCCGTCCGATTCTAAAAATTTCCTGCGGGCCGTGCGCCGGGAAAAGCCTCCCCTCGGCCTGGTGGAGGAGATTAAGAGCTATCCGGCGCCCTTTAAGGGATTCGGGAATTTTCAGGTTCTGGCCTCGCGACGGGAAGAAAGCTTTGTCTTCATTTCGCCCGACATCGGCACCTGCCCCGCCTGCCTGGCCGAGATCAGCGACCCAGCCGAGCGTCGTTACCGCTATCCTTTCACCAACTGCACGGACTGCGGCCCCCGCTACACCATCGTCCGCTCCCTGCCCTACGACCGGAGCCGGACCACCATGGCCGGCTTTGCCCTGTGCCCCGATTGCCGGCGCGAATACCATGATCCCCTGGACAGGCGCTACCAGGCCCAGCCCATCGCTTGTCCCCTCTGCGGCCCACGGGTCAAGCTGATCGACTCCCGGACGGGCAGGACCATGCCGGGCGGCTTAGACCAAGCGGCCTCGCTCCTCAAGAAGGGAAAAATCCTGGCGGTCAAGGGTTTGGGCGGGTTTCACCTGGCGGCCGATGCCCTGAACCCCGCGGCCGTCCGGCGACTGCGCCGGGTCAAAACGCGGAAGACCAAGCCCCTGGCGCTCATGGCCGCCAGCCCGGAGGTGGTCGAAAAATACGTTTACCTCTCCGAGCCTGAAAAACACCTTCTTCTCTCGGCCAGCCGTCCTATTGTCCTTTTAAAAAAGAAGAAGGATATTCCGGGTTTGGCCCCCCACCTTGACGAGATGGGCTTCATGCTTCCCTACACGCCGCTCCACCATCTCCTCCTTCGGGCCCTCCCCCTCATCGTGGCCACCAGCTCCAACCGCAAGGACTCGCCCATCATGAAAGACCGGAGGGAAGGGATTGCCGCCCTGTCCGATGCCGTCCTGGACCACGACCGGCCGATCGAGATGAGGGCGGACGATTCGGTCCTGCGCGTCGTCCGCGGCCGGCCGCTCTTTGTTCGCCGCGCCCGAGGCTATGTCCCCTATCCCCAGAAGGTGCCGGCCTCCCTCGTTTCCTCAAAGCACATCCTGGCCCTGGGCGGCGAGCTTAAGGACACGGTCTCCATCTACAAGAACGGCTACGTGGTGACCAGCCAGTTCTTGGGCGACCTGGACGAATACCGGAACCATCGCTACCTGGAAGAGACCGTCGGCCATCTCTGCCGTCTGTTCAGCGTCAAGCCGGAGGTTGTCGTCTGCGACCTCCACCCGGATTTCCACACGACCCGGATGGCGCGCCGGATGGGGCTTCCCCTTCTCCAGGTCCAGCACCATCATGCCCATATCCTGGCCGCGCTGCTCGAGCACGGCTTTCCGGCAGGCCGGAAGGTTCTGGGCGTCTCCCTGGACGGCTATGGCTACGGCACCGACGGCGAAGCCTGGGGGGGCGAGTTCCTTTTGGCCGATTACTCGTCCTTCGAACGCTTCGGACGCCTGAAGCCCGTCCCCCTGCCCGGAGGCGACTTGGCCGCAGGCCAGCCCTGGCGCATGGCTCTGGCCTACCTCCGCCAGATCTACGGGGACCGCGCCGCCCGGCACAAGAGCCTGGAGCGGGTGGACAAAAAGAAAGTTCAGGGGGTTCTGGCCATGACCTCCCGGGGGGTCCGCAGCCCGCTCGCTTCGAGCTGCGGCCGGCTGTTTGACGCCGTGTCCTGGCTCACCGGGCTCGCCCCCGAGGAGATGGAATTTGAGGCTGAAGCGGCCATGAGGCTGGAGGCCGCTGCGGCGCCGAAGAGCGGGAGGAGCTATCCCTTCCGGGTTCTGCCCGGCCGGCCCTTCGATATCTCCTTTGTCCCCACCATCCGGGCCATCCTCCAGGACCTTGAAGCCCGAAGACCAGTCCCGGACATCTCCGCCCGATTTCACCAGACACTGGCCAGGGCGATTGTCCGGATGGCGGAGCTGGCCAGGGTCAGGCGGGGGATTACGACCGTGGCCCTGACCGGCGGGGTTTTTCTCAACAAGAGACTCCTGGAAGCGAGCCTCGAGCTTTTGCAAAAGAAAAGATTCAAGGTCCTCAGGCCGGAGCATTATTCGCCCAACGACGAGTCCCTGTCGCTGGGGCAGATTGCTTTTGCTTTGAACCGGTTGAAGAGAACCGGCCTCTGACCGGGGCTAGCGGCCGGCTCTTTTGCCCCGGCGCAGGCCTTCGGGGACCTGGTCGAGATTGACCTTAATCCCGCCGATAAAAGAAAGAAGAATGTTGATGAAATGCGCCTTCAGCCAAGCCAGCAGGCCGATGGTCAGGAAGCCGATCAAGCCGCCCGCCGCGGCATAGACCACGGCGCCGATCAGGGTGCCCTGCATATCGGTTAAGAAACCGGGCAGCCTGGCCGTCTGGACGGCCAAGAAATCCGTGGCGCCCATGAAAGCGCCCAGGATGATGCCGAAGATGATGCCGACGGCGCCCCCGAAAAGAGCAAAAGAAGGAGCGCTCACCGACTTGAGCATAAATTCGCCCTGGATCGGTTTTTTCTCGGGCTGGGGCGCAGGCTTTTTTTCGGGGAGCGCCGGAGCCTGAGCCGGGGCTGTTGCCGGAGCCGGCGGCGGGGCTGGGGCCGGGGTGGTCGCCGCCACGGCGCTCGGCGTGGGAGTGGTGGTCGGCGTCGCGCCGGGCGAGAGAGCGTCGCATTTGGGACAACGGTAGAGCGGGGGCAAGAGCTTGGCGCCGCACTGGATACAGAAATCCTCGGAGCCGCGGAGGCCGCCTCCGCAACGGGCGCAGGCCTCGGCTTCCGGCTTGTTCTCGAACCCGCAGTAGGGGCAAGCCCCCGGGGATTCTTTTTTTATCTCGGGCTCGGCTTGAACCCACTCCTGGCCTTTTAGGAAGTACCAATTGCCGCTCTGGCTGCCGATCATCCATAAACGGCCCTG
>JBAVVA010000138.1:0-17985 GCA_049697055.1 Candidatus Aminicenantales bacterium
TGAGGGCTTGGGACCGCTCCTGCTGGCACTTGACCTCGATCCCCGAAGGGAGGTGCTTGAGATAGACGCAGGTGGCCACTTTGTTCACGTTCTGGCCGCCGTGGCCTCCGGAACGGACGAACTTCTCCACCAGGTCGGACTCGCGGATTCCCAGCTCCTCCATCTTCCGGAAAAGGGCTTCTTCTTTTTTCTGGCTGACCCCGAAGCTCAACATGTCGATCTCATTCCGGTCACAAGGTATTCGTCAAGAAAGAATAGGCCCGGCCCGGAAACAAAGTCAAGAAACCGGGAATCCACAGATACGGTTCGGGCCAGGCTTTTGCCCCGGCGCAGAAATGTGAAAATGACCTCGGGATTTTTTGTCCGCGGCAGAGGCTGGAATTCGCTCGCTTCCGCTGTCCCTCAGAGATGATAGCCAAAGCCGACGGCGAACCCGAGGGTGGACCGCTTGTAGCTTTCCGTATAGGGCCCGGTCACACCGGTGTAGGACCGTTCTGCCGTGCCGTAGAGGATATAGAGGACGCCCAGGTCCAGGTCCAGCTTGGGAATCATCCGGAGGCGCGCCCCAAAACCCAGGGACGTGCAGGAGATCTCGTGGCTGAAATCCGTCTGATACTGTTCGCTGAGCCCGAATTGGGTGCGCAGGACTCCGGCGCTCAAGGAGACGGCGGAGGCCAGCTCATACTCCAGGCCGAGGGCCAGGTCAAAGGTGTTGTTGTCCACCAGGTCCTGGCGGCCTTCCCAATCGGCGTTCTTGTCGAAGTAAAGGTTGTAGGAGAGGTGGGCGTGGAATTTGGGCAGAACCTCGTATTGCAGGCCCAGGGACAGGATGGCCGGGATGTCGTTTCTTTCCTTGACTCCGTCCGGATAGAGTCCCGTATCGTCTATGGTTGTTTGATTCTCCAGCTCGAGGTTGGTGTTGAACTCATACTTGAGGCTGAAATTCAACGTCTGCAGGGGGGTCACGTTCAAGCTCAGGATGGGGGTGATGGCCGAACCCACCTGCTTGACGTCCAACTCTCTGTCCGCCGTCAGAGCGGCCAAACCGGGCTGGCCGGCCGCGGTGAAGAACTGGCTGGCCGGAATCATCTGGCCGATGAGGCCCAGCGGAGGATAGAAGGGATTGATCATGACATTCCGGATGTGGCCTTTATAGGTGTTCTGGGCCAGGATGTACCGCACACCCGCCGCGGCTGAGACCAGGTCGCCAAAAGCGAAAGAGGCATTGACTTGAAAACCGTAGTAGACCGAAGTCCCTTCGAAGGACATGTCCAAAGAATAAGCGGTCGTAGGGATGCCCAGCGCGCTGACGCCCGCCGGCAAGAGCGAGAAGGGGATTTCGAAGGAGGGCAGGCCGTCGGCGAACTCGGCCGAACCGCCTCCGGAATTGGGGCCAAAGCCGAAGGACAAAGCCAGAGGGCCTTTCTTGTAGACAACAAAGGCGCTGGGAAAGATCGGAACGTTGACTTTCCCGACATAAGTGTCGTTGTTGAGGAAGGGGAATTCATTGACGACCGTCTTCTCCTGGAAAATGGTCTGGTTGTGCAGCCCGAGGTGGAAGCCGTCGGCCAGCTTGGTCAACCCGGCCGGGTTGTAGTAGACGGCGTCAATGTCCGTGGAGGCGTTCCGGGACAGCATTCGGAAATAAAGGGCGCTTTGGTTAGGGTTGGTGATGATGCTGGCCCAAGCCGCCGACGCGCAGAATAATACTAAAACGACAAGACACAAGAGAGACTTCTTCATGACTCCTCCCTTTCCTTGATGAAATAGGTTTTCCCGCAAAGCTTGAAAAATATATATTTTTTTCTATTTTAGTGCAAGCGCAAAGAATCTAATAATTTAATCTGGAACAAGCTTAGATATCATTTTTTGGTAATAAAAATCGAATCTAAGGGTTATTTTAATAGGAAAAAGTTTATTAAGTTAACTAAAATCAATAAATTATATAGGTCCGCCCCCACTATCGCCCCACTATCGAAACAAGGGGGGCAAAGGTTGGTGTCTCCGGAAAGGTCGGCCGCGACAGGACCCCACACGTTTCTGTTTTCATCACGGAAATTGAGATGCTTACGGCAATAATCCATTTATTGACCGGCAAAAACCAATCAGCTACACTTCCTCACTCCGGAGGTCCACAGGGAAAAAACATGAAAACGTTAAAAAAACAGAGCGCTCTGCTGATTTGGATTTTGACCTTGGGCTTGTCAGGCCTCTCAACCGCCCAAGAAAACAGGCTCCTGACTGTGGCCGAGGCCAGCGGGTTCACCGCCACCTCGACCCATGCCGAGGTCCTGTCCTTCATCCAGGCTTTAAATCGCCTGAGCCCGAACCTGAGAGTGGAGACCATGGCCCAGACTGTGGAGGGCCGGCCGGTGCCGCTCCTCGTCCTCGGCCGTCCCGTGCCCCTCACGCCCCAGGCTCTCCGCAACGACCCGAGGCTGGTCGTCTATATTCAAGCCAACATCCACGCCGGCGAAGTGGAGGGCAAAGAAGCCTGCTTGACGCTGGCCCGCGACATCCTCCTCGAGGCCAAACTCCCCTATCTGGACAAGCTGGTCCTCCTCATCGCCCCCGACTTCAACCCGGACGGCAACGATAAAATCTCGCCCGCGAACCGCCGCCATCAGCCCGGCCCGGACAAGGGCGTGGGCCTGCGGCCGAACGGACAGAACCTCGACCTCAACCGCGATGGCATGAAGCTGGAAACGCCGGAGATGCAAGGCCTGGTGGCCAGCGTCCTGCGGCGCTGGGACCCAGCCCTTCTGGTAGACTGCCATACCACCGATGGCTTTTATCACCAAGAGCCGGTGACCTATGCCTGGCCGCTCAACCCCAACGGCGACCCACAGGTCCTGGAATTCGTGCGCGACAGAATGCTGCCCGCCGTGGCCGGCCGGCTGGAGAAGTCCTACGGCTACCTGTCTATGCCCTACGGCGACCCCCGCGACCCAACCGACCTGGCCAAGGGATTAGAGACCGACGCTTTTCTGCCGCGCTACCTCACTAACTACGCCGGCTTGCGCAACCGGCTGGCCATCCTCGACGAAAATTACGTCTATGCCGACTACCGGACGCGGGTGTTGGCCTGCTACTCTTTTCTGCGGGCCATACTCGATTACTGCCGGGAACAGGCCACTTCTATCCAGGACCTCGTCCGGCAGGCAGACCGGCGAGCATCCCAGCGCTGGCAGAGCGCCGAGCCGAGCTCACTGTTCCACACCGCCTTCGACCTGCGGCCGCTCCCGGATAAAATCACCTTCCGCGGCTTTGAGCTGGAGGTGACTCCGCGGGAAGGGACCTACCCCTTAATCAAGAAGACCGACCGGCAGAAAACCTACACGGTGGACTACTATGCCCAGGTCGTCCCCCAGCGTTCGGTTAGGTTCCCCTGGGGTTACTTTCTAACCTGCAGCGACCCGGCCATCCTCTCCAACCTCAGGAAACACGGCCTCCTGGTGGACAGGCTGACCCGGCCGGCCAGGGCTCAGGTGGAGAGCTTCAAAATCACCGAGCTCAAGGCCGCTGAGCGTCTTTTCCAGGGCCACTGGACCGACAAAGTCAAAGGAGAGTATATCCAGGAAGAAAAAGAGTTCCCCGCCGGCACCATCTTCGTCACGACCGCCCAGCCGCTGGGCAGCCTGGCCGCCTGCCTCCTCGAGCCGGAGAGCGACGACGGGCTCCTGGTCTGGAACTTCTTCGACCGGTATCTGGTGCCCGAGTGGGGCCGCGGATTCGAGACCGTCCCCGTTTTCCGGGTTCTGCAGCCCGTGGACCTCAGCCGGGAAGCTATCGAATAGGCGACTTCCCGCTGCCCGGACGGCTAGCGGCCGGAAGAACGGGGCGGAGCAGGGCGAGGAGAAATCGATTTCTTCGCCTTTTCTTTTTCTTTCTCTTTGACCTTCTTGGCGGCAACCAGGAACTTGCCGCAGTTCTCGCAGATGTAGATGTCGTTGCTGCCGGCGATGGCTGAGCTCATCCCGGTGGCCACGTTGATGTTGCAGCCCTGGCAGACGCCGGCCTCCAGTTCGGCCACGGCAAACCCGTAGCGCTGCATGAGCCTGTCGTAGCGGCTGAGGAGGTTTTGATCGAGCTCGCCCCGGATGAGGCGGGCCTGCTGTTCCAGCGGCCCGCGCTGTGACTTGGGCGTCTTGCGCAGCTTGAACCCGATGTCCTGGAGCTTCTTTAACAGGCTGGCCCGGCTGACGATCTTGTCCTCCTGGGGAATGCGCAGTTCGATCTGGGACAGGATGTGGTAGAGCGCTTCCTTGTCCTTGGCTTCGAAAGCCCGCTGCCGGAAATCCGTTTTTCTCAAAAAACCGGCCAGGCCGGCAAAGAGGTGGTTGAACAGGCCGGGCAGGGACGGGTTCCAGATGACCAGGATGACCAGATGGACTTTCTTCTTGTCCAGCGCCTCAAAGTCGATCCCCTTCTCCGAGCGGCCCGCGGCCACGGCGATATCTCCCCCGGCGTCGACCCGGGCATGGGGGAGGGCAATGCCGTTGCCGATGGCCGTGGTTTCCAGCCGCTCCCGGTCGATGATGCGGGTCAGGATAAGCTTCTTGTTCTCGATGAGCTTATCCTTCTGGAGAATGTCCAGGAGCTCATCCAGGGCCTCGACCTTGGTCTGGGCCTGGAGGTCATAGATGACGTGGGAAAGCTTAAGGTAGTCGGAAAAAAACGACGTTCGGATTTGGGGCGATGTCTCCATCGGATTGGGTCATTCTAGCATAAAACCCCGATTTGGCCAAATTTTGATTGGGGGGCGGCCCAAGTTACATCATTGACTAAAAACAAAATAAATTAGCTTTAGGCTCAATTTTAGGGTTTATTCGGCGTTTTTTGGGCCGAAAAATTCAATTCATTAAGGCCGGAATCTACCTTTTGAAGGAACTGGTCGGGCAGAACTGGGGCAGGGATTTCTTCCGGCCGAGCTGCCGAATGATCTCCTGGGCCCAGCGGCAGATCTGGACCGTGCCCCGCAGGTCCCAGCCGGGTTCGAATGCGTCCGTCACCTTGTGATACCTGTTCTTCTTGTAGTCCTCCGTCATCCTCTGGATATGGTCCTTTATGACTCCCCGCGAAACGATGCCCTCGTGCAGCCAGACGGCGGGAATGCCGGCCCGGGCGAAGCTGAGCTGGTCGGAGCGGAAGAAGTAGCCCAGGTTTCCTTCCCGCTCGGGGATGGTGCGCAGCCCCAAGAATTCCGCGGCCCGGCGGCAGACATCGTCCAGGTCTGAATATTTGGCGCCGATGGCGAAAACGTCCTCAGTCTCCCCCCAGACGTTGGTCATCTCCAGGTTGAGGTCGGCCAGGACCGACGATTTTGCCAGGGGCAGGTGGCGGGCCAAATAATCCGAACCCAACCGCCCCTCCTCCTCGGCCGTGACCGCGGCCAGGATCAGGCGAACTCGAAGCTCCTCGGGGTGCCGGGCATAATAGCGGCCCAGGGCCAGGAGCGAGGCCGAGGCGGAGCAGTTGTCCACCGCCCCGTTATAGACCTGGTCACCTTCACGCTGCACGTCTCGCCCTAGGTGGTCATAATGGGCGCTCAAGATAATCGCCCGTTCCATATATTTCTTATTCAGGGGAAAGACCTGGCCGACGATGTTCCGGACCTCCACCGTCCGAAAGGAAGGCTTCTGCCGAAGGCGCGCCTTCAGGCCGAGAGGAACAGGCTTGAAATCCTTTCCCTCGGCCCGAGCCAGGAGCTGCTGGCGGTCTTGGCCGGCTGCCTCGAATATGGAGCTGGCCGTCTCCCCGCGAACCCATCCCTGGAAAAAAAGAGTCTGAGGCCGGTCGGGCAGGAAAAAGCCCTCACCGGCCCAGGAGTTCTGGACCACCTCCCAGCCGTAGGCTGCGCCTTTGGCGTTGTGGATGATAAGCACGCCGGCCGCGCCCAGCTCGGCCGCTTTCTCGAGCTTGTAGGTCCAGCGGCCGTAGTAGGTCATGTCCTCGCCGTCGAAGATTCCGCCTTCATAATTGCCCGGCTCGTTGATCTCGCACAGCAGGACTTTGCCGCGCAGGTCCGCTCCTTTGATGTCGTCCCATCCCCTTTCCGGCGCTTGGATGAGATAGCCGCCATAGACGAGCTCAGCCTCTACAACCTCGGGGCCATCTTCACGATTAGAGGTGGCCACAAAAGCCTCCTTATAGGGAAAGGTCGTTTTCGTCCGGCCGCTCAAGACTTCCAGGGTTGCCTTGCGGTCAGGCGTTGAACCTCTCAGAGTGAAGGGCTGCTGGAAGCTTCCCTCAAAAAAAGGTTCGACCCCGGCCAGCCTGAGCTGCGTCTCCTGATAGAGCGCGGCCAGAGCCTCGCCCCGGCTGCCCACGGCCCGGCCTTCGAGCAGGTCGTCGGACAAGAAGCGGAGGTGAGCCTCGATTTCCCGGGTTGTGATCTCGGAATGGTTGGCGGGAGAACAACCGCTGAGCATGATCACTAAAAAAAGAACAAGGGCTGCGTATTTGAGGCACCTCATGGGATCTTCTCCGGATAACTTGCCTTTTCCTAAAACATAATTTTTAGCCCTAAAAAATAATATTTAAGGGCTTTAAGAAGTCAAAGAAATACGATAATTCATTTATTTCTAATATATTGACTTGGGCCGCCCCCTTTTTCTACCCTCTTTCTCGACCTTTCTTCTTTATTTCTGGGGAAGGGGCAGAATCCCGCCCGCCATGTCGCTGATGACGTTGATCAACTGGGTGTTGGCCGGGACAACGATCTTGGCGTTGTTCATCAGGGATTTCTCCACCGTTTCCAAGCGTCTCAGGAGCTGGGCGTTCCCCACGAAATACTGCTGGGCGGCCTCGTTGACCAGCTTGATGGCCTGGGCCTCGCCCTCGGCCTCCAGGATGCGGGCCTGCCGGACGCCTTCGGCCTTCTTGATCTCGGCCCGGCGGGCGCCGTCAGCCACGGTCTCGGTGGCGGTGGCGAAGTCGATGGCGGCGATCTTCTCGTTCTCGGCCTTAACTACCTTGTTCATCGTTTCCTGGACGTCCTTGGGGGGGTCGATCTCCTTGAGCTCGGTGCGGACGATCTCGATGCCCCAGCTGCCGGTCTCCTCCCGCAGCGTTTTCTGCAGCTCGCTGTTGATCTTTCCCCGTTCGCTGTTGGCCGATTTGAGGGTGAGGGTGCCGATGATGTTGCGCAGGGTGGTGCGGGCCAGGTTCACGATCTGCCACTGGTAGTTGAAGACGTTGTACTGGGAGCTCTTGACGCTTCCCTCATCGTCCTTGACCTTGAAATAGACCTGGGCGTCGACCCGGGCGTTCAGGTTATCGTTGGTGATGATCTCCTGGGGCTGGGCGTCGACCATGACCTCAGTGATGTTGATCCGGTACAGGCGGTCGATCACGGGGATAATCCAGTGGAAGCCCGGCTTCCCGAACCGCTTGTACTTGCCCAGGCGCTCGATCAACCCTCGGTGGGTCGGCCGGATGATGCGGATGCCGCTGAAGAAGAGAATGACAATGACAACGGCCGCCGCGACGTAAATATTCTCGCTCATGGGCGCTCCTCCTTATCGGGCAGTAGTGAATTCCAATCATATCTATAATACGAAAGATGATCAACGGCGTTCATGGCCGGGCCGTGGCCGGGCTTGCCGGCGAACGGCCGCCTGATTAAAATAGGGCCGCTCCGTCCTGGAAGGGAATGACGCGGACGCTGTTCTTCTGGCCCGCCTCCAATTCGGGTTCACGGCTGGCTTTCATTTTCTTTTTCCGCCGACCACTCTCGGCCTGACCCTCATCATCCTCATCCTGGAGACGCTCTACCTCAAAAGCAAGCTCGAGCCTTACAAAACTCTTTCCTCGTTCCTGGTCAAGATCCTGGGCCTGGTCTTCGTCATGGGAGCGGCCACCGGCATCACCCTGGAATTCGCCTTCGGCAACAACTGGTCAAACTACGCGCGCGTAGTGGGGGATGTCTTCGGCGCCCCCCTGGCCGCCGAGGGGATCCTGGCCTTCTTCTTGGAGTCGATCTTCCTGGGAGTTTTGGTTTTCGGCCGCCGGAAGGTCTCCCCCGGCCTCTACTGGCTGTCCTCCTTCCTGGTTTTTTTCGGCAGCCATCTCTCCGGGCTGTGGATCATCATGGCCAACTCCTGGATGCAGACGCCCGACGGGTTCAAAATGGAAGGCGGACGCGCGGTCTTGACAGATTTCTTCCGGGCGGCGCTCAATCACTCGACCCTGGTGCGCTTCGGGCATACCATCGCCGCCGGCTGGATCACCGGTTCGCTGGCGGCGGCTGCCATGGCCGCCTGGCTGATCCTCAAGAACCGGTCGCCCAAGGCGGCCAAGCTCCTCCTCCGGACGGCCCTGGGAGTGTTCATCATCGACTCGCTGCTCCAGCTCGGACTGGGCCATCTCCACTCGGTCCAGGTGGCTCAGACCCAGCCGGAGAAGATGGCGGCTTACGAAGCCCTGTGGCAGACCCGCTCCGCCGCGCCCTTCACCGTGTTCGGCATCCCCGACCCAAAGAGCCAGAAGGTCCACCTGCAGCTCGCCGTCCCGGGAATGCTGAGCTTCCTAATTCATTTCGACACATCGGCCAGCGTCAAGGGCCTGAATGAGTTCCCGCCCGGGGAGCGTCCGCCCGTTCTCCTGCCGTTCCTGTCCTATCATCTCATGATCCTGATGGGCCTTGTCTTCATCGGGCTGGCCCTGGGCAACATCCTTCAAGGCATTCCCTTGAACAGCGACGGGGAATTTACCGGAAGCTTCTTTACCCTGCTGCGGCCGTTTCCTCTGACCGTCGGGCTGCTGGGGCTATCCACTTTTTTGCTGCACGGGACGGCCTACGCCCTGCTCAAAACAGAGGGAGGGTTGAAAGCCAGGGCCAAACGCCTGGCCGGAAGGTTGTGGTGGATTGAAGCCGGATTGTTCCTGCTCGGGTTGTTTATGTCCTTCCTCTATCTCCCTTGGGCCAAGAACAAAATCCTGGCCTGGCCGGCCGCGGCTGCGTTTCTGTTATCGCTGGCCGGGCTGAAGGCGGCTCTGGCCTGGGACAAAGACAGGCCGGCCTTCTTGATGACCTCGCTGTCCTGGCTGAGCTTATGGGGCCTCGCCGGCGCGGTCCTCTACCCGGCGCTGGTCAGGGCCTCGGAGCCGGGTCTCAGCCTTACCGCGGCCAATGCCTCCTCGAGCCCGCTGACGCTCCGCGTCATGTTCATCATCGCCCTCGTCGGCCTGCCCATCGTCATCGCTTCTACCATCTTTCTGTATAAAGTCTTCAAAGGCAAGGTCAAGCCAGGGAAGGCTGGATACTGACGGCTGCTCCAAGTATCTTATAGCCGCAGATCATTCAGGCCGGCCCGTTTGGCCGCGGCCTCAATTTCAGGGACTGACAGGGGGGAAAGGACAGCGGAACATCCTTTCGTTGACCGGGTGCTTGATTCGCATTACTATCCCGTGGGGAGAAAGGAGGAGCCAATGAAGATCTTGAAATCCCTGCGATATTTTGCCCTCATTTCACTGCTGTTGGCCGTGGCCACTTCCGGAACTGGCTATGGCGCCGGCAACACGTTCAAGCCCGGATTTTCCCTGCGGCTCTATGGGGGATTCGATTACGTCAAAGACGGTGATTTGAACGCCGGGTTGAAGGGCTATAGCGATTCGGAAATCTATTATTACTCATTTTTCGGTTATTCCCATGCCGGGAAATATCAGGACATGCACTTCGGGATGGAGGCGGGCGGAGACTTAGTTTTCCAATTCAGCCCTTACTTTGGCCTGGGAGTTGGAGCCGGCTATAGCCAGGCTTCAAAAGACAGCACCATCACTCTGACCGGCCCTGGTACAGGCAAACACATACTGAAACCCAAGGTGAGCGCCGTTCCCCTAAGAGTCAGTTTCTTTTTCTTTTTGCCCCTCAGTGATGTCTTTAGGATTTCGCTGAATGCTGGGGCAGGATACTATCTGGCTTCCGTTGGCGCGGATATTCGCCGCGAAATGCCGACCTGGTGGGATGAATATGAACAAAAGGCAAATGGCCAAGGTCTCGGCTTCCAGGGAGGGCTCGGCCTTGAAATCCGATTGACTGGCCCAATTTCCTTGATCCTTGAAGGACAAGGACGGTATGCAAGAATAGGGCAGCTTAAAGGGACAAAGATCATTAGATCGAGCTCCGGGGGGCAAACAAAAGAAGAAGGGACGCTTTATTATTGGACGGATGTTTACCTCTTCCGGCCGTTTCCTTATATTTTTATAGAATCGAGCAAGCCTTCCGATCCCTGGCAGCAGGATGTCAGAAAAGCCGTTGTTGATTTAACGGGCGGCAGTGTGCGGGGAGGATTCCTATTTAGGTTTTGAAGCGAAATAGGGGGGGAGGCTAAAAAAAGGGTGACCGTCATCCAAACACCTTAGTTATCAAAACGCTATTTCAGTAATTGGTTGACTGTCATGTATTTGGGATGATGCCTAAAACCGTTGACTGTCCTTCGCCGGGCGTGCTATGTTTTTTGCAATGCATGATAAAAAGAGGAGTATCTCTGTAAAAGTTCTCTTCCGGCCCGCGCTCAGCTTTCTCTTTTTCCTCCCCTCGCTTTCAGGCGGGGCGGCCCCGGCGGACAGCCCCGGATCGCGGCTTAACGTGCTGCTCATCACCATCGATACCCTCCGCCGTCATAGGAAATCTCCTGGATTATTTAAAGGATAAAGGCCTTTTCGAGACGACGCTCATCGTTCTCACCGGCGATCACGGGGACCGGCTTACAGCGCCGCTCATTACAGCCTGGGAGTGGCCTATTACCAGGCAGGCCGCTTTGGCCAGGCCATCGCCAGCTTGGAGAAGGCCTTGGCCCTCGACCCCGGCCTTGATGAGGCTCACTATTTCCTCGGCTCCGCCCATCTCGAGAACGGCGACAGATCCAAAGCCTATTTTCATCTGATGAAATACAAGGGAACCCCCGCCTACGACCTTCTCTCCCCCGCGGCCAAAGAGAGGCTGGAGGAGATCATAGCCAAATGTCAGCCGGAGAAATAAAGAAAACAAGTATTATTTGACAGCCTCGGCGCAGGCCTCGACGAGCTTCTCCACCGCCTCAACGATGGCCAGCTGGCAGTGGGCTTTCGGCTTCATGGCCTCGGACAGAATCTGCTTTTGGCCGTCCAGCCAGCCGCTCTCCGGCGTCTTCCCCGAGGTCAGGAAGTCCAAAGCCTGGAGCCCGGCTCCGGCGACGGATTCGAGGGCCTGCGACAGGGTTTCGATCTCGCGCAGAGACGGCGACGCGGCGATGAGCGGCAGAGCCAGGGGATGGTTGTTTTTCCAGCGGGCCAGCGAGGCTGTCAATTCCTCGGCGAGGGCCTGATTCTTGGTTTCGAGATAGTCTTCCACCTTGATGCGGAAGGCCCGGGCCGTCAGCGATTCCGGGAAGCAGGCGTCGACGAACCTGGTGAAGGGCGAGAGGGTGGTGTAGGTCAGGCCCTGGGTGCGGCGGTCGTAGTTCTTCAAAGGTTCCGCCGCCTCGGCCAGGACCTTCAGCGGCTGGACCTCCGTCCTCCCGGCCAGCCGCCTGAGCATCATGGCTTGGTTCTTGAAATGGGTCAGGCCCAGCTCCTCAAGGTCTAATTCAATGAGGCCCAATCGGCGGTACATGTCATCGACGTTGTTAGCCGATTGAGGAGACCAGAGGCGCTCGGCGATGGCTGCCGTCCTGGGCCAGATCCTGGAATCGATGGTTTCGGGCGTTATGAGCTCGCCCCACATGGCCGCCTCACCGCCCAGGATGAGGCCCTTCTGGCCGTCGGTCAGGGGCGAACCAGGCGGGATGGGGTCGTTCAGGTATAGCTCGACGGCGGGGCGGCAGAGGTCTAGGTAATAACCGTTGGACAGGAGCCCCTGGTAGCCCTTGTGGGCCGACTCGACCACGGCCTCCGTCCCGCGCCAGGAGTGGATGACGATGTCGGCCGGAAGCCCGGGATGAAAGATCTCGTCCCAGCCGACCATCTTTTTCCCATATTTCGTCAGGATTTTGTGGATCCGCGCGTTGAAATAGGCCTGCAGGGCGACGCACGAAGCCAGCCCTTTTTTCTTCATGAAAGCCTGGATGCTCCCGCTCCCCTCCCACTGGCCGGGATCGACCTCGTCTCCCCCGATGTGGAAGTACGGGTCGGGGAAGAGGCCGGCCATCTCCTTGAAAAACTTATCGAAAAAGGAGTAGACCCGCTCGTCGGCGGGATTGAAGGCTGGGCCGAAGACCCCGAAATGCCTCTCCAGGGCGTAGGGGCCGGGCGCGCTGGCGTACTGGGGATAGGCGATGAGCCAGCTCGTGGAATGGCCCGGGATATCGAACTCAGGCATGACCCGGATGCCCCGGTCAGCGGCATAGTCGACCACCTCCTTGACCTGGGCTTGCGTGTAGAATTGGCCGTCCGACCCAGCCTGGTGAAGCTCGGGGAAGGTCTTGGACTCCAGGCGGAAGCCCTGGTCCTCGGTGAGATGCCAATGGAAGACGTTCATCTTGACAGCGGCCATGGCGTCCAAGTTCCTCTTGATGACGTCCACCGGCTGGAAATGCCGGCCGGAATCGATGAGAAGGCCCCGCCAGGTGAACCTCGGCCTGTCCTGGATTTCAACACAGGGGAAGTAGTAACCGGCCTCGTCGGCACTCAGCAGCTGGAGGAGGGTCTCCAGGCCGCGGAGGACGCCGATGTCTGTTTCGGAGGCCAGGACAACTCCTTCGGGACTGACTGTCAGGTTGTAGGATTCGTCCTCGTTGGGCTGGAGTTTCCCCATGGAAAGGTACTGGCAGACAAGCGTGGCCTTGGTGGAGGCGGGCTGGGCCTCCAGGAAATCCTGTTTCAGAAAAAGGCCCGTCCGGCCGCTCAGCCTGGACATAAAACGGGCCGTGGCCTTGAGGATTCTCGGGCTGGCCGGACCCTGGGCCGAGATGGTCAGGTTTTCATCGACGCAGAAACGGCCCGGCTGGACGGTCACCTTATCCGGGACGGGCATGAGGCCGAGGATGCCCCGGCCGGAATCGGCGCGGCCCGCCTCCGGAAGAAGAACGAGGACGGCCGCCCCGATAAGACCTTTGAATTGAGACAGACGCTTGGCATTCATCATGGACGTTGACTCTCTCCTCTCACATCAAGGCTCCGATTCGCACTTTCAACCCCACTCTCACCGAAAAGCCGGAAATGTAACTGTAAGGACTCGCCTCCACCTCATTGTCCCAGCCCTTTAAGCCCTGGCTGAAATCGTCGAGCAGGAATTCATCAGCCCTTGTCTGTGCCTGCCCGGCGATGCAAAGCCAGTGCGTATGTATCCCTGATCCCCGCCACCTGGGCGGCCCGGGAGGCCAGGTCCACGCCGGCCCGGCAGGCCTCGAGGGGAGATGCGCCCCGGCTGAGGCTGGCCGCCGCCGCCGCGCCAAACACATCGCCGCATCCGGTGGAGTCCTTGACCCGGGCCGCGAGCCGCGGGGCGATCATTTTTTCCTCATGGGAAGTCATGACCAAGGCGCCCTCCCGGCCCAGCGTGATAAACAGAGCCTCGACCCCCAAGTCGAGAGCGAGACGGCCGAAGTCTCGGACCTCCTCAGCGCTGGCCGGCTTTTCCGGCCGGCCCAGCATGCAGGCCACTTCCTGCCGATTGGCCTGAAGATAAGTCACTCCTTGAGCCCAGTCCCGCCATTCGGAGACAGGACGATAAGCGCGGGGCCGGCCGAGAACTTTCTCCAGAGATAGGGAATGGACGTCGAGCCAAACCGGACAGGAGGCGGACTCCACAATCATTCTCCAGTCGGCAAGCTCCAGCTCGAAGCCTGAGTTGATGACCATGATCAGAAAGGACAGCCGGTTGAAATTGCGGAGTATTGATCCGGGATCGAGCGCCGGGACAGCCGCGTCAAGGACTTCGGCCCTCTCCCCTTGAGCGGGATAGAAAAGATGAACGCGGTTGCCAGGCCCGGGCACACGAGTCAAGCCTTCCAGCTGAAGGGTGCTCCAATCTTTGGTCAGCTCCTTGACCAGCGGAGCCAGAGCCTCGGCCAGGCGGGCGTACAGCCGCGTCCTGAGGCCCAGTCCGCACAGCACGGCGGCCTGATAGAGCACACCGCCCATATTGAGGAACCGCCCTCCCGATTCATAGGCGATCTCATCCTGACTCACCGTGCCGATGAGCCCGAAGATCGGAGGGGAGGCGGCGGTCATTGGTCAACTCTGGCTTGAAAGTCCTCAGTGTAGGCATGAGAAACTAAAAAAGCAAGACACTGACCGTTGATAAACATCTTCCTTTTTATTACATTTGATGATGAAAAGAAATCAGAGTTCAGGAGGCGCGCCATGGGCGAATGGTTTGAAGATGAGGAATTCTGGAAAGAGCTCTACCCCTACCTGTTCAGCCAAAAGGTCTTCCAGCAGGCGGAAGAGCAGGTGGGCCAGGTCCTCCACTTGGCCGGATTCCAGAAGGGGGCTGTCCTGGACCTCAGCTGCGGCCCGGGGCGGTTCTCCGTCCTCCTGGCCAAGATGGGATTCCAGGTGACCGGCGTGGACCTGAGCGCTTTTCTCCTGGGAAAGGCCAAAGAAAAGGCCGCCGCCGCGGGCGTCAAGGTCGAATGGGTTCGCTCCGACATGAGGGCTTTTGTCCGGGATAAAGCCTTCGACCTGGCCTTGAGCCTTTTCACCTCCTTCGGATATTTCCAGGACAAGAAGGACGACCTGAGAGTCCTGGACAACTTGTTCCGCAACTTGAAACCGGGCGGAACCTGCCTGGTCGACATCAACGGCAAAGAAAGAGTGTCCCGGCTCCTGGAACACACCGTCGCTGAAAAGATGGAAGACGGCAGCCTTCTCGTGCAGCGGCCTGAAGTGTTCGAAGATTGGACCCGGCTGCGGAACGAATGGATCATCATCAAGGGCGAAAGGGCCAGGACTTTCCGGTTCGATTTGACGGTCTACTCCGGACAGGAGCTCAGGGAGCTGCTGGAGCGGGCCGGGTTTGTGGACATTAACCTCTATGGGAGTTTCAAGGGCGCGCCCTATGATTCCGAGGCCCAACGGTTGATTGCCAAGGCCTGCCGGCCCTGAACCCGACATCCATGCCCGGCCGGAAAAAAGGCATTCCCCCGGCCCTCCACCTGGGCACCTCGGGATGGAGTTATCCAATTCTGCTCGAGGAATTCTTGGGGTACAGGCCATGAAGCCGACCGGCCAAGGGCTCGGCCTCAACGACCTGGCCTTGGGAATCCGCTTTTTGACCGGCTTGCCGCAGTTTATGCACGGACACGTGGAGGGCGAAGCTGCGGCGCGCATCATTAAGGCCAGGCTGCATGGCAGGGAACAAACATTTCTGGACTTGGTCAGTAAGGCAGTCTTCAGCCGACCGGACAGCCCTTATCGCCCGCTTTTCAATAACGCCGGATGTCATTTCGGAGACCTGGAAAGGCTCGTCCGAAAGGACGGGCTGGAGCAGGCCCTGGCCCGTCTTTTCCAGGAGGGTATCTATCTCACCGTCGAAGAATACAAGGGGCGCCGCGAAGTGATCCGCGGCTCCTGCCGATTTCGGCTGAACCCGGAAAATTTGCGCAACCCCTTCTCCCGCATTCATGTGCCCGTCCAGAGCAGCGGTAGCCGAAGCGCTCGCACCCCCATCATGATCGGACTTGACCACATCGCTGCCTGCGCCGTGAACACTTGCCATTTTCTCCACCTCCACGGAGGGGACGATTGGGAAATGGCCGATTGGGAAGTCCCGGGAGGTGGTGCCTTGTTCCGGCTGCTTAAGTTCAGCCGGTTCGGAAGGCGTCCCGTCCGCTGGTTTTCCCACGTCGATCCGTCCTCGCCCGGCCTCCATCCGCGATACCGTTGGAGCGCCCGCTGGCTCCGCTGGGGCAGCCTTATGTCCGGAGCGCCGCTGCCCAGGGTCCGTTATGTTTCCGTGGAGAATCCCCTGCCCGTTGCCCGCTGGATAGCCGCCGTCCTGGCTAGGAACAAGACGCCTCTATTGTTCACCTTCCCCAGCTCGGCCGTGCGCTTGACCGAGGCGGCGCGCCGAGCCGGCCTCGGCCTGGCCGGAGCCAAGTTCCTGGTCGGGGGGGAACCCATCACCTCCACACGCCTCGAAACCGTGAAGAATGCCGGCGCCGAACTTTTTCCCCGCTACGGGTCAATCGAATGCGGGCCCATCGGCTACGGCTGCCTCCGCCCCCGGCATCCGGACGAGGTCCACCTCCATCAGGACCTCTTTGCCCTCATTCAGGCCGGCCAAGCTGGGAAGGAGGCTGGCCTGCCCCCCCGCGGCCTCTTGATCACCACGCTGGTTCCCACAGCGCCCTTCTTTTTTATCAATGTCTCCATGGGTGACGAAGCTGAGATGGACGACCGGCCTTGCGGGTGCCCCTTGGAGGGCGGGGGGCTGGGACTTCGACTGCACACCGTCCGAAGCTTCGAGAAACTCACCGGCGGCGGGATGACCTTCTTCGACGCCGACATCATCCGCATCCTGGAGGATGTGCTCCCCTCCCGTTTCGGCGGAACCGCTACGGACTTTCAGCTCCTGGAAGAAGAAAGAGGCTTGGGGGAATCCGTTCTTTATCTGCTCGTCCATCCCCGGCTGGGACCCCTCGAAAATGCGGAGGTGGCCAAGGTTTTTCTGGAATCCGTCAGCGCCGGCGACGGGGTTTCCAGGGTGATGGGGTTAAACTGGCAAGCATCAAACATATTGAGGGTGGAAAGACGGCCGCCCGTCTCGACCGCCTCGGGAAAAATCCTTCATTGGGCCGTCCAAAGGCGGCAGCCATAAAAGCGGAGCCATCACTCGGCCGCCAGCCGGCGCAGGAGACGCTCGGCGCGTACAGTGTTGAAAATGCCGCATAGGCAGGGCCGGGCCAACTTGAGGGCAGCTTGACCGGCCTCAATCTTTCCCCGGCGTACGTCCTCTGCCAGCGCCTCGACCAGCGAGGCCGGGACCATCCCGTGCCCGCACATGGTGGTGATGTCGAGTACGGACTCCCGGGGCAGACGCTCCGTTCGTCCCCAGAATCCCAGGGACAGTGAAACCGTGTGCGGGGTCAATCCCGCTTCGGACAAGGTTAAGCGGGTCTCTTTAAAGAGCCCGGACACGACAACGGAAATTCCCATATCTTCATCCTTTAGATCGCGGAGAAAAGAGGCCAGGTTCGACCGGTCCGTATAAACGGCGTGGACCACGGACGCGTCCTCGACCGCGGCCAGGATTTCTTCCAGCCTAAAGTGGACGGAACAGCCAGTTCTGATATCTCCGAAATTGACCGCGTCGTGTCGGACAGCCAGTTCCAGGAACCGGCGCAGGCGGGAAGAAGCTCCGGACTTGTTGATTCCCTCGGCGGCAATGGCTAGGACGACCCAATCATCTTGAAGGTCGGTCCGAGAGCCCTGGCGGTGAAGGGTATGCGACACGGCTCAGCGCTCCAAGGAGAAATCATAAAGAGGCCGGCCCAGCCCCACGTTGATCTTTCCGTTAGGGCGGACCTGGATGCCCGCCGAGGGCAGGATCTCGGCCAGGACATTTTCGGTCGGTGGGCAGGCCAGATAGGAAAGCCCCAGGCTGAAAACAGTCCTGATCCGATCCGCGGCCAGACGGAGGGCCTCCACAAGAGCCGGCAGGCCCTGGAGCGGGATATTGACTTCGATGATCGCCGACAGCACCCGCTCTTTCAAGATATCGGCCCTGAGTTTGCCCTGCCCTTGATCAACCATGAGCCGTGTTAGGGGGTTGGCCGGCTCGAACCGGCATCCCCTGGCGGCGCAGGCCTCGGTGACGATTTGGATGTCGCCGAAGTCCGTTCCCAGGCCAGGGCGGCCCAGTTCAATGGCCAGGCTGGCCAGGCCCGGCCGGAGACGGCCGGTCAGGTCGTTGGTCTTCATTTCCTCAGTCCCCCGCCCGGGGATATGGGGCTGCCGGTGAACCGAGCGGGGATTGCTGAATAGGCTGCGGACAAGACGGGGCCAGGGGAGGTCTTCCGGCCGCAAGGCGCGGCTGAGGCAAACGCTTGCACGGAGGCA
>JBAVVA010000139.1:0-16561 GCA_049697055.1 Candidatus Aminicenantales bacterium
CTTTTTCACGGCGTTCCGGGTGTCCACCACCAGCGGGGCGTGCCTGACGATCCAGGGGAAATCATAGGTGGAATGGTCGGCGGCGATGATGACCGCATCGGACTTCTTCAGCCGGCCGGCGGTCAGGGGCACGGACTTGAGCTCCAAGCCCGGGTACTCGCGGTGGCCGGCCGAGCGCGGCACGAAGGGGTCGTTGTAATCCACCCCGGCGCCCGCCTTCTGCAGGATACTGATGATCTTGAGGGAGGGCGACTCCCGCTGGTCGTCGATGTCTTTCTTATAGGCGACGCCCAGGACCAGCACCCGCGACCGGAAAAGACTCTTGCCCGCCCGGTTCAGGGCCTCCGCGGTCTTCTGCACGACGTAGGCAGGCATCACCGTGTTGATTTCGCCGGCCACCTCGATGAGGCGCGTGGAAAAGTCGACTTCGCGGGCCTTCCAGGTCAGGTAAAAAGGGTCGATGGGAATGCAGTGGCCGCCCAGCCCCGGCCCGGGGGAAAAGGGCATGAAGCCGAAGGGCTTGGTCGAGGAGGCCTTGATGACCTCCCAGATATCAATCCCCATGCGCTCGAAGATCATCTTCAGCTCATTGACCAGGGCGATGTTGACGGCCCGGAAGATATTCTCCAGGAGCTTGGAGGACTCGGCCACCCGGGTGGAAGAAACCGGGACGGTGCGCACCACAACCTGGTCGTAAAGGGCCTTGGCCACCCTCAGGCAGTCGCGGGTCAGCCCGCCCACCACCTTGGGGATGGTGGCCGTATGGAATTGCTTGTTGCCGGGGTCCTCGCGCTCGGGGGAGAAGGCCAGGAAGAAATCCTTGCCGGCCCGAAGCCCGCTCTCCTCCAGGATGGGCTTCATCTCCTCGTCGGTCGTGCCGGGGTAAGTGGTGCTCTCCAGGATGATGAGCTGGCCCTTGACTAGGTTGCAGCTGATGGTCCGGGTGGTGTTCAGGACAAAGGACAGGTCCGGGTTGCGGTGACTGTCCAAAGGGGTAGGAACACAGATGATGACCACGTTCATGTTCCGCAGCCGGCCAAAGTTCGATGTGGCGGAGAAAGCCCGCCGGGCCAGGAAATGCTTCAGATCGGCGCCGGATATGTGGCGAATATAGCTCCGGCCCTTCATGAGCCAGTCGATCTTCTTCTGGTCGATGTCGAAGCCGGTCACGCGGAACCCGGCCTGGAGGAAAGCCTTGACCAGGGGAAGTCCGACATAGCCCAGGCCGATGACGCCCACCCGGGCCCTCTTGTCCTTGATCTTTTTTTCCACCCCTTGGGCAAGCCTGTTCATGTCCTGTGCTCCTTGTACCAGCGAACTGTCCGCTCCAACCCCTCCCTGAACCCGACCTCAAGCTTATAGCCAAGGACCTTAGCGGCCAGGGAAATGTCGGCCCAGGAATGAAGTATATCGCTGGGCCTGGGCCGGTCGTAGACGGGCTCCGCTCCGGAGCCGGTGATGTCCCCGATCACGGCGGCCAGCTCATTGACCGTGACCCGGCCGCCTCCGGCGATATTGAACACCCCGCCCGCCGCCCCGGCCGCCCGGCAGGCCAGCAGGTTGGCCCGGACGACATTAACCACATAGGTAAAATCGCGCGACTGGGAGCCGTCGCCGAAGATTTTTGGCGGCCGGCCCTGGAGATAATGGCTGATAAAAAGCGGGATGACGGCCGCATGCTGCGAGGCAGGGTCCTGACGCGGGCCGAAAATGTTGAAGTAGCGCAGGCAGACGGTGGGCAGGCCGAAAGTGCGGTTGAAAACCTGGCAATAGCGCTCCCCGGCCACTTTGGTTACGGCATAGGGCGAGAGGGGCACGCCTTCGCCGCCTTCCCGCTTGGGCAGCCTCTCGTCGGCGCCATAGACCGAAGAGGAAGAAGCAAAGACGAAGCGCTTCACCCCGGCCTCCTGGGCGGCCTTGAGCATGTTCAGCGTTCCGCCGACGTTGATATCATTGCAGAGAAGCGGGTCCAGGACGGAGCGCGGCACCGAGGGCAGGGCCGCCTGATGGAGGACGAAGTCAACGGATTCGGCCGCTCGGCGGCAGGTCTCCAGATTCCGCACGTCGCCCTCGACCAGTTCGATCTGGCCCGCGAATTCGGCCAGGTTTTCCCGGCGCCCGGTTATGAAATTGTCGAGCACCCGGACTTTCTCGCCGCAGCGGACGAGCTCCTCGACCAGGTGCGACCCGATAAATCCTCCTCCGCCGGTTACCAGATAAATCCCCATCCCCTCTCGACTCCTCTCCGGCCGGGTCCCGGCCGGCTCTTAAAGATAGCCCAACTCCCGCATTTTGGCCATGACTTTTTCAACGCTCTGCTCGATCGTCTCTTTGTCCGTTTCCAGGACGAGTTCCGGACGGAGCGGTTCCTCATAGGGGTCGCTGACGCCGGTGAATTCCTTGATTTCGCCGCGCAGGGCCTTCTGGTACATGCCCTTGATGTCGCGTTTCATGCAGACCTCGACCGGACACTTGACGTAAATCTCGCAAAAATTCTGGATCTGCTGCCGGGCGCGGTCGCGCAACTCGCGGTAGGGCGAGATGAAGGAGACCAAAACCGCCACGCCGTTCCGGGCCAGCAGCTTGGCCACGAAGGTCACCCGGCGGATGTTTTCGTCCCGGTCGGCCTTGGAGAAGCCCAGGTCGCGGGTCAGGTCCTGGCGGACGATGTCGCCGTCAAGCCGCTCGGCCCGCAGCTCCCGGGCTTTGAGCCTTTCGGCCACGATATCGGCCACGGCCGACTTTCCCGAGCAGGGCAGCCCGGTGAACCACAGGGTGACGCCTTTTTGATCCTTGCCGCAGGTCATTCTCTCCAGCTCCTTTCTATCAAACGGCTTCGATCCTGTCCTTGACTTTGCCGGCGGGGCTCGTCCGGTTCCATCAGGGTAAAAGGGACTTTCCGGTCATCTCCGCGGGCACCTCAAGCCCCATGGCCCGCAGGATGGTGGGCGCCACGTCCAGAATGTCGATGTCCCGGCGGCCCCGGGCGGCCGAGGCCGGGTCCACCAAGATGTAAACCCCTTCCTGGGCATGGACTGCGTCGTCGGGCCCGGTGTCGTTCTCCTGGAGGTAGCGGCTCTCCCAGCCGAGCGTTCCGGCCGAACGCCAATAGAGGTCGTCGAAATAGATCATCAAGTCGGGATAATCGCCGCGGACCTCGGGAAAGTGCTCGTTGGGCTTGATGACCTTGGTCTGCCAGGCCTCGCCCCGCGGCCCCCGGATGGCCCGGATCTTTTGAGCCAGCTTCTCGCGCTCGCTCTCGTAGTCCTCGGGCTTGATGATGCCGCCCGGCTCGCGGCCCTCGACGTTGAGGAAGATGCGGGCATAGTAGCCGCCCCAGCCCCAGGCCTTGGTCCGGGGCCAGTCCACGGCCAGCTTCTCGATGGTCTCCACCTTGGCCGGCCGCTCCTTGAGGGTCAGGTACCCTTCCTCGATCAGCCATTCGTTGATGCAGAAGGCACCCTTCATCCTTTTGGCGCCGTGGTCGGAGATGGCCAGCAGCACGGTGTCCTTGTCCAGGCGGCCGATCATCTGGCCCAGCTTGCCGTCGAGGAATTTGTAGTAATCGATGACGGCATTCCGGTAGGGGCTGTCGGGCTGGTGGAGGTGGTGCGCCGGGTCATGGTACTTCCAGAAAGTGTGCTGGACGCGGTCTACGCCGATCTCCACGAACATGAACAGGTCCCAGGGCTTTTCCTTCAGGAGATAGTCCATGACCTTGAAGCGCTGCTCGGTCATTTCGTAGATCTTCCGCAGGATCTCATCCCGGTCCTCGGTGCGGAAGGCGGCATCGAAGATGTAAGGGCCGAACCTCGACTCGATCTCCGCCTTGAGCTCGGCCGGGTAGGTGTAATCCTTGTCCGGGCCGGGGGTGATGAAGCAGGAGATGAGCCAGCCCGGCACGGGATAGGGCGGGTAGCTGGGCGGCACGCTGACCAGGCAGCTCCGGCCGCCGGCCTGGCCCAGGTAGTCCCAAACCTTGGGAGCCTTGACCGCCCGCGCGTTGGCTATCCACATTTTATCGTAGGAGTAATCGGTCCGGTGGCGAAAGCCGTAGATCCCCAGGCGGGCCGGGTCCAGGCCCGTGCACATGACCATCCAGGCCGGGATGGTGATAGGCGGGTCGGAGGAGCGCATGGTGCCCCACAGGCCGCGCCGAAGGAGGCCGGCCAGGGTGGGAAGCTCCGCCCGGCGGTCGAAGACGATCTCGGCCGGGGCCGAATCCAGGCCCATGATCAGCATTTTTTTGTTCACGGCCGGCGCCCCTGGCTATTCATTGAACGGTTCCTTAAAATCCATGATGATGCGGGCCACCTCGGGCCGCATCATCTCCACGGGGGGGACCTCACCCTTCACCAGCATGTCCCTGATTTTCGTCCCGGAGAACTGGATCTGGTCGGCCGGCTGGTGAGGGCAGATCTTCTCGTTGACCACCGAGCCGCACTTCTTGCAGAAGTAGAAGGAGCGGAAGAAGAGCGGCACGATGCCCAGGTCGGGGAACTCCTCGAAGATGTCCTGGGCGGCATAGGGCTTATAGTAAGCGCCCACCCCGGCGTGGTCGCGGCCGATGATGATGTGGGTGCATCCGAAATTCTTGCGCAGGATGGCGTGGTGGATGGCCTCGCGCGGGCCGGCGTAGCGCATTTCCATCTTGAGGATGGCCATCACGGCGCGGTCCTTGAGGTAGTAGTTCTTGATGAGCTCCTCATAGGAGGACAGGATGACCTCGTCCTTGTAATCCCCTTTTTTCTTCCGGCCGATGACGGGGTTGATGAAGAGGCCGTCGGTGAAGGTCAGGGCCGTCTTCTGCACGTACTCGTGGCCTATATGGGGCGTGTTGCGCGTCTGGAAACCGACCACGGTCTTCCAGCCTTTCTCCCTGAAAAGGATGCGCGTCTCCTTGGGGCTGAGATGCCATTTGGCGAAGGATGTGGCCGGCGCCTGGATGAGGTCCACCCGGCCGGCCAGCAGCACCGGCTTCATCTGCCGCGTGCGGGCCACCCCGGGATGGGCAGCGTCCAGGGTCCTATAGACTTTCTCCGCGATCTCCTCACGGTCGAAGGTGTACTTCTCTTCAAGATGGAAGAGGGCCAGCGGTTCCCCCGTCTCGGCGGCCAGCAGAATGTCCCGGCCTTCTTTGAGCTTGGCCGCCTCGGCCTCCTCCACGTCCAGGACAATGGGCACGGTCCAGGCCACATCGTTGGCCAGGCGCATGTGGTCGAGCACGCCCCGGAAATCCTTCCGGCCCAGGAATCCGGCCAGGGGGCTGTAAACCCCCGTGGCGATGTTCTCCACGTCGGAAACGGAGTCCTCATCAAGGCGGATTACGGGCAGGGACTTGGCCCGCTCCAAGGCTTCTTTCTTCTTATCGCCGGCCAGGACTTGCTCGATAAGCCGGCCGCCATGGGGTGCGATCATATTCTCCTCCTTCTCCTTGTCCTTGATCAGCGGATATCGAGCGGCGGGTATGAAAATGGCGCGGCCGGCATAGCCGGAGCGGCCGCCCTCAGTCGATATAGCCCAGCGCTTTCAGCCTTTCCTTGACCTTCTCTTCCTCTTCCTGGCTGAACACCTCCGGGGAGGCTTCTTCCTTGGCGAAATGCTCGCGCAGGACCTTGCCGATATAGCTTGCCACCGAAGTGATCTCGGTGCCCTTGATCTTCTCCTCGATCTTTTTGTAGAGCGAGGTGGGGATCGAAACCGTGGTGAATTCCTTGTCCATTCCTTCTCCTTACGGAACCGAGAACCCCTTTTTATATAACAGATGTGCTTATTTTTCAATCGGTCCGGCCCCCTTATTGACAATAGCCTAGTGACAGAAGACAATAGCTTGGCAAGGAGGGCCCTATGAAAAAGCTTCTGACAGCAATCCTATGTCTGGCCATGGTATGTTTCCTGGCCCAGGCCGCCGGCGCCCAAGTCAAGGCCGGGTTGAGGTTCTACGGCGGCCTGAACTATCTGGGCGGCGCTGACCTGAACAATGGCGGCCAGGCCTGGTTTGACTTTTACAAGCTATCGGCCACCTCGAGCGGATATTCCTCTCAAGGCACATTCTCTCCCGCTCATCTGGGCCTGAATTTCGGCGGGGAGATTATGATCCTGTTCACCCCTCAGATCGGCCTCGGCCTGGGCGCCGATTATCTATCCGCGACCCGGACGAGCAAGATAGAATATACTAAAATTTTCAATCCCACTCTTGAACAATCAATCAACCCAAAAGCCACCGCCATCCCCATTAAACTCACCTTCTATTATTTCCTGCCGGCTGCGCCCTGGATGAACGTCGTCCTGCAGGCTGGAGCCGGCTACTACCTGGCCAAGGCCTATTATCATCAACGTGTCCATGATCCAACTTCGTACGAAGATATTGAGATCGACACCAAGGGCAACGGCCTGGGGTTTCACGGAGGGCTGGGTTTTGAATTTCCTTTTGCCTCTCAGCTAGGCTTCCTGGTCGAATTCTTGGGCCGATATGCTTCCTTCTCCGGGTTCGATGGAAAAATTACTATCAGCACTACGGGGAGTTCCACCACAGATAACGGCAAGCTCTATTTCATCAAAATATACAGTTGGCCCCTCTCTTATTCCCTTCTCCTTGTCACGCCCGTGAAACCGACAGGAACCGGCATCACCGCAGAAGAAGCCAAGGTTGATTTCAGCGGCTTCAGCCTGAGGGCGGGTTTCTTTATCCGGTTCTAGGGGACGTCGGTACTCTGTCTGTTTTTTTATGCCTTGGGGTCCAGGTGTGGCGGTACGGATGAGGGCTGGGGAGGATCGCGCTTAGCCCTAAACTTGACAAAATGCCCCCCCCGGACGGATAATCTTCATTTCATGAACGAAGACGCATTTTTGCCCGCCTGATATGGAAAAAATCCACCATCCCCTGGTCCATAAGTCCGGTTTTTTCGGCGTCCTTGACAGGAATTTACACAAGCTGGAAAACCGGCTGGGCGTAAGCCTCGCCATCCGGGGAAACCACATCCTCGTGGACGGCCCGGCCAAGAAGCTCGAATTCGCCAAGCTCTATTTCGACAAGCTGAGAGAGCTGGGGGACAAAGGCTTGGACCTCAAGGAGGAGGATTTCCACATCGCCCTGGACCTGCTGGAGGGCGGAGAGCGCCAGAAGCTCGAAACCTACGAGCCCTCCGAAGCCCTCAGCCTGAGCCGCAAGTCCGTGACGCCCAAGGGCTACAACCAGCACCAGTACATCGAAGCCATCAAACGCTGCGACCTGGTGTTCGGCATCGGCCCGGCCGGCACGGGCAAAACCTACCTGGCCATGGCTATGGCCCTCTCCTTCCTCCAAAATAAGCAAGTGCAGCGCATCATCCTGACCCGGCCGGCGGTCGAGGCGGGCGAAAAGCTGGGCTTCCTGCCCGGCGACATATATCAGAAGATCAACCCCTACCTGCGCCCCCTCTACGATGCCCTGTTCGACCTGACCCATACCGACCAGGCCAACCGGCTGATGGAAAAGGGCATCATCGAGATCGCCCCCCTGGCCTTCATGCGCGGCCGGACCCTCAACTCCGCCTTCATCATCATGGACGAGGCCCAGAACACGACCAAGGAGCAGATGAAGATGCTCCTGACCCGGGCCGGGTTCGGGACCAAAGCCGTCGTCACGGCCGACATCACCCAGATTGACCTGCCCGACCCCCGCAAGTCCGGCGTCCTGCAAGCCCTCAAGATACTGAAGGGAATCGAGGATGTCGCCATCGTCCATTTCAACGAAAAAGACGTGGTCCGCCATCCCCTGGTCCAGAAAATCATCAAAGCCTACCAGAAAGAGGAAGAGCGGTCCCGGACAGCCTGACGGCGCGCCATGGGCAACATCTCTCTCAAAAAATTCAAGCTGTTTAAGTTCGCTCCGCGTCCCGCACCGCCTCCTGATGTCCCCCCTCTCGACGGAAACGGGAAGAAGCGCTTCAGGCCGCGGGATACTTTCAAGAGCCCGCTGCTGTGGCTGGTATTGTTCGTCCTGGTCATTTCCTATATGGTGTCCCAGTTTCCGCCGAAATCCCTGCCCACGCCTAAAGCGGGCGAGATTGCCGCCCGCGACATCGCCGCGCCGGCCGACCTGACCGTGACCGACTTGGAGGCCACCCGGGCCAAGCAGCGCGAGGCGGCCGACAGCGTCCTACCCGTCTATGCCCTGGACCCGAACGTCTTTTCGAACGTCCAGCAGAGGGTCCGCCAGTTTTTCCAGTTCGGGCGGGAGCAGTCCGGCGCGGGAGGGCCGGCCACAGCCGCAGCGCCCGCACCACTCGCCGACATTGAATCCCTGCAGAAGAGCATCCTGGAAAAATTTGACGTCGAAGTTTCCCTCAGCGATCTCACCTACCTCCGCCAGCGGGCTTTCCCGGCCGGCCTGGAAGAGCCCCTGGTCAGCATCTTGGAACAGGCCTTAAACCGTGGCATTCTTATTTCCAAGGATCTCTTCATCTATCGCGAAAAGGAGCGCGGCTTCACCCTTATCCGTCCCCGCGAGCCGGCAAAAATAGTAAGCGCGGCCGATTTCCCGGACCTGCGCGAGGCCAAGGCGCTCGTGGCGGCCGAAGTTGCCGGGCTCGACCTCTCCCCGCGCAGGAAGGCCGTGCTCACCAGCCTGGCCCAAAGCTTTCTGCAGCCCAACTTCACCCTGGAAGCGGTCGAGACCGAAGCCCGGCGCAACCAGGCCGCCTCCTCCATCGAACCCATCTTCTACCAGATCAAAAAAAACAAGGTCATCGTCCGCAAGGGCGACGAAGTCACCCCCGAACACCTGCGCCAGATCCGGATCATCAACTCGAACCTCCGCACCACTCCCTCCTGGCTCCTCAACGTCCTGGGCACTTTCCTCCTGCTGACGATTCTGTTCACGACCATGTGGTACTATCTCCGGTCGCTGGAGAAGTTGTCCGAGGCGGTCCGGATCTTTTTCCTCCTGGGCCTGACCATCATCCTCGGCCTGATCTTCGAAAGGCTCGTCCAATTCCTGGCCCCGGTGATAAGCCAGAACTCAACCTTCTCCCTGCTCACCCAGCGGGAGAGCTACACCTATGCCATCCCCTTACAGTTCGGCGCGCTGCTCTTCGCTTTTTTGACCGCCATCCCCGTAACCCTTGTCTTCGTCATCCTCAACAGCCTGGCGGCCGGCTATGTCTTCCAAGGGGATTATTGGCTGACCATCTTCTGCCTGATCGGGGGGCTGGCGGCCATTTACGGCGTCAAGTACTTTCGGCGCCAGAAGCGAACCACGGTTCTGCGGGCAGCGCTTTTCATCATGACCCCCGTCAACCTGTTCCTCATCCTGGCCCTTCACCTGGTCAAAGAGCGGGGCGGCGAGCTGGGATTGCTGGCCAGCGAAGCCTTCATGACCCTCCTGGGGGGCGTGCTGTCGGCCGCCCTGGCCTTTGTCCTGCTGCCCATCATTGAGATCCTATTCGGGTTCGTCACTACGCCGCGCCTGGCGGAGATGACCAGCTCCGACAATCCCGTGCTGAGGCAGATGGCCATCGAAGCACCCGGCTCCTACCACCATTCCCTGATCGTGTCCACCCTGGCCGAGAAGGCGGCCGAGGCGGTCAAGCTCGACCCGCTGCTGATCAAGGCCGGCGCGCTGTACCACGACATCGGCAAGCTCAAGAGGCCGGAATATTTCTACGAGAACCGCAGCCGCAAAATCGATTCCCACCGCGGCCTGAAGCCCAGCATGAGCCGCCTGGTCATCGTCTCCCACGTCAAGGACGGCGTAGAGATGGCCCGCGAGCTGAAGCTGCCGCGCCGGGTGCGCGACATCGTCGAACAGCACCACGGCACCAACCTGGTCAGGTACTTCTACCAGAAGGCCAAGGAGAAGTACGACCCGGAGATGCAGACTGTGGGCGAGGAGCAATTCCGCTATCCCGGCCCGCCGCCCCAGAGCAAGGAGGCCGCCCTGGTCATGCTGGCCGATTCCACCGAAGCCGCCTGCCGGACTCTGCGCAGCCCGACCGAGACCAACCTGAAGCGCGTCATCCAGGAGCTTTTTGACGGCCTCATTCAAGACGGCGAGCTGGACGACAGCGGCCTGTCCCTGGCCGAGCTCAGGGCCGTGGGGAATTCGTTCCTGTCCACGCTCGAGTCCATCTACCATCCGCGGGTGGCTTACCCCGGGCAGGATTATGAGCCCAGGCCTGAGGCCAAACCAGAAGACAAGGCGGAAAACAAAACTGAAAACAAGCCCGAGGAGAAGGCCGGCACCGGAAAAGAAGCCGAGGCTGAAACCAAGAACGAACTCGAGAACAAAGCCAAAGCCGAGGACCAGTGATTACTGTTCTCAATAGCCAAAGCCGATATAAAATAAACCCGAGGCGGTTCAAGAGCATCCTGGAAAAACTGGCGCGGCGGTACGGGCTGGGGGCTCCGGAAGTCAGCCTGTCCTTTGTGGGCAGGGGCCGGATACGGACGCTCAACAGGCGATATTTGAAGAAGGACAAGCCGACCGATGTGTTGAGCTTCCCGCTCGGCGAAAAGGCGGCGGACGGGAAACACTACCTGGGTGACATCATCATCGCTCCGGAAATGGCCCGGCGGCAGCGCCGGAAGAAAGGCTTCAGCCTGGAGCGGGAGTTGGAGATACTGGCCGTGCACGGGTTTTTGCATCTGATAGGCTATGACCATTCGGCCGGAATCGAGGAAGAGGAGGCCAAGGTTCAAAAAACCCTGCTTATGTGGAAATCATGACCGCGCGCAGCATCCTGTGGATCGTCCTGGGCCTGGCCTTTCTCGCGACGTTTTTTCTGTCGTTGCTGCGCATCACCCTGGAGGCCTCCTCCCCCATCTCCTTCAGCCGCTACCTGGAGGAGCGCAACAAGGATAAGAAGCTGAGGGACCGGCTCCTGCGCATCTATGAGCAGGTCTTTGTCGCGTCCGGGTTCCTGCGAAATATTATCCTCATCGGCTTTCTGCTTCTCCTGTTCCTGCTCCTGCCGCATAACGGACTCTGGCCGTTGTGGCTCTTCCTCGTCGGCTCCGGCATTTATATTATCATCTTCGACTGGAGCGCCCGCATTATCGCCGCTCTGACCCAGGGCCGGGCGATCGGTCTGTACCTGCCCTTTTTCCCGCTCATTCACTTCATCTCCTCGCCCTTTTTTCTGCTCCTGGGCCGATTCGAGCCCAAGGAGCCGACGGGGGAAGCCGAGCGCGAAACGACCGACCAGGAGATCGAGACCTTCATCCAGGAAGCCCATGAGGAGGGCATCATCGCCAAGGATGAGGGCAGCCTCCTGCGCAGCGTGGTCGAGTTCGGAGATAGCGTGGTCCGGGAAATCATGACCCCTCGCGTGGACATGGTCTGCATCCGCGAGGATTCGACTATCGATAGACTCCGCAACCTGGTCATTGCCGAGAAATACTCCCGCATCCCGGTCTATAAGGACCGCATCGACAACGTCGAGGGCATCATCCACGCCAAGGACCTGCTGGCCTTCTCCGAGGACGAGCACAAGTCGGCTCCCATCAAGCCGCTCATCCGGCCGGTCCACTTCGTGCCCGAGGCTATGAAGCTCGACGAGCTGCTCAAGGAACTCCAGAAGCGGAAGGAAAAGATGGCCATCGTGGTGGACGAGCACGGCGGCGTGTCCGGCCTGGTGACCCTGGAGGACCTGCTCGAGGAGATCGTGGGCGAGATCCAGGACGAATACGACCAGGAAGAGGCCCTCATCCACCAGAATGGCCCCCTGGACTATACGGTCTCGGGCGAGGTCAAGGTCGAGGAGGTCGAGGACCTTTTCGAGGGCATGGACCTGGCCGAGGACGACTACCTCACCATGAGCGGTTTCATCACTCATGACCTGGGCCGCCTGCCGCAGCGGGGCGAAAAAATGGATATCAAGGGATTGGAGGTCGAGGTTCTGGAAGTGGACCAGAAACGGGTGACCAAACTCCGCCTCCGCAAAGCGGCGCCGGCCGAGGGGGCGGAAGGCGAAAATAAGGAACAAAATAAAGCCAAATAAGTTGTGCGTATGAATCAAACCAAAACTAAAGCCGGGCCCAAGAAGACGGCGAGGAAGGTCAAGCCAACTAAGGCCAAAAAAGCTGACTTGATTCCTGCGGTTTCCCCGCCGCAAAGCCAAGTATCGCAAACGACGGCAATCGCCTCTGACAAACCCTCGGCGACAATCAAGCAGGAAAAAATACCCTCCCAAGCTCTTGCTGCCAAGTATAAGACCGGCACTGTCGCCCTGGTCGGCCGGCCCAACGTCGGCAAATCCGCCCTGCTCAACCGCCTCCTCGGCCAAAAGGTAGCCATCGTCTCGGACAAGCCCCAGACGACGCGCCTCAGCATCCTGGGCATCAAGACCACGGAGCGCGGCCAGATCATCTTCATCGACAACCCCGGCATCCACAAGCCCCTCCACAAGCTGAACAAGCGCATGATGAGCTTCGTCTATTCCGCCCTGGAAACCGCCGACGTCATCTGCCTGCTCATCGATGCCACCTTGAGCTTCGGCCACGGCGATGAGTTCGTCCTGGAAACCCTGCGGCGGGTGACCAAGCCCGTCTTCCTGCTTATCAATAAAGTGGACATCATCCGCAAGGACAAAATCCTGCTCATCATCGACAAATACAAAGACCTATTCCCCTTTAAGGAGATCATTCCCATCTCGGCTCTCACCGGCGCAAACCTGGATGTCCTGGAAAAATGCATTTATGACCGCCTGCCCGCCGCCGAAAAGGTCTATGACGACGGGGAACTGTCCGACCAGTCGGAGCGTTTCCTCCTGGCCGAGCTCATCCGGGAGAAGATCCTCAATCACGTGGAGATGGAGCTTCCTTTCGTAACCGCCGTTTACATCGACCAGATCGAGCGCAGGCTCGGGCCGGGTGAACAAGCTCCCGGGAGCCCTGCTCATGGCGCTGAAGCCATTTCTAAAAATGATGCTCCCTCTTCTGATGAATTGTTTGAGGCTGAAGCCAAGAGCAAACAGACCTTTCCAGACGTTCTTAATAAGCAGCATCAAAATATCCACACTGGCCTGCCTATCCAGCCCACCTTTCGGCCGGATAAGAAATTCAAGGGGAAAAAAGCCCGTCAGTCGCTGCCCGTGACTTACGTCAAGGCTTCGATCTTCGTCGAGCGGACCAACCACCGCCAGATCATCCTCGGCCGGCAAGGCCACCTGATCAAGCTCATCGGCAGCGAGGCCCGCCGGGACATGGAGCAATATTTGGACTCCCGCGTCTATCTCGACCTCCATGTCAAGGTCCGGCCCGACTGGCGCGACTCGGCCGACGTCCTCGACCTCATCGAAGGCCAGAAGTAAAAAGGGGGATCACCTCCCTCAATTTGACAAATTCCCCCTTAAAATGCGAAAATCTGTCCACATTTTGGGCGGTGAGTGTAGCTCAACTGGTTAGAGCATCGGACTGTGGATCCGAAGGTTGGGGGTTCGAGACCCCTCACTCACCCCACCTGAACTCCTTGCCATTAAAAAGATAAAGAAGTTCCTTATTTTTTTCGATTTGACCTATTGGCCGCTATTTTAAGATATTTCAAATCCTCGAGGTCCTTGGGCCTTCGGACGGACTCCTTGTTTTTAATAAGCGCATCAAGCCCAATAAAATAAACGGCGCACTCTCGACGGCCAACCTTGATTTTCTCTTCCACCCTGGAGGTCCAAGCCTCCGCAAAAAACACGCCCGTGATGGAATTCACCAGGTCAATTCTGTGGGGCGGGACGCCGAATTGTAGGATAAGGTTCTTTGTCAACAAATCCTTAGCTGATTCGACACCCGGGATATTTCCCTGCCAGAAATCAGTCAAGGCGGCAAAAAGCCTCTCGACATTCGTTTGCGATGCTTCATAAAAAAAATCCACATCGCCCGTCAAGCGAGCATAGCCGTGATAAATGACGGCCTCACCCCCCACAATGAGGTATCTAACCCGATGTCGGGCGAGCAGCTTAATAAACTCTAGCGTATCCTTGGAAAAATGGGCGGCGGTCATCTTGCTTTATGGGCATCCCGAACATCTAGAGGAGATTTCCCGAAAACCCGTCTTTTCAATTCTCTAGCCGCTTTCTGCCTTTCTTTCGGGCTCATACGGACGTGTTGCTCGATGTCCCATCTTTCGGCATCGGCGAAATCAAAGGATTTATGAAAGACTCGAACAACCATTTTCTTAATTGATCGGATTAAGTTTTATTAAATTCTATAATAAAAGAGATATGTTGTCAAAAGAAACCCCGCCGGAGTTCGGCTTTCTTGACAATAATCAAACCGGCCGCGTATATTGAGCTGTATTGCCATGAGACAACTACAGGAAGCGCGGCGGGGAGTGCTGACGCCTCCCCTGCTGCAAATCGCGGCGGATGAAGGGATTTCCGCGGATTCGCTGTTGGAGCTTGTGGCCTCGGGCAAAGTCGTCGCCCCCCGCAACAGCCGCCATCCCCAGGCCCGTCCGGTCGGCATCGGCCAGCGCCTGAGGACAAAGGTCAACGTCAATGTCGGAACCTCGGCCGACTTCCCCGAGCTCGAAGCCGAGCTGGCCAAAGTGGATGTCTCCCTGGCCTATGAAACCGACACGCTGATGGACCTCAGCACGGGCGGAGACATCGTCGCCATTCGCCGCGAGATTCTCAAGAGGGCGACCGTCCCCTTGGGCACGGTACCCATCTACCAGGCAGCCCTGGCCGCCATCGACCGCCGCGGCTCAATCGTGAATATGAGCGAGGACAACCTCTTCGAAGCCATCGAGGCCCAGGCCCAGGAGGGCGTGGATTTCATAACCGTGCACTGCGGCCTGACCTCCAAGGCTATCGGCCGGCTGAGGAGCCAGGGCCGGGTGGCCGACGTCGTCTCACGCGGAGGCGCCTTCCACCTGGCCTGGATGCTCCACAACCAGAAGGAAAATCCTCTCTTCAGCCAATATGACCGCCTGCTCGACATCGCCCGCCGCTACGACATCACCCTGAGCCTGGGTGACGGCCTGAGGCCGGGCTCGATCCTGGACGCCACCGACCGGCCGCAAATCGAGGAACTCCTGACCCTGGGTGAGCTCGTCCAGCGCGCCTGGGAGCAGGACGTCCAGGTCATAGTCGAGGGCCCTGGCCATGTGCCGCTCGACCAGATCGAGATGAACATCAAGCTCCAGAAAAGGGTCTGCCACGAAGCACCTTTTTACGTGCTGGGCCCGCTGGTCACCGACATCGCCCCCGGCTACGACCACATCACGGCGGCCATCGGCGGAGCCATCGCCGCGGCTGCGGGCGCGGACTTCCTGTGCACCGTCACGCCTTCCGAGCACTTGGGGCTTCCCTCCCTCGACGACGTGCGGGAGGGCCTCATCGCCTCCAAGATCGCCGCCCATGCCGCGGACATCGTCAAAGGTGTGCCCGGCGCCCTGGAGCGCGACCTCAAATTGTCGCAGGCGCGTAAGCGGCTGGACTGGGAAGAACAAAAGAAACTGGCCATAGATCCTCAGCGCTTCGAGAAAATTCGGGAATTGAGAAAGACCAAGTCAGGGGCCTGTTCCATGTGCGGCGAGTTCTGCGCCATGCGCATCGTCAGCGATTTCCTCGACCCCCAAGGAAAGGCCCGTGACTTCACCTGCTAATCCGAGTTCGACAAGCCCCAAACGCCTTCTCTTCGGCACGGCCGGAGTTCCCCATTCGGCGGACGGCGACTCGACCGTCAAGGGCATCGAGCGCGTGGCGGCCCTGGGGCTGGACTGCCTGGAGATCGAGGCCGTACGAGGCGTCCACATGGGCGAGGACACGGCCCGGCAGGTCAGGGAGCGCGCGGAGGCGAGGGGGATCAGGCTCAGCCTCCATGCCCCCTATTACATCAATTTACTCTCGCCCGAGGAGGGAAAAAGGCTGGCCAGCCAGAAGTACATAATCACCTCGGTGCGCGTGGCCGGCTTGTGCGGGGCCAGATCGGTTGTCTTCCATGCCGGCTACTACAGACAGCTTGGCCCGCAAGAAGCTTATGGGCTGGTCAAGAAAGCGGTGGCTGAAATCCTGTCGGTCCTCAAATCGGAGAGGAACACGGTGACGCTGAGGATCGAGACCATGGGCCGGCCCAAGCAGTTCGGCACGCTGGAGGAAGTGCTTTTTCTATGCCGGGACCTGGAAGGGCTCGCGCCTTGCCTGGATTTCTCCCACATCCACGCCCGGGAGGGCCGGGTCAATTCCTTTCCCGAGTTCGACCGTATCCTGAGAAAACTCGGCCGCAAGCTGGGCCCGGCGGCGCTTAAAGACGTCCATTTCCACATCGCCGGCGTTGACTACGGCCGCATCGGCGAGATCAAGCACTTGGATCTCAAGGAGAGCGATTTCCAGTATGACGAATGGATCGAAGCGCTCAAAGAAAACAACGTCTCGGGCACGGTCATTTGCGAAAGCCCGAACCTGGAAGCGGACGCCATGATGCTGAAGAAGCTGTACGGGTCGAAGCAGTAGGGGGAAATGGGTTGAAAAAGCGGGGCTAATTTCCTAAATTTTAGCTGATTTTTCACACTACAGGAAGAGATCTGAATTTCCAGGGGAAAATGAACGTCGCTCTTGACAATCGAGCTCATGTAGTGCATAAT
>JBAVVA010000140.1:0-2067 GCA_049697055.1 Candidatus Aminicenantales bacterium
GCCCCTCGTCCGTGACCATGATGTTCGTCGGCTTGAGGTCGCGGTGGATGATGCCTGCCGCATGGGCCCGCGCCAAACCGTCGGCGACCTGCACGGCATAGCCCAGGGCCTCGTTGAGTTTCAGCCCCTTGCGGCCGACGAGCTGTTCGAGTGTCGCGCCCTCGACGAACTCCATGACGATAAAGTCCAACCCCCCGTCCGAGGCCACGTCATGGACGACGATGATATTCGGATGATGGAGCGCCGAGGCGGCCTTGGCCTCCTGGATAAACCGCTGTCTCCGTTCCGGGTCGGCCACCTTGTCATGAGGCAGCACCTTAAGGGCCACTACCCGGTCCAGGTGCGTGTCGAGCGCCTTGTAAACCGCGCCCATGCCGCCCTCGCCGATCTTTTCCAGGATACGATAATGAAGCACTTGCCGGCCGATCACGGAATCTCCCCTCCCCCGGAACCCGGATGCACGTTCATCGGAAATTCGCTTCCGCGGTTCAACTATAGCTTTCGGAGTTCGGCGAAGTCAACGGCATCTGAGGGCAAGCTTACAAGTTTCAGCGATGCCGGCGGCGCCTCAAGCTCTGCAGCCTGAAGTTTGTGCTTGTGTTTCCTCTTTCAGCTTCACTATGTAGCGCTTTTCGGTGCTGATATAGGCCTTGATCCGCCCTACGATCTCGGCGCCCCACCGGCCCTCTGTCATGGCCTTCTCAAGCGCAGCCGTATCGAGCGTCGCGACCTCGTCCCAGACGCCGAGCGCCCTCAACTCGCCCTCCAGCTCTGCCCTCTCCTTGCTCCCCTTACCCGGCGCGCAGATATGCTCCCGGCCAGTGACCTTGAGCCTCCGGCCCGTCCCGGCAATGACGCTGACGCCTTCCCTCTCGGCAAACCCCACCGCCGCGTCCCGCACCTCCGCGAGCTCCTTCTCGACCACGGCAGCCTCCGCCTCGATCTCCCGCTTCCTTTTCCAGAGTTCGCCGTAAGCGTCGACGATGGCGACGCCGGGCTCGTCCTTCCAGCGGTCCGCCGGCAGCACCTCGACCTTAACCAGGTGTTTCTTAGCCGGGCACAAATCCCAATAGGAGCACCAGTCGCAGAGCGCGCTCTCGCGCGGCCCGAATTCCCGCTCCGCCTCGATCCTGTCGATGAGTCCCATGATCTCGCCCTTGAGCCCCTCGAGCGCCTCCGCCGTCCGCGCCGACCTCATCTCCATATCGAAAGCGGCCAAATGCCAGACGAGCCGCACCTCTCTAGCCTCGGGCCAGAGTTTCTGGACCCCGATCTGGTAGAGGGCGAGCTGACGGTCCTTGTCGAGATCAGCCTGCACCGGCAGGCCCGCCCCCGTTTTGTAATCGTGTATCTCGAAGGCGCCGTCCGGCGCCAGCATGAGCCGGTCGATGACTCCCTTGCAGGCGTAGCGCGTCCCCTCGGCCAGGGGGAATTGGATATAACGCTCCAGGCCCAGGACCCGCCCCTCGGCGAAGGGCTGATGGCGCCTGTAATAGTCCTCGATAAACCGGCGGCCGAGGACCCGGTAGTCGTCGGGCCGGCGCTCCTCCTTGGTGATCTTCACCTCCGCATGCCAGGCCGCCTTCCACTGCGCCTCGTAGAACTCGAGAAGCTCCTCGAGCGGGATGAGCCGGAAAGCGCGCTCGCGGTAGAGCCACTCCATGGCCTCGTGGAAGCGCTGGCCCAGGAAGGCCTCGACCCCCTCCTCGGGGCGCTTGATCCGGTCCACGTAGATGAGCCGGTACTGAAGCGGGCAACTCTCGAACTTGCCCAGCTGCGAGTTTGAATATTCGGGCACGGCCATCTTCCCCCTCCAAAAAGACTTCTAAAAAGAATTGCGTCCTTTATGAAACCAACAGGAGCTCAATCCCGTAAACTTTTCCATCCGAAGAGAGGTCGATGTTCATCTCCGCGCTGACCTGGACAGTCTTGACTCCGGGGGCTTTCCTCCGAAGACGGATATAAGCGATGTTGTATCTCGGATCATAGGTAATGTCCATTGGACCTCTCCTAGAAATATTTTACTACAACCGTTATAATAAGGGTATCTTCGCCTTCGTCAACGCA
>JBAVVA010000141.1:0-17803 GCA_049697055.1 Candidatus Aminicenantales bacterium
CCGGACTTCCTGCCGATTCGATGTCCTGTCCATAGTCTGGGCCGAAGGCCGGGGCTCCGTCATCACCCATCTTGAAGATGCATTTTAGATTCGCCTCATTTTTTGAGGAACCTGTCAAAGAAATCCGCGGCAGCGGTGAAGGCTTCCAGCCAGCGGCGGTGCAACAGGAAATCATGCACTTCGTCCGGGAAGACTAGGACTTCGACCTGGGCCCGGCCGAGTTTTTTCAGCCGCTGGACGAGGTCGGTTGTCTGATTGAAATCCACATTCCGGTCGTCATCGCCGTGGATGAAGAGCACGGGCGAGGTCCAGAAGGAGACATCGGCCACGGGCGAGGCATCAGTGGCCAGCCGCAATATCTCCTCGCTCTCCGGCCCCCAGCCTCCGCCGCTCGTCCGCCTGCCCCGGGCCGCCCAATCGTGGACGCCGTGCAGATCCACTCCCGCCGCAAAGAGCGAGGAATCGCGGGCTAGGCCGAGCGCGGTCAAGTAGCCGCCGTAGGAGCCTCCCCACAAGCCGATCCTGCGCGGGTCGACTTCCGGACGTCCCTGGAGCCAGACAGCGCCGGCCACGATATCCTGGTATTCCGAAGCGCCGCGCGGGCCCTGGTTGGGGGCGTTGCGAAAGCGCGCGCCGTAGCCGATTCCGGAACGGAAATTCACCGACAGGACGACATAGCCTCGGCGGCACAGGTACTGATTGAAAGCATAGGCGTTGTGATAATACTCGCGCATATGCCAGCCCAGGAGCATCTGGCGAATGGGGCCGCCGTGCATGAATAGTACCGCCGGGCGGTGCTCGCCCACCCCAGCTCCTTCAGGCAGAAAAAGTTGGGCATGGATGTCCGTGCCGTCAGAAGCCTTATAGACAACTTGTTGCGGCTCGACAAGCCCGCCCTGGGGAAAAGACTGGGGCAGGACCTCTCCGTCCAGCCATCGGCGGCTCTGGCCGTCGGGCTTGACCAGGGCCGGCCTTCCTGGTTTAAAAGCATCCGAGCCGAAAAAGAGAATGGCCTGACCCCTCTCCAGCCAGGCCGGTGACCATTCGATCCCGCCTCCGGGGGTCAGCAGCTTGGCTGTGCTTCCGCTGACCGGGACACTCCATAGATGACGGCGGTCGATATCCTCTTGATTGGAGTTGAAGATCAGGGTCCGGCCATCCGGAGAAAGGCTGCTGTCCTCGACCTCAAACTCACTCGGAGTGAGACAGCGCGCTCGGCCCGAATCTAAGGCCAAGCCGTAGAGGTGCATCCAGCCTTCATGCTCGGAATAAAAGACGAGGACATCTCCGGCCGCCCACTGCAGCGGCCGGGCGGCATATGACTGGGCGAACCCTCCCGATTCATCGGGACATCTCCATATCTCACGGGCTTCGCCCGTTTCGGCTTCGGCCACCATAATTGAGAAGGCCTGACCGTTCGAAGAAAAGAGCGGAGCGGGCTGGCCGCTGAAGCGTAAAAAAGCGATCCTCTTTCCGTCCGGCGACCAGGCCGGAGCCGCGTCCCGGTCCACCGAAGGCGAAATCCACAGGATCTTCTCGGCCGCCAGATCGAACACGCCGATAAAGCTGTGGTCTTCCCGGCCGCTGACGAAAGCCAGCCGCCTGCCGTCCGGCGAAAAAACCGGCGAGCTGCATGCCCCGCGCGCCTTGAACAGGACCTCGGGCTTCGACTCCTTATCCAGAGAGCAGCGGTAGATCCGGCCCCGGAGAAGATAGACAACTTCCCGGCGGGACGGGTTGGGGACAGGGTCGTTTCCCTCTCCGATGCGGCGGCTCTGGCCGGTGGCCAGATCAAGGGCCCAGACCGCCTGCTCAACGCCTTGAGGGCTGGAGGCTGGGTTCGGATACTCCCCGGCTCGGTTGGCGCTTCCCCCCCGCACAAAAAGAATTGTGGATTCGTCCGAGGAGAATTCCAGACTCGAGAGCGGCTGGCCGTCATCCTCAAGGAAGGAGGTGACTTTCTTGGCCACAAAATCAGGCGCAACAGCCAACCAGATATTGCGCCGGCCTTGCTCTTTCAGGACCCAGGCTGCCCGACGCCCCGTGGGAGACGCAACAAGCTCGGAGGGGAAGGGAGCACTCATGATGTCTTCCAGGCTAAAGGAACGGATTGCGGATGACGTTTTTTGCCTTCCGCCCAGTCCCAGTCCCGTCAGCATAAATAGAATCGCCACAACGGCAGCGGACTGACGACGCATAGGAACCTCCTTAAATCAGTTTCTCCAACGCCTGTTTCTTAGCTTGTGAAGCGAAGATTGATCTTTCGTCTCCCGGAGCAGACGGCGGATGGTCTTGCCGCTGACCGGATGAAGGGCGTGCGGCGCTATCTCGCAGAGCGGCACGAGCACGAATTTTCGCTGCGTCATCCGGGGATGCGGAACCTTGAGCCGCGGCGTGGAGACGATCCGACGGCCGGCCAGGAGAATATCGATATCAATGCGCCGGGGTCCGCGGCGTCGTCCCGGACTCCTTTTCATTTTCAGTTCCAGTCGTTTGACCAGGGTCAGCAGAGCAGAGGGTTCCAGCCCGCTTTCCGCTTCCAGGACTTGATTGATGAACCAGGGCTGATTCCGGTCGCCGACCGGTTGGGTGCGATATTCCGCCGATGTCCGCAGGAGGCGCAGGCCGTTCTTTTTCAGAAGCCGACGGGCCTGACTCAGGTTGTCCCTTTTCCGGCCCAGGTTGCTGCCCAGCCCCAAAAAGTAGCGCACGGTCAGGTCAGGCCAAGTTGAACTGTCTGAGGACTCGCAGGACGGCCAGCGTCACCCACAGGTGGTCATCCAGGGAAGGCTTGGTCCCCGCCGATTCCCAAGAGCCCTCGTTGTTCTGTCGTCGGAGCAGCCAGTCCAAGGCCCGCAGGATCCTGCCCTGGTTCGGCCGAAAGCCGATCTTGGACAAGGCGTCCAGGGCGCTTAGGATGTTGGTGGCCCAGAAGGGATAGGCCATCTCCTCCCAGTAGCGGCAGGAACGGCGGTCATCGTATGCGTCATCACTGAAGAAACGGCTGACGACCAGTTCGCCGGCGCGTCTGGCCTGGGCGCTCTTCCTCCAGCGCAGCGACTGGACCAGGGCTCGCAGCATGAAGCCCGTGACCAGATGGGAACAGGGCTGCTTCTTGTTCGGCTGAAAGGGAGGTTTTTCCAGGCAATGGCTCAAGCTCATCTGCCTCCTGAGCTTTTCCGCAGAAATGGTCCTCACCGGAATCGCCCACCCGCCGTCGTTCTGGCGGCACTTCTGGATCCAGAGGAAGCCCTTCTGGACACGGGGGTCGTCATCCAGGCCGAAGCGGCAGAGCTGCTCCAAAGCCAGGGCATGGAAGATGGGCGAGTATTCTCCGGAGGGCAGGCCGCGGAAATCGCCCTCTCTTTTTTGGGTGGAAAAGATGCAAGAAATACCCCGCCGCACCTCCTCCTGCTCCAGCGTGCAGCCATAGTCATAAAGCCGCCCGATGTTCTTGACCGTCTCTGCCCGAGGATCCGCCGGCTCGGCTCCGGAGTGAGGGTCTCTTTTCTTGAAAGTCCAGCTTCCGTCGGGACGTTGGGATTCAAGGATCCGGACGCGGGCGGCGTATTTTTCGAGGTTTCTGCTTTCGCGGTCGGCTGGCACAAGCAGGATATCCTTTTTCAGCCAAAACAGCACGGGCAGCGTGCCGTGGGCCAGGATGAATTCGACGGCCCGCTCAGCCCTGGCTTTTATGGACATGGGTGAGAATCACTCCCGGCCGGCGGCCGGTCGGACGGCCATTTTCCCAGACTATCTGTCCGTTGACCACCACCGCGGCCAGGCCCCGGCTGAAGGAATGGGGGGCCTCGAAAGTAGCCGTGTCGGCGAACGTCTGCGGGTCGAATATAACCAGGTCAGCGGCCAGGCCCTCGCGGATCAGCCCCCGGTCCGAAAGCCGAAGGACTTGGGCCGGATAGGAAGTCATCTTGCGGACCGCCTCGCTCAAAGGGATTATATTTTTTTCCCGAACATATCTGGCGATCAGACGAGGGAAGGTGCCGTAGCTGCGCGGATGGGGCCGGCCCCGGCCCATTTTCTGCACCCCCCCGTCCGAACCGATCATGACCCAGGGCATTCGCAGGAAGGCTTCCACATCGGATTCATCCATCTGGAAGAAAATGCCGGAAGCGCCTCCGCTCTTCTCCAGGTCAATGATCAGGTCGGCCGCCGACTCGGCCGTAAGCGGCCAGCCCCTCTCCTTGAGGATGGCCTCCAGGTTCAGCCCCTCGTAGCGGGGAAACTTCCCGGATTGGGCGATGAAAATGCTCCGGAGCGGGTTAAGGCCCCTGGCCGAGGTCAGGCGCCGCTGGATGATGTGATCGCGGACGCGGCTGTAGAGGGAGGGGTCCTTGAGGCGTTCCAGAAACTTCTGAGTTCCCCCTTCAAAGACCCAAGCGGGAAAGCTGCTGGTGAACCCGGAGCTGGTGGCGGTATAGGGGTAGAGGTCGAGCGAAACCTCCACCCCGCGGGCTCGGGCTTCCTCGACCGGTTCACTCACCAGCTCCAGCTTATTCCACACCGCTTCATCAGCCAGCTTGATATGCGAGATCTGGACGGGCAGGCCGGCCCGTTCGCCGATGCGAATGGCTTCCTCGATGGCTTCCCGAATCTTCCGTCCCTGATCGCGGATATGGCTGGCATAGATGCCGCCGAAGCGGGCCGCCACTGAGGCCAGCTCAACGAGTTCATCCGTATCGGCATAAATTCCAGGCAGGTAGGAAAGGCCGGTGGACAGGCCCAGGGCCCCGGCTCTCATTTCCTCCTCCACCAGACGCTTCATCCGCCCCATTTCTTCGCCGGTCGGAGGCCGCCCGGCGAAGCCCATAACCTTTTCCCGGATGGTGTTGTGCCCGGCCAGCGAGCCGAAATTCGGGCCGATCCCCTTCTCGGAGAGGCGGCGAAACAGGTCCCGGAGAGGCAGGGGATGATCGCCGCAGTTCCCGCCGATGACCGTGGTCACGCCCTGACTGAGATAGTTGTCCGCGCCGGGCATTTCCAGCAGGTCCTGGTCGCAGTGAGTGTGAAGGTCGATGAAACCGGGACAGACAACGAACCCCCGGGCTTCAAGGAAGCGACGGGTTTTTTCCCGGCCGAGGTCGCCCAGAGCGGCTATGCGACGGCCGCGCACTCCCACATCCGCCCGGAACCAGGGATTGCCCGTGCCGTCCAGAACCCAAGCCCCACGGATGATGAGGTCATAGGAGGGCGACTTCAAACAGGAGATCACCAACAGGGGAAAAAACAGGAGGGCCAGAAGACAAAGGAGAAATGATTTCGTTTTCACGCCGCAGTCTCGTAAGTATTTTATTTTAGGCCTTTAGTCAAAAGCTGTCAATTTTTGAGGCCTGCCTGCTCGCCTGGATTCAACGGCCCGCTTTGGGTAAGATAATGGATCGGCTGATGGATTTCGAACTGAAGGAGAAAACCCGTATGAAAAAACGGATATCTTGGAAATTCAGCTTGGTACCAATATTCATGGTGGTCTCGGCGGGGCTGTATTTCCTCCACTACCTCATCTTTCACGACGCCCGATATATTTTCATATATTTCCTGGCCGACCTGGCTTTCCTCTTCATTGATGTCCTGGTCGTTATCCTGTTCATCGAAAATCTGCTCGAGCGCCGGGAAAAGAAGTCCTTGATGAAAAAGATGAACATGGTCATCGGTACCTTCTTTAGCGAAGTAGGCCTGGAGCTCTTGCGTCATTTCTCCGTTTTCGTCCAGAACACCGAAAGCCTGAAAGCCAAAATTGAAATCGCCCCCGGCTGGGGCCAAAAGGATTTTGAGCGCGCCCGCCGGGAGGCCCAGAGCTTCTCTTACCAGGTCCGGGCCCAGGCGGACAGGCTGGCTGAGCTCCGGGCTTTCCTCTTGTCCAAATACCCCTTCCTGCTGGGCCTTCTGGAAAATCCCAACCTGCTGGAGCAGGAGCGATTTACCGACCTGCTGTGGGCGGTCTTTCACCTGACCGAGGAGCTGTCCTATCGGAACGAACGAATGGAGGGGCTGCCCGAGTCCGATATCCGGCATTTGGCCGGCGACCTGCAGCGAGCTTATTCCCTGATCGTCGGCGAATGGATATCCTATGCCCAGCATCTCCAGGACAGCTACCCCTTCCTCTTTTCGCTGGCGGCCAGGATCAACCCTTTGGCCGGCCACCCTTCGGCCGTTGTTCAAAAATAGGGCAGATAATCTTAGGGAAGCCGGGCCAGGTCCAGGAACGGCTTCAGCGGCCGCTTTATCTGCCATTGCTGTGAACCGGCCGGACGGCGGCCAAGGACAAATCGGCCCGCCACTAACTGCAGTTCGATACCGTTAGGCCTGCGGATGGCCACCACCCTTGTTCTGGGGCGAAAGGGCAGGACTCGCCTGGGCCAGCCTGTCCGGGCTGCCCAGCGGTAGGCGGGCCGAAAGACCCGGAAGAGAGCCAGCCGGGACATGGTCAAGCAGCGAATGAACCGTCCATAAAGTTCACCTGCAGAACCGCCCCTGAGAGTATGAAATCGACCCCGGCGCTCCACCCGCACCACACGGCCCAGGATATTTTCCGGGAGCAGCGGCCAGGGGTCCAGCCGGTCATTATTGTCCCCCCTAGCCTTCAGCCCCGTGCTGTCGAGCGCTACCAGCCGGTGAGCGATCAGGCGCTCCTCTCCCGGAGGACGGAAGAGAACCACATCGCCGCGGCGTAAGGGCCGGTCGCCGTAAGGGAAAATGGCGAGATAATCGCCGGCTTTAAGGGTAGGGCTCATGCTCGGCCCCAGACAGTAGTAAAAGAGAGCGCCCTTCTCTCTTCTTGGCTGGCCGGCCCTGCGGAGCGGCAGGATTTCGTTCTCTCCGGAGGGAAATTCGATCGACCGGCCGCCTGACGGATTCCGGGACATGGCCTATTTCATCGGCGAATTGAGATCCTGTCTTTTGGAGGAAAAGGGGGATGACAGCCTGGCCCTGACCCAAGCCCCGTCGATAACCAAGCCGTATTGATCGTGACGCAGGGCGAGACCTCTGTTCTTTTTCTCCAAGTCCAGCGCCTTCTCGTAGCAGTCCAGGGCTTCCCCTCGCCGGCCCAGCAGGTCAAGAATATGTCCCTGCCAGGCATAGGCGCCGAACTTGATACTCTGACAACAAGGGATTTTCCCTTGAGTGATATGGCGAAAAGAGCCTAGAGCCGGATGATAGGACTGGCCGTCATAGAGGGCCAGTCCCAGCTTGAGCCATTGGGCCAGGTCGGCCAGCCCGGTCTGCTCGGCCTTTTTGAACAGCTCCAGGGCGAGCTTTCCGGAGCCCGTCCAAGGCATTTTGTCGATCAATACGGTCAGGTCCCCTGTCTGGGCCATAGAAGCCGCAGCCAGGAGCAAAATAATGGTGAAAAGGAAAACTTCTTTTCTTTTTTTCATTCTGCCCGCCTCTGATTTCAACTCTGCCCGGCTATTATACAGCCGGTCCTGTTCGAAATCGAGCGTGGGAAAACCGAGGATGCTTTAGAAAAAAATGGTGGCGGGGGCTGGATTTGAACCAGCGACCTCCGGGTTATGAGCAAGATACCTCTGAGTTTGAGCAGGGGTGTCAGGTCCGGAGCGATAAAGCTCTTTCAAGAAGCGCAGAACCTCGTCGATAGCTGGCTCGGCCGCTTCCTCCTGGGACGCGCCTACCTCGAAGCGGAAGCCAACCCCGAAGCCCATTATGAGTTTGAGCTCTGTATAAAGCACCAGGGAGAAGCGGCCTCAGTTTCTATTAACGATCTTCCGACCTATCGGTATTTCCCACCCGTTTATTATTACCTGGGCCGGGCCCAGCAAGGGCTGGGTAGCGAGGCAGCTGCCGAATTCTACAGCACCTTCTTAAAAATCAAGGAAGAAGCCGAGTCCCATGACCCTCTCGTCGAAGATGCCCCCCGAACGGCTCAGCGCCTTGTAACGATTCTAAATAGAAGCGTTTGATCCTTCTGAAGATTTTTCCTATATTATTTACCTTATCCGGAATTTCTGGATTCGGTTGTTCCAAGCATCTGCCACATAGACATCCCCTGAACTGTCGACCGCTATTCCTTGTGGATAATAAAACTGGCCGTCTCCACTCCCCTGAGTTCCCCATTTGGCTACAAACGTCCCACCCGAGGTGAATTTCTGGATCCGGTGTCGACTAGTATCTGCCACACAGATACTCCCTGAGATACCGACTGTTATTTCTTCTGGATAACCAAACTGCCCATCTCCACTCCCTAAGCTACCCCATTTGGTAACAAAATCGCCATTTGATGTGAATTTCTGGATTCGGCTTAGGGGAATATCTGTCACATAGACATTCCCTGAATTATCAACTGTTATTCCGCATGGGCTATTAAACTGGCCGTCTCCACTTCCTAAGTTACCCCATTTGGTTACAAAATCACCATTTGACGTGAATTTCTGGATTCGGGCGTTACCGGGGTCTACCACATAGACATTCCCTGCACTATCGACCGCTATTTTTAGTGCATGATGAAATTGGCCATCTCCGCTCCCGTAGCTTCCCCACTTAGCAACAAATTCGTATATTTCAGGTGTCACCGCTAATAAACCAGAATCATGGGATGTTAGGCCACTCTTCGCCGCATGGATATTGGAGCTGCCCGATAGATGGCCGGTAAACATGGCACTCTTCATATCTCCTGCGGGGACCAGGTCTCTATCCTCAACCCCACCTGTCTTGTTGATCAATGACCAAGAGTCGGCGGCGACGTTTTCTACAAAATTTCCTCCAGCATCACGAGAGATTGCATAAACGGTAATAGAGGAACCAGGAGCTATGTTCAGAGCAGGAACAACGGTTCCGGTTCCATCCGCTTTAGTCTCTACAATAATCTCGCTTGCAGGACCGGCGCCTGTAATCCTGAATGGATAATCCCAACGATGTCCACCATTATTTATACCAGCAACGATCAATCGCCCAACCAATTCATTTCCATTGAAAGCGTATAACCATAAATAGTAGTGTTCGTCAGTTCCGCTTAAGGGCAAGGAAATCGTTTTTTGCGTAGCTGTTATTCCTGATTCAGAAAAGGCGAAAAAAACGGTTCCATATTGATTGCCTTGCTGCTTTATAACCTCAACTATATATGTTGCCGCATCTGCATTTGCATCCCATTGAAAAGTTATTGGGTTTGAATATGTATCATAAGGAGGACCAAGGGAACCTAATCCAGGTGCGGCGTTATTAACTGGTGATGTGAGATGAATGATTTTTGCGCACACTAAGTCCACATTCACAGGGGACGGAGCCGATACATTAATTGGCGAAGTCCATCCATAATAATCACCTGGGAAGTATCCTCCGCCTATAGGCGGGGCATCGTCGATATAGATTTGAATTCCATATTTTCCTGTTGGCATGTTTGGAATTGAATAGGTGCCATCAGGGGGATTATATGTGGGCGAGATTGGGAAGGATTGTTCAGAATTCTCGTCAATTGCCAAGAAGTCTACTTTTTGCTTACCTGTGACAGGGCTCCCATTATACATAATCTTTCCAAAAATTGTTGAAAGTGCTCCAGCAGGAATCACAGTGTACCTTTCCTTCGTGGTGTTGTTGGTCTCGTTCGATTCAGCCACCAAACTCGTGTAGTCCGCTGTCGCTGTATTCATATAGTCCTGGGCGACATTCAATGTCAGGAGCCGTGTGACTGTTTTGCTGGCTCCTGGCGCTAAAGCCGGCACAGGGAAGAGCGTTTTGGGCGCCCCGGGCGTCTCGCCGCCTATTCTGAACATCAAAGTCGAAGCACCCGCTGACGCTGTGCCCACGTTCTTCACCACAGCGGTGAAAGTAATCTGATCAGCCGTCGTTGGATTTGCCGGCGAATGGGTCAATGACTCTACAATCAGATCCGGCAGAAAGGCAATTACTTTAAATCTGTAGTCCCAACCCCATCCGTTTGTATAGACAACCATCAATTGCCCAACCCTCAGGCTATTGCTATTGTAGGCATAAAGCCTAAGCATATAATGTTCATTTGTTCCGTTTACGGGTAAGTCAATAGCTTTTTGGGTATCAGTGATTCCTGATTCATAGAAAAGGTTCTGCAATAAGCTGTAGGGAGAGTCTTGATATAAACCAACATTGACTTCATAAGTTGAGGCTTCAGCAATCGCATCCCATTGGAAGGTTACGGGGAATGTATGCGTATTATAAGGGGTATTAAAAGGCGGAGGGGCGAGTCCGACAACTGAGCCATTATCAATTGGTGATGTGAGATGCATGAGTTTATTGCATACTAAATCTTTAATCACAGGGCTTGGCGCATTCACTTCAATCGGCGAGGTCCATCCATAATAGTCGCCAGGGAAATATTTTCCGTCGAACGGTTCGGCGTCGTCGATATAGACTCGAATTCCGTATTGACCAGTCGGCATGTTTGGAATGGAATAGGTACCGTCAGAAGAGTTATACGTAGGCGAGATTGGGAAGGATTGGCCAGAAATCTCGTCTCTTGCCCAGAAGACTACCGATTTGTTTGTATAATCTGTGACCGGGTTTCCATTGTACATGATTTTTCCACTAATCGTTGAAACCATGAGGGGCTGAGTGACCGTGTAGCTGTCTGTCGTGGTGTTGTTGGCCTCGTTCGATTCAGCCACCGCACTCGTGTAGTCCGCAGTTGCGGTATTTATATAGTTCTGAGCAACATTCAATGTCAGGAGCCGTGTGACTGTTTTGCTGGCCCCTGGCGCTAAAGCCGGTACAGAGAACTGCGTTTTGGGCGCCCCGGGCGTCTCGCCGCCTATTCTGAACATCAAAGTCGAAGCACCCGCTGACGCTGTGCCCACGTTCTTCACCACGGCTGTGAAAGTAATCTGGTCTGCTGTCGTTGGATTTGCCGGTGAATGGGTCAATGACTCTACAATCAGATCCGGCAGAAAGGCAATATAGTTCGCAGTTTGGTTTGAGGTGACATCTGTGTAGGTCTGACTCTCTGGCGAGAATGTGTATCCTAGCTTAGACGGAGTTACAGTTCCTGACCAACCAGGTGACACTGAGATGCGATAGTATCCAGCGCTGTCCGTTGTTACGGCAGTGCCGGGTGATATAGTCAACGTCACTCCCCCAAGACCTATAAAATCAATGTTTACTCTGCCGGAGATAGTATAATCTCCAGTAGTAGGAAAAATGGTGATCCAGCTTTCTCTAGTACGAGAATCGCCAATTTTATCGGTGACCAGAGCTGTGAAGTTGGAGGTGCCGGAGTTGCTCAGAGTGAAGGCAACATCTGCGGCAACAGCGAAGTGTTGAGGACATGGGTGCTGCATGTCTTTGCCGCGAGCTCGGTCTTTGGCCAGTAGACGCTCGGTATCGATCTTCGGCAGAATTTTGTGCTCAAACTGTTCCTGGAATTTGTCTTTCAACGAGAAGCTCTTGGGCTCCTCGTACATCTTGGCGAACCCCGAAACCGCAAGTGCCAATACCAGGACTGCAAGGGAAAGCTGGCGAAATCCTTTGATAAACAATTTGTTTCTCATTCGTACCCTCCTCGTGCACGGAGTCTCCATGAACTCTGTGCGGAGTGCTTTGAATCAGAATTTTGGATAAAAGGAAAGTCAACCCCTTTTATTAGTTTAGTCGGAGATATCGGTGCCCTTTTGACTTTTTTATTAAATAATCGTTGATTAGGGAACGTCGGCTATTGGCTACAACCTTGGAGCCGAAATAACACCATCAGCAAATAAAAAGCCCGCATTGTTGGCTAGCCTTATTGATTCTTGAAGTCCATACGAATTTGCTTTTCGGCTGCGCCTGCCTGTGGGCACCGATTCGCCTCGATTCTCCCCTTCGACCGTTGCGAGGAAGTATAGATCGGACCTTAGAATATATCAAGCACGGATTGAGCAGGAGGAAGGGCGGTACGGAAGCCGTCCGCAGTGCCCGATAAGCCGAAAATCACTCGGGCCTTCCCCCTCCGGCATGAGGGAGGGTAATGTTCGTTTTGTTCGCCTCAGCGCCCTTCCCTAATCCAAAATTTTCCTATGCCGTGTGCCCACGGTGTGCCAAAATGCATTGAAAAGCGCTGAAAATTACGGTTTAGGGTTGAAAGACAAAGCTCGGGTCAAATTTATATAAGTTTTTGATAGATGGGAAAATAAGGGAAGAAAAAATGGTGGCGGGGGCTGGATTTGAACCAGCGACCTCCGGGTTATGAGCCCGACGAGCTACCTGGCTGCTCTACCCCGCGCTCCGGAGGCCATTATATCAAAAGGGCTCCTCATGTCAAAATTTTTTCTCAATTTATTATTGACGGCACTGCGCGCCCTCCCTATAATGGAAAAAACAAAAAAATGGCCGCAGCTTTGTTCCTGATTCTGGCAGCCATCAGCGTGGGAGCCGTGCTGGGCATGATCCTGTCCAAAAATCAAGCCTACAGCGCCCTGTGGCTGGTCCTGGCCTTTGCCGCCTTAGGCGGGCTGTTCGGGCTGCTGGACGCTCCCTTCATTGCCGCAGTCCAGATCATCATCTACGCCGGCGCCATCATGGTCCTGTTCATCTTTGTCATTATGATGATTCCCCTCAGTACAGCTTTCCCGCCGGAGCGACGAAAAGCCACCCTCTTCCTGTCCCTCATCCTGGCCGTCGTGCTGGCAGCGGAAATGGCTGTCTCCTTGTGGGCCATGCTCCGCGGCCGGGAGACGGCCGGGCCGGGCGGCTTGGGCAGCACCAAGGCCCTGGGCCGGCTGTTATTCGGAGATTTTATCTATCCTTTTGAGATCACCTCACTCCTGATTATGGCCGCCCTGGTAGGGGCCATCGTGCTGGCCAAGAAAAGGGACAAAGCATGATCCCCCTCAGCTGGTTCCTGGCTCTGAGCGCGGCCCTGTTTGTCCTGGGTGTGGCGGCCTTTTTCGTCAAACGCGACCTGATCACCATGTTCCTGGCGGTGGAGGTCATGCTCAACGCCGCCAATTTGGCCTTTCTGACCTTCGCTAAAAAACAAGGTCTGTTGGCCGGGCAGGTCATCGTTTTTTTCATCATCACCGTGGCCGCCGCTGAGGCGGCCGTCGGGCTGGCCATTATTCTCCTCGTTTTCCGGCAGAGAAAATCCATCAAGACCGATGAGGTCAATCTGATGAAAGGCTGAAGGGAGAAATGACCGAGCTCTATTGGCTTATCCCCCTCATCCCAGGCCTCAGCTTCTTCATCCTTCTTGTTTTCGGCCCCAAGCTGCCTAAGGCCTGGGTCTCCCTGCAGGCCTGTTTGGCCGTGCTGGCCTCTCTTGTTCTGTCCCTGGTGTCATTTTTAGGGTTGCTGAATACGCCCCAGGCCAGCTTCCCCCTGGTCAAGATGCTCTTCCAGTGGATTTCTGTCGGCCGCTTCTCGGCGGCGCTGTCCTTCCACTTTGACCCTCTCACGGCTGTCATGACCCTGGTGGTCACCGGAGTGGGCTTCCTCATCCACGTCTATTCCGTTGGCTACATGGCCCGCGACCGCGGCTATTCCCGATATTTCGCCCTGCTCAACCTGTTCACCTTCGCCATGCTCCTCCTGGTCATGGCTTCCAATATGGTCCTGCTGTTCGTCGGCTGGGAGGGCGTAGGCCTGTGCTCCTACCTGCTCATCGGTTTCTGGTATGAAAAGCCGGCGGCGGCGGCCGCCGGTCAGAAGGCCTTTATCGTCAACCGCATCGGGGACGCGGGCTTCCTGCTGGGCATTCTTTTCCTTTTCTTCTTTGTGGGCGGCACAGAATTCAGGGCCATCGATCAGGCCGCGCTGCAAGGCGGTTTGAGCCAGGGCGCGGCTACCCTCATCTGCCTTCTGCTGTTCATCGGCGTCTGCGGCAAGTCGGCCCAGATCCCTCTCTATATCTGGCTGCCCGACGCCATGGAAGGACCCACACCGGTCAGCGCCCTGATCCATGCCGCGACCATGGTCACCGCCGGCGTCTATATGGTCTCTCGCCTGAACCTCCTTTACTCCCTGTCCCCGGCTGCCCTCCAGGTCGTCGCTCTGGTAGGAGCCGTGACAGCCGTCTATGCGGCGACCATGGCCCTGGTCCAGAACGACATCAAGCGCATCCTGGCCTATTCCACCATCTCCCAGATCGGGTTTATGTTCATCGGCTGCGGGGTGGGGGCTTATGCCGCCGGTATGTTCCACCTGACCACCCATGCCTTCTTCAAGAGCCTCCTCTTCCTGGCTGCGGGCAGCGTCCTGCATGCTTTGTCGGGAGAGCAGGACATACGGAAGATGGGAGGGTTGCGCAAGCATCTGCCCTGGACCTATTCCACCTTCCTCATCGGCGCCCTGGCCATCGCCGGCGTGCCTTTTCTTTCCGGGTTTTTTTCCAAGGACGCCATCCTGAGCCGGGCCTATGCCGGCGGCCACCCTGTCCTCTGGGCAGCGGGACTGCTGGCAGCGGTGATGACCGCTTTCTACATGTTCCGCTTGGTCCTGTTGACTTTCCACGGACAGGAACGCCTTGAGCCTGAAGCTAAAAAACATCTTCACGAATCTCCCCCGGTTATGACTATCCCCTTGGTCATTTTAGCCTTGTTTTCTATCGGGGCCGGCTACCTCGGCCTGCCGGTTGTGCTGGGCAAGAACCTCGACCGGTTTTTCCGGTTTCTGGAGCCGGTCATCCGGCCGGGGCAGGAAGGCCCCCTCAGCTCGGGCAGGGAATGGTCCCTCATCCTGGCTTCGGTCGCGGCGGCGGCGGCCGGGATTGCCGCAGCCCTGGTGTTCTACGGCCGCCAGGCCAGAATCCCCGGCCGCCTGGCCCACAGATTCCCCGGCTTGTATAAGCTTCTGCTCAATAAATATTACCTGGACGAAATTTATGGCGCGGCCATTGTCAACCCTCTCCTCCGCGGCTCGGAGGCTGTCTACGACCACTTCGACCTCAAGGTCATCGACGGCGCGGTCAACGGCGCCGGGCGCTTGGCCGGCCGGGTCGGCCGATTCTTGAACACGCTGCAGTCCGGCCGGCTCAAGGATTACGCCTTGGGCTTGCTGGCCGGTCTGATCATCATCCTGGGAGCGCTGTTGCTTTAGGACGAACCGCATGCCCAGCCTCAGCTTGCTCGTTTTCCTCCCGCTGGCCGGAGCGGTGCTGCTCATCTTCATTCCCCGGGATAAGGAAGACCTGCTGCGCAGCCTGGCCCTGGCCGTGACGGGCCTGGCCTTCGTCCTGGCCCTCTGGCTGTTCCTGGCCTTTGACGATGGACAGGCCGGCATGCAGTTCGTCGAGCACAGCCCTGGCTGGCTGGGCCGGGGAATCGACTACCATCTCGGCCTCGACGGGATCAGCCTTCTCCTTGTCCTGCTCACGGCCTTTCTCCTGCCCATCGCCCTGCTCTCCTCTTGGACATCCATTCGAGAGCGGGTCAAGGAATACTTGATCTTCATGCTCCTCCTGGAGACGGGCATCCTGGGGGTCTTCGTCTCCTTGAACGTCTTCCTGTTTTACGTTTTCTGGGAGGCCATGCTCATCCCCATGTACTTCCTGATCGGAGTATGGGGCGGCGGCCGGCGGATCTATGCCACGCTCAAGTTTGTCCTGTTTACCATGTTCGGCAGCCTGCTGATGCTGGTGGCCATCTTCGTCCTCTATCGGCAGACGGGTTCCTTCAACCTGCTTGACTATTATGCCCTCACTTCTTCCGGCAATTGGCTCGACCCTCATCTCCAGGTCTGGCTGTTCCTGGCCTTTGCCCTGGCTTTCGCCATCAAGGTGCCGATGTTCCCCTTCCACACCTGGCTTCCCGATGCCCATGTCGAGGCCCCTACGGCCGGGTCGGTCATCTTGGCCGCCGTCCTGCTCAAGATGGGGGCCTACGGCTTTTTGCGCTTCGCCCTGCCGCTCTTTCCCGAAGCCGTGTCCAAGTTCCTGCCCTACCTGGCCGCCCTGAGCGTCATCGGTATCATCTATGGGGGGGCCATGGCCCTCATCCAGAAGGACATCAAGTCCCTGGTGGCCTACTCCAGCGTCAGCCACATGGGGCTCGTCATGCTGGCCATTTTCGCCCTCAACCCGGAAGGCACGGTGGGCGCCCTTTATCAGATGCTCAATCATGGGCTGAGCACGGGCGCCCTGTTCCTTGTGGTTGGAATCCTCTATGAGAGGTCCCACACCCGCTTGATCAAGGATTACGGCGGGGTCAGCCGGCAGATGCCCGTATTCGCCGCATTCTTCCTCATCTGTCTTTTATCCTCGGCCGGATTGCCCGGCCTCAACGGGTTCGTGGGCGAGGTCCTTTGTTTGTACGGTGTGTTCCGGGCCAGCCCCCTGTTGGCCGTGCTGGCCGTGACGACGGTCATCCTGGCCGCCGCTTACTTGTTGTGGATGTACCGGCGGGTCATGCACGGCCCCATCGTCAATCCGAACATACGCTTATTCAAGGACCTGAACCTCCGCGAGATCGGCCTCCTCCTGCCCATCATCATCCTGATGTTCTGGATGGGTGTCTATCCCCAGACGTTTCTGCGCAAGTTCGACGCCTCGGTGACTCAGTATATCCACCAGGTCAGCCGTCGGCCGCCCCTGCTGGTCCGGTCCGGCCCGCCGCGGCCGAGGCCGGCTGACAAGGCCGCCAAGGTTCAGGCCGACTTCCGGCCTGGGGGAGGCGGGCATGAATAACAGCTGGCTGGCCCTCCTTCCCCTTATCATCCTGGCCGGCACGGCTCTGCTGCTCCTTGTGCTGGAGGCTTTTCTGAAGTCTGAGGAAAAGGCTTATTTGGGCTATATCGCCGCGGCTGCGCTGGCCGGCTGCGGATACACCCTTGTCCGTTTTTGGAATAAGCAGCTGTCCTTCTTCAAGGGGTCCCTGAAATTTGACAACCTTTCTTTACTCTTCGGATTTTTGTTTCTGCTGGCAGGACTTTTCGTCGTCCTCATCAGCCTGAAATACGTGTCCCTGGTGTTGACCAACATCGGCGAGTTCTATCCCCTGTTGCTGTTCGGCCTGGCGGGCCTGGTGATCATGGCCACCTCGGCCAACTTGCTCGTCATCTTCCTCGGGCTGGAGGTGCTGTCCGTCTCTTCTTACGCCCTGGCCGGGCTCCGCCTCAAGGAGGCCAGGTCCTCCGAAGCGGCCTTGAAATATTTCTTGCTGGGAAGCTTCGCCGGAGCCTTCTTCGTCTTCGGCCTGGCCTTGCTGTTTGGAGCTTCCGGTTCAGTCGAAATCCCGGCCCTGGCCCAAAGCCTCGCTCCCGGCTCGCCCACAGCCTGGCTGGGCCTGGCCGGCCTGGCCCTGGTCTTGGCCGGCCTGGCTTTCAAGATTGCCCTGGTGCCTTTTCACATGTGGACCCCGGATGTCTATGAGGGCGCGCCCACTCCGGTCGCCGCATTCTTCTCCGTCGGCCCCAAAGCGGCGGGCTTTGCCGTCCTGCTCCGGCTGCTCAGCCCCTACTGGAAGACCGGTTTCCGCAGCGGAACGATGTTCTGGATTCTCTATGCCCTGGCGGCCCTGACCATGGTCGTGGCCAACCTGGCCGCTTTGCGCCAGACGAACGTCAAGCGCCTGTTGGCCTATTCCAGCATTGCCCAGGCCGGCACCATGCTGGTGGCGGTCCTGGCCGGCGATCCGGAAAAACTTATTTTCTATCTAGCCGTCTATGTTTTTATGAACCTGGGCGCCTTCGCGGCCATATCCGCGCTGGGCCGCCGCGATGCGGAATTCGTCGAGCTGGACGATTATGCCGGCCTGGGATTTAAATATCCCTGGCTGGGAGCCACGCTGTCCATCTTTCTGTTGTCTTTGGCTGGATTTCCTCCCACAGCCGGTTTCTTGGCCAAATTCTATGTCTTTAGCTCCGCTGTTCGCCAGGGCCTGACACCCCTGGTCAT
>JBAVVA010000142.1:0-16058 GCA_049697055.1 Candidatus Aminicenantales bacterium
CCTGGATGGACGTCTTGTCCTCAACGGCCGGAGGGTCGAGACACCGGACAAGCTCCCTTCGGTAAACCCCGCCACGCTCGAGCCTTTGGGCCAGGTCTCACTGGCCTCGGCCGACGACTGCCGCCGGGCCGTTCGGGCCGCTGAAGAAGCCAGGCCGCTCTGGCGCGACCTGCCTTTGCCGGACAAGAAAAAAATATTTTCCCGGGCCAACGACATCCTCCTCCGCCGGGCCAAGGACCTGGCCGAGCTTGTCTGCCGGGAGAAGGGTTCGCCTTTCGTAGAAGCCCTGGCCGTTGATGTCTTGACCGGGCTGGAACTCTTGAACTATTACGGCCGCAACCTGGACCAAGCTCGGGCTCATCGACGGACCCGTCTTCACAACCCCCTCTTAGCCCACAAGAAGAACGTCTTTCAATTTCAGCCTCTGGGGGTGACCCTGGTCATCTCCCCCTGGAATTTTCCCTTCGTCATACCCTTCAGCGATACGGTGAGCGCCCTGGTCGCCGGCAACACGGTGGTCCTGCGGCCGTCCTCCTCCACGCCCTTCACCGGGTTGATGATCGGCGAGGTGTTCCTGGAAGCGGGGCTTCCGGACGGCGTTCTTAATGTGGTCAATTCCCGCGCGGCCCAGGCGGAGATGATGATCACCGACCCCCTTGTCCAGACGGTGATGTTCACCGGCAGCGTGGGAACCGGCCGGCGGGTGATGGAGCTGGCCAGCCGCAACCTGACCCATGTCGTCCTGGAACTGGGCGGCAAGGACCCCATGATCGTCCTGGACGATGCCGACCTGGACAAGGCCGCGCGGGGAGCGGTCTGGGCCGGGTTCATGAACACCGGCCAGAGCTGCGCTTCCATCGAGCGGGTCTATGTGGACCGGCGCGTAGCCGATGCCTTTTTGGACAAGGTGGTCAGCCTGACCCAGACGCTCCGGCTGGGAAATCCGCTGGAGCCGGAGGTGGATATAGGCCCCATGACCACCGCCGGACAACTGGAGGTCGTGCTCGAACACCTGGCCGAAGCCCGAGCCCGGGGAGCAAAGGTTCTCTGCGGCGGGGAGAGGTGGACGGGATTGCCGGGGTATTTCCTGACGCCGGCTGTGTTATCGAATGTTGACCATTCGATGAAAATTATGACCGAGGAAACCTTCGGCCCCGTCCTGCCGGTGATGACGTTCTCCGGCCCGGAAGAAGCCCTGTTTCTGGCCAACGATTCCGAGTACGGCCTGACCGCCTCGGTCTGGACGAGAAACAAACGGACGGCCGATTGGCTGGCCGAGCGGCTGGAGGCGGGCACGGTCACGATCAACGACCATATGTTCTCCTTCACCGACCCGATAGCCATCTGGGGCGGAGTCAAGAAGACGGGGGTAGGCCGGACGCACGGCCCCTACGGGTTGCTGGAGCTGTCGAACATCAAATTCGTCAGCCGCGACTTCCACGGCCGCCGGACTCAGTTGTGGTGGTATCCTTACAATCCTCTCAAAAGGAAGGTTTTCGAGGAGGCCGTGGTGCTGATGCATCATTCCCAATTCCGAATACGAAGCCGGGCCCTGTCCAAGCTCCTCCCCCACTTGCTGATGCTGAAATCGATGACTTCGGTCAAGAATCTATTGAAGATCACCGGCCGGCTTTTCCGTAGCTGAGGCCGGACAGGCCCGAACCTTCGATGGAGGCCGGGGATGGGGAAAGGACTCAGCGGGGCTTTGAACCTTTCTTGATTTTTAAAGCCGGCTCTTCAATCCGAAGCGGCCCGTCCTTGATATAGCGGGCGGCGCTGTCACGGACAAGGTTGATCTCCGCTTCGTTCCGGGTGACGTTGCCCACCGCGACCAGAGGCTCGGCCTGGTGGAGGCCGCCCCGGCCGTTGATCATGTCCCGTGCCTGGACCAGCCAGGCGTCAATCCCGGGAAAATCGGGGTGATGGCGGTCGTTATTGTCGATGGGATAGAGGACTTGTTTGGCCCCGCAGACGTCCAGGGCCACGGGATCCTGGCCGGCCAGGATTTGGTTGGCCCGGAACGTTGCGGAGGCCGGATAGCCGGAGATAGATTTGTGCGAGACCCAGATACAGTCCAGGATATTGAGAACCGGCGTCCGGACCGAGACGAACATCTTGCCGCAGACCGAGCCCAGGTTCCGATAGTGACGCTCGTCGGATTGGCCGTCCGACATGGACAGAATGCCGTAGACGTGCTTCAGGCTGGCGGTGATCTCCGAGCCTCCGGTGTCGTGGTGTTTAAGCACCGGGACGTTGATCAGTTTTAATTTCCGCTCGTGGGCGGAGCCGTTCCAAATGCCCTCCTTGAGCTCGACGCGGCGGCCGCCGGCGGTGGTGAAAGAGGGATAGGAAACATTTTCCCAGATGCGGTAGCCGTCGGTGAGATGATCGTCTTGGGAAATGAAATCTCTCTTGAGTCTGTCGAACAGGCGGGCCGAAACACGCGGATCGTGGAAGACCGTGTCCACCAGGGCCTGGAAAGATTGCCGCTCATCGTTGGCGTTGGCCCGGACTGAATCATCGGGATAATTGGACGGATTGTCGCAGGCCAGGCTGCCCCGTCCTTGGCCGTTTTCAAAAATGACCACTTCGCCCCGGAAGCCGCCGGGGAAGTCAAGCAGGCGTTGGATGAGGCCGCGCACCAGGTCGGTGTTGGTCGCCCCGCGGTACTTCCACTGGGCGTTGACCTTGACCAGGACGATGTCGTCGGGGCTGATGAGCCCCTCCGGGCCGCCGAGCAGCGTGGTCGAGGGAGTGTTATAAAACTTGAGGCCGCTCCAGCCCAGGAGGGCCAGCAGCGCCTCCAGGCCGCCGTAATAATTGGGATGGCCGGGGAAGGCGTAGGGGTCGTCGGGAATCTCGTTCACCCAATATACGGGAGTGAGTGGAGCGGCTTGCCCGTCTGTTTGGCCGGGCAGGCCGCGGAGCGGACCGGCCATAAATGCGGCCATCCCGGCGGCGGACAGTTTCATGAAGGTCCGGCGGTCCAGGTGAGATGACCGGTCTGAGGGGGGCATGGCCTTCCTCCTTATTTTGAAATTTCTAATCCTATAAATATTATAAATTAAGTGATATAAAATCAAGCCCCCCGCCCCTTTTTTTTCGGCCTTTAATGCCGCCCCTAAGCTCATCCCTCCGGCCGGGAGCCATACAATTCAACCGCCCCCCACTGGTCGGGGACTTCCCGGGAAACATGTCGCAGCGGAGTGTTGTGTCCGCGGGTGGGGTGTACTAAGATGGCTCTTCCATTAGGCCTTTTCGGAGTGTGAAGCATGCTCTTGCACAGGATCGACTGGCTCATCATCGTCCTGTACTTCGTCCTGTCCCTGGTCATCGGCGTCATTTACTCCCGGCGGGCCGGCTCGAGCACGGCCGAGTTTTTTGTGGGCGGCCGGGCTCAGCCCTGGTGGTTGCTGGGCGTGTCGATGGTGGCCACCACCTTCTCCACCGATACGCCCAACCTGGTCACCGATATGGTCCGCCAGCACGGCGTCTCCGGCAACTGGCTGTGGTGGGCCTTCCTGCTCACGGGCATGCTGACCGTATTCATCTACGCCAAACTATGGAAGAGGTCGGGCGTGCTGACCGACATCGAATTCTACGAGCTTCGCTACAGCGGCCGGCCGGCCGCTTTCCTGCGCGGCTTTCGGGCCCTGTACCTGGGCTTCTTCTTCAACATCGTCATCATGGCCTCGGTGTCCCTGGCGGCCATCAAGATCGGGGGCATCCTCCTCAACCTGACGCCGGTCCAGACTATCGTGCTGGCCTGCCTGATCACTGCCATCTACAGCGCCCTGGGCGGGCTGATGGGAGTGCTGGTCACCGATTTTTTCCAGTTCTTCATCGCCATGGCCGGTAGCTTTGTGGCGGCCCTGATCGCTCTCCGTCTGCCCCAGGTCGGAGGGCTGGGCGGCCTGCTCAGCCATGCGGCCGTCCGCTCACGCCTCTCGGTTTTTCCGGATTTTTCCAACACCCCGGAGCTGCTGACGGTGCTCCTCATTCCCCTGGCCGTCCAGTGGTGGAGCGTCTGGTATCCGGGCGCCGAGCCGGGCGGCGGCGGCTACATCGCCCAGCGGATGCTGGCGGCCAAGAACGAGCGCCACGCCACGGGCGCCGTGCTGCTCTTCAACGCCGCCCATTATGCCCTGCGGCCCTGGCCCTGGATCATCGTCGCCCTCTGCTCGCTCATCGTCTTCCCCAACCTCGACGCTCTGCACTCTGCTTTTCCCCACGCCGCCAAGGTCGGCCACGACATGGGCTACCCGGCCATGCTGACCTTCCTGCCGGTCGGGCTGCTGGGCATGGTGGTGGCTTCGCTCATCGCCGCCTACATGTCCACCATCTCCACCCATCTCAACTGGGGCTCATCCTACATGGTCAATGATTTTTTTAAAAGATTTTTGCGGCCCCGGAGCAGCGAGAAGGAGTTGGTGCTGGTCGGACGGATCTCGACCGTGCTGCTCATGGCCCTGGCCGGGATCGTGGCTTTGCTTATGAAAAATGCCCTGGACAGCTTTCAGATCATGCTCCAGGTCGGGGCCGGCACCGGCCTGCTCTTTATCCTGCGCTGGTTCTGGTGGCGGATCAACGCCTGGAGCGAGATCTCGGCTATGGTTATTTCCTTCCTTATAGCGGTTTATTTCCGCTTCATTCACGGCCTGACCGGACTGCCGGCGGTCAGCGACTGGGCCCAATTGGTCATCGGCGTAGCCATCACTACCTGCGGCTGGCTAGTGGTCACCTTCTTGACCAAGCCCACGGAGGACAGGGTCCTGGTGAGCTTCTACCGGAAGGTCAGCCCGGGCGGGCCGGGCTGGCGGGCTTTCCTGGAACGGGCCAAGGCCCGGGGAGAGCGGGCCGACGGGCTGGACCCGGCCTGGCAGGTGCCCCGCGGCATTCTGTGCATGTTCTTGGGGTGTGTCGCCGTCTACAGCGTCCTGTTCGCCACAGGCAATTGGATCTATGCCAAAACACTGCCGGCCGTCATCCTGACCTGTACGGCCGTCGTTTCCACATTCCTCCTTTTCCTGCTGTGGGGACGGGTTGTCCGGGATTGACGGGCCGCGGCCGGCAACGACCCAGGGGATCATGGTTGCGGCGCTCTTTCCTGGGCCAGCCAGCGGATGAATTCCAGGCCGACCCACCAGCGGAGGGGAGAGTCTTCAGGCTCCTTGAACCAGAAGCGGAAGAGCACTTCGTTGGCATCTGTGATGCGCGGATAAAACACCGAAGTTTTGTGCCGGCTGATGTGGTTGAGGCTGACCTCCAAGAAAATGTCGGGCCCGGCCGGGAAATGAGCGGCGGGGCTCTCATTGATTTCGTCTGAGCTAAAACTTAATATATTTTTGACGGTCACCAGCGGAGGGAAAAACATGACTGATAAGTCCCATTTTTTGGAAAAACCGGCTTTGATCGCTATTGTCGGTTTCTTTATGGGTGCTTCTCTAATGGCCGGTGAGGCCAAGGCCAAACGGTTGGACATGACCTATCCCTTCGAGGAGAGCACGATTTACTGGCCCACGGCCAAGCCCTTTGCCTTGGAAAAGCTTTCCTGGGGAGTGACCGCCGGAGGTTGGTGGTACGCCTCCAACAATTTCAGCGCTTCCGAGCATGGGGGAACTCATGTCGATGCACCCATACATTTTGCCCGCGGGGGACGGACTATCGATCAGGTCCCCTTAGAAGAATGGATCGGGCCGGCGGTCAAGATTGACGTCAGCCAGAAGTGTAAAAAGAATCGGGATTACCTCCTAGCCGTCGAGGATGTCCTGGGCTGGGAGAAAAGCTTCGGGAAGATCCCGGACGGGGCCTGGGTCATTATGGACACCGGCCTCGATACAAAATATTATCCCCAAAAGAAAATGGTTCTGGGAACGGACAAAAAAGGCGAAGAGGCCCTGCCCGAGCTCAGCTTTCCCGGCTTCTCGCCGGAATCCGTCGAGTTTTTGATAAAAGAGAGAAATATCACGGGCATCGCCATCGACACCCCCAGCATCGATTGCGGCAAATCAAAAGATTTCAAGGTTCATCAGATCCTGTGCGGCGCCGGCAAACTCGCCCTGGAAAATATCGCCAACCTGGATAAGCTCCCCGCCGTGGGGGCCGAGCTCTATGCGATCCCGATTCCCATCAAAGATGGAACAGGAGCGCCGGCCAGGGTATTTGCCGTTTTTCATTGATTGATCTGAGGTTCACCTTTTTATTTGTGAAGACGCGATTTTTTTGATATAAGCTTTTTTTGAGCCAAGAGCGGAATAGCCTTTAGAACGCAGGAGCGGCTTATATAAGGAAAGAGGATGAAGACAGCAGAAAAGTCAGATTTCTCAAAGAGGGGAGTTCTTCCCATTGCCCTGGTTTTCATTTTCTGGGCAGGCCTGGCCTCTCCCTTGTTATCGGAATCCCTGATCCTCCTTCACTCCAGCGATACCCATGGCAATTACAAGCCTTACAAGATTCAAGTCGATGGCCGGGAAAGGCTGGTGGGAGGCATGGAGGCTTTAAGCCATTATGTCCGGGAAATACGAAGCTTGGAAAAAAACGTCCTGCTCATCGACAAGGGCGATATCTTGACCGGCACCCTGGCCGGCGACCTCAAATATAAAAATGTGACGGGCGGGGTGATGATGGAATTCTTCAACAGGGTGGGCTATAACGTCTGGTCCTATGGGAACCACGATTTTGACGAAGGCCAGCAGAACGCGGCCAAGCTGGCCCGCTTGGCTAGGTTTCCCACGGTCATGTCCAATATTGTCTGTAAAAAGAACCGCCAGCTCTTTTCAGCCCAGCCCTTTTATATTTTTACCCTGGGCCAGCTAAAGGTCGGAGTCATCTCAGTCATTGAGGAAAATTTTCTGACCGAGGTTCGCCAGGAAGCCGTGGAAGGCCTGGAGGTGCTGCCCATGGAGGTCACCCTTAAAACTGACCTCCCCCAGCTTAAGGGCAAGACTGATTTGGTTATCGTCATAGCCCATTGCCCGTTCGCCGCCGCAGAAAGAATGGCCCGGGAAGTCCCGGGAATTCATGTCATTCTGGTCGCTTCGAATGAGGAAAAATTCGAAAAAGTCAACGGCGTCCTGATCCAATCGACCCCGGGCTATCAGAAAGCCCTCGGCTATTTGAAGCTGGAGGTGGACAAGGATAAAGTGACGAGTTATGAACAGAAGCTCATCTGGCTTTGGGCTGACATCGACCTAAAGCCCTCTCCTCTGGTTTCTGCTTTGGTCAAGGAAGTCGATGATTCCATAGGGGCGGAATTCGCCAAAATTATAGGAACAGCCAATACTGACCATAGCCGCAGTCATTATCCCAATGAAAAAGGCCAGGTTGAAAGCCGGCTCGGAGACTGGATCGCCGATGTCATTCGCTGGAAGACGGGCGCGCAGATCGGGCTTCATAACAGCGGCGCCATCAGGGCTGATATCAAAGCCGGGCCGGTGACCAAAGCCGATGTCTTCAACGTGGCGCCCTTCCATAATACGCTGGTTGTTTTCAAGCTCACTGCGCGGCAGATCAAGGAAATTCTTGAGAATGATGTGGAAAGAGGCTGGGACAGGCTCCAGGTTTCAGGCCTTAAATACAGGTACTATCCCCAGAGGGCCAAGCCCTTTGGGCAGAGAGTGGACCATATCGAAGTTGGGGAGGATGTATTGGAAAATCAAGGCGTTCTTCTCCAGCCGGATAAAGTCTATACCGTGGTCAGCAACGATTACCTGGCCGGCCAGGCCAAGGACAAATACTTCGGCTTCCCGGTACCGGAGGCTAAGGCTACAGGTATTGCCCTGTATGAGAGTCTGATAGATTGGCTTGAAAAGAACAAGGTGCTTGATTATCGGCTTCAAGATAGAATTGTTGAAATCCAGTGAGGGCCCATTCATGAGGGGCCGGATTTATGATAAATTGAATGTTCTCCGGGTGGGCGGTTAGCTCAGCTGGGAGAGCGCGGCGTTCGCATCGCCGAGGCCGGGGGTTCGAATCCCCTACCGTCCACTTTTTGCTTGTCGTGGTCACCGCCGGAGGAGAGAAAAGGAAAGAACATGAACAGCTCGGTGTGGGTCATCGCCGGCACGGCCGCCTCGCTCGGCTTCATCCATACTCTCGTCGGGCCCGACCATTACCTGCCCTTTATCTTCATGAGCCGGGCCCGGCGTTGGCCCCTGCCCAAGACGCTGGTCATCGCTTTTCTATGCGGGCTGGGCCATGTCTTGAGCTCGGTCGTGCTGGGCCTGGCCGGAGTGGCCCTGGGTGTGGCCGTTTTCAAGCTGGAACGGATCGAATCCTTTCGGGGGGGGATCGCCGGATGGCTGCTGGCGGCTTTCGGGTTCGCCTATTTTCTGTGGGGCCTGCGCCGGGCCTTAAGGCGCCGGCCGCACAGTCATGCGCATTTCCACCAGGACGGCCGGGAACATGAGCACAGCCACGGCCATGAGGAAGGCCATGCCCATGTCCACAACCGGGCCGGGAAAGCCAATATCACGCCCTGGGTGCTGTTCACCATCTTCGTCTTCGGGCCGTGCGAACCGCTCATCCCCTTGGTCATGTACCCCGCGGCCAAGCACAGCCCGGCGGGGGTCCTTCTGGTCTCGGTCACCTTCGGCGCCGCAACCATCCTGACCATGATGACCGTCATCGCCGTCTCCTCCTGGGGGGTGAGCTTCATCCGGCTGGGGAAAATGGAAAGATACGTCCATGCCCTGGCCGGGGCCATGATCTTTCTCTCGGGGCTGAGCGTCCAGCTGCTGGGCCTGTAAGAACCGATTCCCATGAAGTTCATCGTGGATTGCATGCTGGGTAAATTGGCCAAGTGGCTCAAAATCCTGGGGTTCGACACGGCCTATGACCCGGCGGCCGACGACGACCGGCTTCTCCTGGTTGCCCGGAAAGAGGAGCGCACGCTCCTTAGCCGCGACACCGGGTTGCTGGCCCGGGCCAAGGGCTTGACCAGCCTGCACATTGAGAGCGAGTCCTGGCCCGACCAGGTCAGGCAGGTGCTGGCCGCCTTCGACCTCAGGGACAAAACGGCGCCCTACACGCGCTGCTTGGGCTGCAACGTCAAGCTCAAACCCTTGAGCCTGGATAAAGCGCGCAACCTGGTCTCTCCTTTTATTCTGGAGAGGGCCAAAGAGTTGGCCCTGTGCCCTTCCTGCGGCCGCGTTTTTTGGCAGGGGACGCACTTCGAGGCCATGGAAGCCCGGCTGGCCGATCTTCTGCAAGGGGAGGAGACTGGGAAGACGAGCCACCGCGGCCCGGCCTGACTTTCCTTTGATCATTTCTTTATTTGAGTCGTGCTGGTAATATAAATAACTGGGATTTTGAAGATATCCGACCCGGCCGGGCCGGCCGTGGGAAAGACGGTTGAGGCCGGCATCTTGGGGAAACGGGCGGAAAGGAGCGCCTAGATGGAAAACATTGAAAAACATGTGCAGCTCATCGGCATCCTGTGGATCGTTTACGGAGTCTTCAGCCTGCTGGGGGGAGCTGTCGTGGTCGTAGCCCTGCTGGGCGTGTCCTTCATCCCGGAGATGGGCGATGTCGCCCCCCAGGTGCTGCGGATCGTGGGGCTGTCGGTCGGCGCTTTTATCTTCGTCCTGGCTATTCCCAAAATCATTGGGGGCCTCGGCCTGCTGAAGCGCCGGGAATGGGCCAGGATCCTGCTCTTGATTCTCTCCTTCCTGAGCCTGCTCAACATCCCCCTGGGCACGGCCCTGGGCATCTACTCGCTTGTTTATTTGATGAAGCCGGAGATGATTAATCTGTTCAAACTCAAGACCTGATTTTTTATTCAAGAACACGCGGCTTATGGCTTGCCCCCGCGGAGAGACGTTCTTGATCATCTAAAGCCGCGGCCCAAATGTGTGGCGAGAAGAAGTCCTACTATATCTCGAGCCTGAGCGGCCAGAGACTAAAGAAATGCTATGACCTTGCTCCGCCTCGGGTGCGGAGTTATTTGCGAGCCGAAGTTGACTTTGTCTTGGAGCACATTTCCCATATTGGCTGGACTCTAGACCTGGGATGCGGTTACGGCCGGATTATTCCGGACCTTCTCAGGAAGGCCGAGAAGGTTGTCGGGATTGACAACTCCCGGCCAAATCTTTCGTTTGCCCGTCAGTATTTGCGAGGGGTCAGCAGGTTTCATTTACTGGCCATGGACGCTGCCCGCTTGGGCTGGGCCGACGGAGTTTTTTCCAGTGTGGTCTGTATCCAAAACGGAATTTCGGCCTTCCAGGTGGACCCTAAACAATTAATCGCTGAAGCCGTCCGGGTAACCAAGCGGAACGGAGTCGCTCTCTTTTCCACTTATGCCGACGCTTTCTGGGAGGACCGCCTGGAGTGGTTCCGTCTCCAGGCCCGGCAGGGGCTCGTCGGGGAGGTCGATGAAGAAAAAACTCGACGCGGCGTTATTGTTTGTCGCGACGGTTTCCGGGCCACTACTTTTTCAGCGGATGATTTCATCGATTTGACGCGAGGGCTTGATGTCAAAATGGAAATCGCGGAGGTTGACGCTTCCAGCCTATTTTGCTTAATTCGCCCCTGTTAAACAGCTGGAATACAAAAGAAAGAGAATATAATTCTTTGCCAATTTTGATCTGGTCCTATTAGAATGGCAGGGATGAAGCGCAATTCTGATCTCAGGAGGAGGAGGGCGATGAGGCACTCCAGATGGACCTTCATAGCCTTTATTTTTTTATGGCTGGCTTCGCCGGCCGCGGCTAAAGGATACCTCTTCATTATCGGCGGGGGAGACCTTCCCGATACGATGATGAAGAAGTTTGTGGACCTGTCCTCAGGCTACGGCTCGGGAAAGATCGTCATTTTCACTATGGCCAGCTCCGTTCCCCAAGAGACCGGCCCGGATCTGGTCCGGGAGTTCAAGAAGCTGGGCGCCAGGAGCGCCGAATTCCATCACCTCTCCAGAAAGGAGGCCCTGGCCCCGGAGAGCGTCCGCCTGCTGGATGGCGCGGGCGGCGTGTACTTCTCCGGCGGCGACCAGGCCAAGCAAACCGCCGTGCTTCTCGACACCCCCCTGCATAAGCGCCTGCTCGAGCTCTACAGCCAGGGCGCGACGATGGGCGGCACGAGCGGCGGCGCGGCGGTGATGAGCCAAGTCATGATCACCGGGAACGAGAAGCGCCGTCCCAAAGAAGGCCATGAATTCGAGACGATCGAAACGGGAAACGTCCTGACCTCGCCCGGCCTGGGCTTCCTCACGGAGGCCATCATCGACCAGCACTTCGTCAGGCGCAAGCGTCACAACCGGTTGATCAGCCTGTTGGCCGAGCATCCCCGGCTGCTGGGCATCGGCATCGACGAGTCCGCGGCCATCCTGGTCAAGCCCGACCAGACCTTTGAGGTCATCGGTTCGGGCGCTGTTCTGATCTATGATTCCGGACAAGCCCGCTTCGAGGCGCGGGCGGACAAGGTGTTCAGCGTCGTGGGGATCGTCCTCCACATCCTGACCGAGGGCCGGACGTACGACCTGCAGGCCAGGAGGGTCCTGAACTGATGAGCGCCGAAGCGACGGGCGGTCAGAAGGAAAAGACGGAGATCCCGAAAAAGAAAAAGCTCCGGCTGCCCCACACCCTGATCCTGATCTACGCCATGGTCGTCCTGACGGTAGCCGCCACCTGGCTCGTGCCGGGCGGCGAATACAAACGGGTGGAGAAAGACGGCAAGCTGATGCCCGTCTCGGGCTCGTTCCACACCATCGAGCGCCGGCCTCAGGGGCTGGGCGCCCTGTTCATCTCACCCATCAAAGGATTCGTCGATGCGGCCCAGATCATCGTCTTCGTCCTCCTCGTCGGCGGCGCCTTCGCCGTCATCCAGAAGACGGGCGCCGTGGCGGCTTTCATCCACAACCTGGCCTTGCGCTTCGGCCGGAGCGGGGCCCTGCGTGCGCTCCTCATCCCGGCGACTATGGTCATTTTCTCCCTGGGCGGCGCCGTCTTCGGCATGTGCGAGGAAACGATGCCCTTCATCCTCATCTTCGTGCCGCTGGCCCTATCCCTGGGCTATGACACCATAACCGGCGTGGCCATCCCCTTCGTGGGCGCGGCGGCCGGGTTCGCCGGCGCCTTCTTCAACCCCTTTACCGTGGGCATCGCCCAGGGCATCGCCAAGCTGCCGCTCTATTCCGGGGTGGGTTTCCGGCTCATCATCTGGGCCGGGGGAACGGCCCTGGCCGTGGCCTTCGTCATGCGCTACGCCGCCCGGGTCCGTCGCGACCCGCGGTCGAGCCCGGTCTTTGAGGAGGACGAGGAGAGGCGCCGGACGCTTGACCTGGACAAGATCGGCCGGGAAAAGGTGGAGGTCACGGCCCGCCACAAGCTGGTGCTTATCCTCTTTCTGCTGGGCATGGCCCTGCTCGTATTCGGCATCCTGAAATACAAGTGGTACATCAACGAGATCGCCGGACTGTTCCTGGCCCTGGGCATTCTGTCGGGGATCGCCGGCCGGCTGAGCGGGGAGGACACGGCCCGCTCTTTTATCGAGGGCGCCAAGGACATGGTCAACGCCGCCCTGATCATCGGCTGCGCCCGGGCCATCCTGGTGGTGGCCACTGATGGAAAGATTATGGACACCATGCTCCACGGCATGGAGACGGCCATCGCCCGCTTTCACCCCGTGCTCAGCGCCCAGCTCATGTTTTTCTCCCAGTGCATCATCAACTTCTTCGTTCACTCGGGCACGGCCCAGGCGGCCTTGACCATGCCCATCATGGCCCCCCTGGGCGACCTGGTGGGCATCACCCGGCAGACTTCGGTTTTCGCCTTCCAGTTGGCCGAGTACATCAACCCCATCCTGCCCACCTCGGCGGTGACCATGGGCGTGCTGGGGCTGGCCCGGTTGCGGTGGGATAGATGGGCCCGCTGGTTCCTGCCCCTAATGCTGGGCTGGGTCGTCTGGGGACTGCTGGCCCTAGTTCCGGCCGTGCTGTTGCGCTGGGGGCCTTTTTAAAACCTGAAAATAAACCCGAGCAGGGCCGAGAAACCGCTGAAATCGATCTTGGCCTGATGGACGTCGGTAATCCCTATTCCGCTTGGCACTATCGTGCTCACTAGAATCAAGGGGAAATTTCCATAGGGCCAGTCATAATACCTAAAGAAATAGAGATTCGCGTCGCTGATCGTGGTACTTGACCAGGTATCGGAAATGATGAAATCCCCTTTGAAATTGGAGATGGAAGCATATCGTCCGGTCAAGTCAATAAAGAACCCGACCATGGGAGAGAAGTCAATTTCCAAACCCAGGCCGCCATGAAAACCAACCCCCCCGCCTTTTGTGTCTAAGTCGCGGTCTTCATAGTAACTAGGATCCTCCGCCCGGAAGTGATACTTCAGGCTGGCCAGATAGTAGCTGCCTCCCGCCTGAAAGTAGATATTGATATTTGATCCTACGGGCAGAAAATAATAGAAGCTGAGCCTGATGGGAATAGCGCCAATTGTTGTCTCGCTCTTATAAAGGACATCGTCGAAAATAGGATGGGTATGATCGATGGAGAAAGTTTTGGAGGCAGTCAAGTAGCCGGACCCGATCCCAATGCCCAACTGGGGGGTGAACTGGAGAATGAAGTCGCCGCCGAAGTCAAAGCCCAGGTGTATGGGTTCGAATTTTCCGGAAGGAGTGCGAGGGAGTAGTATGTCGGATGAATAATAGTCGGCCCAGCCTTTTGCCCCAAGATTGACGTCGCCGCCTCCCAGGCAGTTGAGGCCGCCGTAGAAGCGGAAGCCGAAGCGGAGCTGGGCTCCGGCCGTTCCAGCCAGAAGAAACAAGAGTAAAGAAAGTAGCAAAAGACCCGTCTTGATTTTTTTCATGATCTCCTCTTTTTGTCTTTGTCATTACAATATAAAAAAAAGTTTTTAATGTCAATGTATTACGGCCTTATATATTTCTATTGAAAATATATACAGCCGGAGGCAACCTTTTTGCCCCCTCCCGAATCTTTAGGGGTGAGGAGCGAAACCCGTGATAGGTTCCCCAGCCCTGGTCAAGAGCGCCGGAATAGGCGATAATCAGCCTCAGCCTTTTGAGGAGCTGTCCGGCGCAATGACCCGATCCCAACTCCAACCTCAACCCCAACCCCTCTCCCCGCTTCAGGCCGACGAAGCCCTGGCCGACCTTATCCGAAGGGGCGCTGCGGGCGACGAAAGCGCTCTGGAGGCCATCTACCATCGATTCAAGGCCGCCCTCTTCAACCTGGCCTGCCGCTACACCGGCAACGCCGCGGCGGCCGAGGATGTGCTCCAGGATGTCTTCCTCAAAGCTTTCAGTCATCTCAGCGAAGTCAACAATGTCGCCACTTTTCCCGGCTGGCTCTACCGTATTACGGTCAACGCCAGCCTCAGCTACCTCAGGTCGAGGAAGACCGAGATGAAAAACTCTGTTCCGTTGAGCGATGTCGAGGGCGTTCTGGCCGCCTCCTCGAAGGAGGAGACGGGCAGCAGGCTGAGAAAACCCCTGGAGGAAGCCATCCAGACACTGCCCCAGCGCTTGAAAAGCGTTTTCCTTATGCACGATGTCCAGGGGTTCAAGCATGAGGAGATCGCCGGTATCCTGGGCTGCACGGTGGGCACATCCAAGTCCCATCTCTTCAAGGCCAGGATGAAGCTCCGGGAACGCCTCCTCAAGTCCGGGGCCGTATCCAGGGCCGTATAAGGAGTGACCAACATGAGATGCCGTCATGCACAAAAAGATATAAGCGAGTTTATAGGCGGAGGCTTGAGCGCAGGCCGCGAGGCTTCCCTGAAGCGCCATCTGGAAGGATGCGCTGAGTGCCGTGCCGTTCTGGAAGACCTGCAGGCCATCGCCGGCGAGGCGAAGGGGCTGGAAAAGCTCCTCCCCCCCGAACGGGTCTGGATCAAGGTCCGGGCGGGGCTTCGGGAGGAGCGCGCCGCAGCCGCCGGCCGTTCCGTCAGGCCGGCCGCGCACCGTCCTGCCTTCTCTTTCGGCTCTCCCCGTTTCCGGCTGGCTTTTGCCTCCAGCCTGGCCCTGCTCGTCATCGCCGCGGGGCTGTTCTATTTCCAGCCCTGGCGCAAGGCCATGCCCATTGAAAAGGCGGCCCTGGAGCGCCGGACGCTGGACAAGCTCAACGAAGCGGATTGGCACTACCGGCAGGCCATCCAGGCCTTGAACGAAGCGGTGGCCGCCCAGGCGGCGGAGGGAAGCCTCAGCCCTGAGCTGGTCCGCGTCTTCCGAGCCAACCTGGCGACCGTGGACGTTTCGATCCAGACTTGCCTGCAGGTCGTGCGTCAGGACCCTCGGGACCTCAAGGCCCAGAACGCGCTGCTCGAGGCCTATAAGGACAAGGTCACGATCCTGACCGCGTGGGCTTCCGTCCAAAAAGACGCGGGGCCGGTACGAAGAAGCGGAATGACGCTTTAAAAATAAATAAATGAAATACCAAAGGAGAAATATCATGACCCTGAAAAGAATGACAAGCCTGGTGGCCGCCCTGGCCCTTCTGGCCTTGGTGGCAATGCCCGCCGCAGCGGGCGACGACGAAAAGGTGAAATTCGAGGAGAAGTTCCAGCAGACCGAGAAGCTGGCTCTTGACGGAAAACTTTACCTGCAGAATATTTCCGGAAACATCAAGGTCCTGACCTGGGACAAGCCAGAAGTGTACATCGATGCCCTGAAGGTCTCCAAGGCCGGCACCCTGGAGAAGGCCAGGGAAAACGCCGCCCTGGTGAAGATCGAGGTCAGCCGGAATGACGGGCGGCTGGAGATCCTGACCAAGTACCCGGAAGGCAGTTCGCGCCATGAGCACGGCAGCCTGAACGTGTCGGTGACCTATAGCCTGACCGTCCCGGCCAAGGCCGAGGTGGAGATCCGCGACGTCAGCGGCGATGTCTCAGCCGAGAATATCGGCGGCTACGCCAAGCTGGAGAGCGTGAGCGGCGATGTGACGGTCGTCAAGGCGGCCAGGGGCGGGGTGTTCAACACCGTCAGCGGCGACGTCAAGGCAAGCGACATCTCCGGAGACCTCAAGATCAAGGTCGTTTCGGGCGACGTCACTCTCACCAGAGCGGTGGGCTCGGTGAACGCCGAGACCGTCTCCGGTGACG
>JBAVVA010000143.1:0-7804 GCA_049697055.1 Candidatus Aminicenantales bacterium
GACCGAGAAACCCGTGTGGCGCCAGGAAAGCAACCGTTCCGCCCATTCAGGGCTGAGAAGCTCCTTCCCGACGAGGAACGCCAGGACCTCGCGGGTGAAGAGTGCGGCCAGCCGCGCGTCGTCCATCCGCGGGATCAGATGGAAGACGCCCGCCCTGTCCACTCCGCCCTCGGTCACCAGAAAATGGAGGTGGGGGCGAAGATTGATCCGGTCGCCAAAGGTCTGAATGGCCGCAGTGATCATCGCCCAGGCTCTTCATCTTGGCCCGTTTCTTGAGGCCATTCTCCCGCTATGGCGGGAGTCTATCGTCGTCGACATCGGGAACGGACCATCCTCTGACGGGTGCTTTCCCATCATTTCGACAGGTTCCTGACTGAGTATGAGGACCGCTTCACCATCCCCGAGATGCTGCGGAGCGGGAGACGATGGACTATCTGGATTTTATTGCCCGGGTGACCTCGTACATTCCCGATAAGGGCCAAGTGGAGGTGGAAATCAAGTTCAGTAACTTGACATCGATCACCAGGCCCTGATATAGTATGCCTATAATCTTTGTAGGATATCCAAACTCAATGGGATCATAAAGAGTTTGATAGCAATAATTCGCCATCCCATCTGCTTTGTTGGGAGAAGGAGAATATTTGCAATTCGGCTGGATTTCAAGGAGTGAGCCACCATGATAGGCCAGACTCTCGGGCATTATCGCATCATCGAAAAAATCGGCGCTGGAGGAATGGGTGTTGTCTATCGGGCCAGAGATGAACGCCTGGAAAGAGATGTCGCCATTAAAGTTCTGCCCGCCGGGGCACTCGCCGATGAAGAGACGAAAAAGCGCTTCCGCAGGGAAGCGCTGGCTCTCTCCAAGCTCAACCATCCCAATATCGCCATTATTCATGATTTTAACACCGAAAGAGACGTGGATTTTCTGGCCATGGAATATATATCCGGTGTCACACTGGGGGAGAAGTCGCTCTCAGGAGCATTGCCGGAGGCAGAAGTTATCCAGGTAGGAAAGCAAGCAGCAGAAGCGCTGGAAGCAGCCCATGAGCAGGGAATGATCCACCGGGATCTTAAGCCCGGGAATATCATGGTCACGCCCAAGGGCCTGATCAAAGTGCTCGACTTTGGCCTGGCTAAGCTTTTCCGGCCTTCAGGAACGATGGGCAAGACTTTAACTCTCACCAGCGTCGGCGCACAAGCTTTGACGGGCACTCTTCCCTACATGGCGCCCGAGCAGCTGGAAGGCCGCGAAGTTGACGAGCGAACCGACATCCATGCCCTGGGTGCCATTCTCTATGAGCTGGCTACGGGGAAAAGGCCGTATCCTCAGGAGACCCCTTCTGAGGTTATTCAGGCGATCCTCCACAAGCAGCCTGAACTGCCGCGGTCCCCGGGAGCCAAGATTTCTGAGGGGCTGGAGCGGATTATCTTCAAGTGCCTGGAGAAAGGGCCGGCCAACCGTTACGCGTCGGCAAAGGAGCTGCTCGCTGATTTAAGCCAAGTTGAGACCGGTGATCTGTCGGCGCTTATCGCCGGGAAGCCCAGGCGCAGGGCAAAGCGAAGCTTGTGGCAAAGACCGCTGCCTATGAGTGTTTTGGTCCTCGGGGTGGCGGGTCTTTTATTCGCTCTCAATATCGGTGGAATAAGAGACTTTTTGACAGGTCGGGCAAGAACTCCTCAGGTGCAGTCGCTGGCCGTGCTGCCTCTGGAGAATCTCTCCCAAGATCCTGAGCAAAAAGATTTTGCCGTGGTCATGACAGATAATCTCATCACTGAATTGGGACAGATCAGCACCCTGCGGGTAAGATCGCTGACTTCTGTCATGCAGTATAAAAAAACAGAAAAATCTCTGCCGCAGATTGCCAAAGAGCTGAATGCCGACCTGGTGGTTGAAGGTTCTGTCTTGAGATCGGGGGAAAAAATGCGGATCACAGCCAGGCTGATTAATCCGGCCGAAGACCGACAGCTCTGGGTCAAAAGCTACGAACGTGACATCGGCGGTTTTCTGGTTCTACAGAGCGAAATTGCCCAGGATATCACGAGGCAGATCGGCATCAGACTCGGTGAGGAGGCGAGATTCCGGTTGGCCAAAAGAAGGGCTGTGAAACCCCAAGCTTTTGATGTTTACCTCAAGGGAGTCTATTCAGGCGATAGTGAATATTTTAATCAAGCGGTCAAGCTCGACCCGGATTTTGCTCTGGCTTACACAAAGATTGCAGACGGTTATTTTTTTAGCGGTCTTTTCGGTGATGTTCCGCCTCGGGAGGCCTTTTTGAAAATGAAACAAGCGGCTCTCAAGGCACTGGAGAAAGATGATACTCTCGGAGAGGCCCACAGCTATCTGGCTCTGGCCTGGCTCCATTATGATTTGAATTGGACAGAGGCCGAGAAAGAATTCAAACGAGCCCTGGAGCTCAACCCCAGCCTCGCCTATACTCACCATCTCTATGCGCATTACCTGATGGCCATGGACAGAATGGAAGAGTCAATGGCTGAGATCAAACTCGCCTCGGAACTCGATCCCTTTTCATCGGACATGAATTTATGCTTCGGCTGGCACTGCCTCAGCACAGCAGATTATGATGAGGCGATTGGGCTTGCCCGCAAAGGAGTCCAGATGGACCCCAACAATGCGTGGGCCCAGGTCATTTTGGGCTGGGCCTATGAGCAGAAATCCATGATCAAAGAGGCCATTGTCGAGTTCCAAAACGCTCTCAGCCATTGGAAAGATGGCTCTCTGCCCCTGGGCGCTCTTGGTCACGCCTACGGGATCGCCGGCAAAAAGAAGGAAGCGCAGGAGTTTTTGGAGAAACTCTTAGAGAAGTCCAAGCGAATCTACGTTCCGGCCTACGATATCGCCGCCGTCTATGTTGGCCTTGGAGAAAAGGATCAGGTCTTTGAGTGGCTCTCGAAGGCCTTTGAGGAGCGGTCAGGCTTTCTGATTTATATCAAATGCGACCGGCGGTTTGATGGACTGCGGTCCGACCCCCGCTATGAGGCTTTGCTCAAACGGATCGGCCTGCCACTCGGCGCGATAAAGAGCTGAGTCCCAATCAGTCCCCGAAGACAAGAAATTCGAACAATATTCCCCGCTCTCCTCGGCCGCCATCAGGGCCACTTGCTTGAAGACGTGGGACGGCGACGGCTTGTCCGCGATAAAGTTCAGCTTCAGATCCTCTATGATCCTATCCACGACGGCATACTCCGTGAGGAAGGCGACGGCCTTCATCGCCCCCCCCGCACTTGGGGCAGAGCATGGGGTCAACCTCATAGACCTTCTGGATCAAGGCCGCCCAGCCTTTCGAGGGGACAGGCTTGAGCTCCTTCTCTTTCATCCGCAGCGCCAGGGGAGAGAGCCCCGCCTTCCTCGCTTTCGACGTGGGGTTCAATTCCCTAGCCGCCTTCAACCGGGCTTTCAAAAAATTCACCGGAATGACTCCCTCACTTTATAAAAAGTCGAATTCCCAAGCCAAAGAAACGGCCCGGGGCGGAAAACAGGACATAGGCCATGGATCGTTCCGGGGCTCTGCCGGCTAAGAACAGCCGGAAAACATCCCGCTATCGCCCCTATTCCCAATCTGTGATCAAAATGTCGCCTGCTGGGGACCGGAGAGGAAGGCACCGGCTGGCCCCCTCCCGTCGCCCAAAAGGGATCGAGGAGAGAGCACGAGGAGAGAGCACGAGGTTGACTAATATCTAGTAAAATTATATTAATGACACATCCTCGGACCGGGGGGAGGCATGAAGTGTCCCAATTGCCGGATTGAAAATCCGCCAAGCACACGTTTTTGCGGCCAGTGCGGCACCCCTTTGCCGGACGGCCGGGACAGAGGCCGCGGAACGGAGACCTTCCAGTCAACGGTTCTCAAGGAGCTTGCTACGGGAAGCACTTTTGCCGGCCGTTATCAGGTCATCGAGGAGCTGGGCAAGGGCGGCATGGGCCGCGTGTACAAGGTCTTCGACGAGAAAATCAAGGAAAAAATCGCCCTCAAGCTCCTGAAGCCTGAGATCTCCACGGACGAACAGGCCATCGAGCGGTTCAGCAACGAGCTTCGGTTCAGCCGCAAGATTTCCCACCGTCACGTCTGCCGGATGTTCGACCTGGGCGAGGCCGACGGCGCGCACTACATCACCATGGAATATGTGTCGGGCGAGGACCTGAAGAGCATCCTCCGGATGATGGGCCCCATGAGCGCCGGGAAGGTGGTCCTCATCGCCAGGCAGGTGGGCGAGGGGCTGGCCGAAGCCCATCGACTGGGGGTTATGCACCGTGACCTCAAACCCCAGAACATCATGATCGACCGGGAGGGGAACGTCCGGATCATGGACTTCGGCATCGCCCGCTCGCTCAAGGTCAAAGGCATGACCGGGGCCGGCATGGTCATCGGCACGCCGGAGTACATGTCGCCGGAGCAGATCGAGGGCCAGGAGGTGGACAACCGGTCGGACATCTACTCCCTGGGGATCATTCTCTACGAGATGATGACCGGCCGGGTGCCGTTCGAGGGCGATACGTTCCTGAGCATCGCCGTGAAGCAGAAGACCGAACAGCCGCGGAATCCCCGGGAGCTGAACGCCCAGATCCCGGACGACCTGAACCGGCTCATCCTGCGCTGTCTGGAAAAGGGCAAAGATAAACGCTATCAGAAGGCAGAGGACATCCTGGCCGACCTGACCAAGATCGAGAAGGGCATCCCCACCACAGAGAAGGTCCTGCCTTCGGTCAGGCCCTCGACCTCGCGCGAGATCACGGTCAAGTTCCAGCCCCGGAAACTCATCCTCCCGGGTGCTGCCCTTGTCGTCCTTGTCGCGGCCGCTGTTTTTGGAGTCCGTCTCTTGTCCCATAAAAAAGCGGCGCTGGCCGCGGCCGGCAAGCCCTCCCTGGCCGTGATGTATTTCGAGAACAACACCGGCGATCCCGGCTTGGATCACTGGCGCAAGGCCCTGCCCGAGCTCCTGGTCACGGACCTGTCCCAATCTAAGTACGTCAAGGTTCTCAGCGGCGACCAGATGTTCGAAATCCTGAACGAGCTCGGCCAGGTCGAAGCGCGCACCTATTCGGCTAAAACCCTTAAAGACGTGGCCGAGCGCGCCGGGATCGACCACATCCTCCTGGGCGGCCTGACCAAGGCCGGCGATTCGTTCCGGCTCGACTACAGGCTCAAGAGCTATGGAGCGGGCGAAACGGTCGGCTCGGGCTCTGTCGTCGGACAGGGCCTGGCCAGCTTCTACGCCATGGTGGATACCCTGACCGGCATGGTCAAGGAAGATTTGAAACTGACCAGGGCCGAAATCGCCGATGACGTCGATGCGGTGCTGGGCAAGATCACCACCTCCTCGCCCGAGGCGTTCGCCCTCTATGTCGAGGGACGGGAGTATCACAATAAGAGCGATTTTGCCAAAAGCATCGAATTGATGAAAAAGGCCGTGGCCCTCGACCCGGATTTCGCCATGGCCTACCGGTCCCTGGCCATGTCCTACGGCAATTCCTTCTTGATGGCCGAGAGAAAGCGCTGCCTGGGAAAAGCCATGGGCCTGCGCGACCGAGTTTCGCAGAAAGAACGGCTCCTCCTCGAAGGGGATTACTACCAGGATGATGAAAGAACAATTCCCAAGGCCATCGAAGCTTACCAAGAAGTTCTGAAGACCTATCCCGACGATCCCTTCGTCCATAACAAACTGGCCTACCTGTATATCGACTACGAACTCTATGAAAAATGCATCGAGCATAGCTTGTCCGCGATTCGGAACGGGGACAGGACGTATTATCCCTACGGCTATGGGGCCACCGCCTACGAGGCCTTGGGTCAGCGGGACAAAGCCAAGGAAGTCATCGATTCCTATTTCCGGAACATCGGCGACAGCGCCTCTCTGCGTGTCGACCTTTCGGATTATTTTATATATTCCGGAAAATACTCAGAGGCGTTGGCCGAGATCGACCGGGCCTTGGCCCTGAGTCCGGGTGCCGCCCAAATCGCCTTCACCCGGGGAGTGCTCTTCATTTATCAAGGGGACCTGTCCCAGGCGGCCGGGGCGTATCAGCGGCTGCTGGAGTTCAAAGATCCCGTGGCGCCGATGTACAGTCTTTACGGGATGGCCCAAATAGCCCTTCTCCAAGGAAAATTCGGGGAGGCAAGGTCCCTGGCTGAGCGGGGAATCGCGGCCATGGAGCAGGTCAAAGAAGAGAATATGGCCAGTATTTTTCGGCAGGTGGCAGCCTATGCTCTGTGGAAGTCGGGCCGCTTATCCGAAGCCCTGGCCATGTGCCAGCGCATTTATGAAGCCGGCCTGGCCATCGATAGCTTATCCTGGCAGAGAAACGCCCTGGCGATGCAGGGGTTGATCTTATGCCAAAAAAACTCTCTGGGCGAAGCCGGGAAGGTCGCCGCGGACCTGGCCTCCCTGTGTCAGGCATCCTTGAATCCTCAAGATAAAAATTTTGTTGATAACCTGATGGGTGCAATCGTGCTTCAGAAGGGGGATCACGCCGCTGCGATCGAACACCTCAGGAAGGCCTGCGGCCGTCTGCCGCACGAGCACAACTGGCAGTACGATATGCATGCCCTCCTTATCGGTGCGCTCGCCCAGGCTTATGAGCGTTCCGGGAACCTGGAGGACGAGCGCCGGGAATACGAGAAGATCACGGCCTTGACCTCGGGCCGGTTCCGGTTCGGCGATATCTACGCCCTGAGCTTCTACCATCTGGGCAGCATCCTTGAACGCCAGGGAAACAAAGCCAAGGCCATCGAGAACTATAAAAAATTCCTCGACCTCTGGAAGGACGCCGACCCCGGGCAGCCCGAGGTCATTGAAGCAAAAAAGAGGTTGGCCGCCCTTCCGTCAGAATAAGCTGAACGGGAACGGCCGGAGGAATGCTCTCCGCGCTTATTTTTCTATTTCGTGATCCCCACCTGCTTCAGCATCCAGGCGTATTCAAAAGCCGTGTCCCTCGGCTGGTCGTAGCGGCCCGAGGCGCCGCCGTGACCCGCCGGCTCCATCTTGCATTTGAGGAGCAGTTCGTTGCTGTCCATCTTCAGGCTGCGCAACTTGGCCACGTATTTGGCCGGCTCCCAGTACATGACCTGGCTGTCGTTGAAGCTGGTGGTCACCAGGATGGCCGGGTAGGCCTTCTTGTCCAGGTTGTCGTAGGGGCTGTAGGACTTCATGTAATCGTAGGCCGGCTTCTCGTTGGGGTTGCCCCACTCCAGGTATTCCCCCACCGTGAGCGGCAGGCTGGCGTCCATCATCGTGTTCATGACGTCCACGAACGGCACGGCCGAGTGGACGGCCTTGAATAAATCGGGCCACATGTTGGTGACCGCGCCCATCAGCAGGCCGCCGGCGCTTCCGCCTTCGATGACCAGGCGGTCGGGGGCTGTCCACTTCTCGGCGATCAGATACTCGGCGCAGTCGATGAAGTCGTTGAAGGTGTTCTTTTTCTTCAGGAGAAGGATAAGAATTTCCTTTTTCCACGGCATATTGAATTCCCCTTCCCAGCGCTGAATCTCCCCGCCTTTTCATGCCGGGACTATATCGTCGGCGGACGGCGCTGTCAACAGCCCCGGAAATCGGGGCCTAAAGAGACGGCGGGGGCTTCGCCGCCGCAAACGTCAGCTTCAGGTGATCGATGATGCGATCCACGACGGCATACTCCGTGAGGAAGGCGACGGCCTTCATCGCCCCCCCGCACTTGGGGCAGAGCATGGGGTCAACCTCATAGACCTTCCGGATCATGGCCGCCCAGCCTTTCGAGGGGACAGGCTTGAGCTCCTCCTCTTTCATCCGCAGCGCCAGGGGAGAGAGC
>JBAVVA010000144.1:0-5662 GCA_049697055.1 Candidatus Aminicenantales bacterium
GGTCGCATCTCCAAGCATTTGAATCGTGGGGAGGGGTGGCACGGCGGAGGGGCTCCGGCCTTTCCGGAGGCGCCATCGAGCCCCCTAATTTCTAGGGGGCTGGGGGGTTAATAAATAGAAAAAAGCAGGGAGGCGGCTCCGGCCATACAGTCCGCCCGCGCGCAGCCTGGAATAGCCGGAGACACCTTCAATTCTCTTTATCCTATTTATCCCCCTCTAGCCCCCCTTGGTGAAACAAGAGGGGCAAAGGTCGGTGTCTCCGGAAAGGTCGGCCGGGACAGGACCCCTCCTCTTCTTGAATGTTTCATTACAGAAAAGGAGATGCTACCTACTTCAGGTTCGGCCGTAGACGTCTTCCAGGCGGACGATATCCGATTCGTCGGAATTGCCGATCCAGAACTCCAGGATTCGGGCGGCCGTCCGGCCCAGGTTGCGGAGGCGGTGCGGCGTTCCGCGGCCGATGAACACCTCTTCATCTGGCTGCGGCTGCCAGACGCGGCCGCCTACGGTGATCTCCAGCCCCGGGTCGAGGACGATCCAGAACTCCGAGCGGCGGTGATGGAACTGAAGGGAGAGCGAGCCGCCGGGGTTAACGGTGATGACCTTGATGCTCCGGGCCTTCCGGTGGGGATAGGCGCGGAATTTGCCCCAGGGCCGGATGTCCTCGACGATCCCCCCCCGAATTTTTTTTTCGTTATCCTGATCCTTGTCCATGGATACCCCCCGGCCGAAAATCTGCAGCCTTGTGTCGGGCCGGCCGCCCGGTCAGAAGGGGATCTCCTCGTCCTCGCCGGACCCGCGCGGGAGGTCTGTCTCTTCCTCCTCCACGGGGAATTCTGCGGCGGCGGGTTGGGGCTGGGGCTGGGGCTGGGGCTGGGGCTGATAGGGTTCCTCCTCGGCGCCTTCGGCTCGGCGGCCCAGGAGGATGATGTTCTGGGCCTCGACCTCGGTGGTCGAGCGCTTGTTGCCTTCTTTGTCCGACCAGCTCCGGGTCCGCAGCTTGCCCTCCACCAGGATCTGTTTACCCTGGGGGAGGTACTTTTCGCAAAATTCGGCCAGTTTGCCCCAGGCTACGATGCGGTGCCATTCGGTCCGGTCCGAGGTTTCCCGGGTGCCGGGGTTGAAAAGGCGTTCGTTGGTGGCCACGGAGAAGCGGGCCAGAGCCCGTTCCTTCTGGGGAAGGTAGCGGATCTCCGGTTTCTGGCCCACCCGTCCGACGAGAAGAACCCGGTTAAGACTGTTGATGTCCCTCATTCTGTCCTAGGATCTCCTTAATTTTTTGCTGGGCCAGGCGGGTCTCCTCCTCATTGGGATACTTGGCGATGAGCAGCTTGAAGACCGACAAGGCTTCTTCCTTCTTGCCCAGCTCCAGAAAGCAAAAGCCCTTCTTGAGATAAGCGGCCGCGGTCTTGTCCCCTTGGGGGTAATCGAAGAGGAGAAGGTTGAACTGTTCGATGGCCTCCTCAAACTTTCTCTGACTGAAAAAGCATTCGCCGATCCAGTACAGGGCGTTGTCCGCCAGGGGGCTGTCGGGGAACTGTTCGCGGTAGATCTTGAAACCGTCAATAGCCAGGCTGTAGTTGCCCCTGATATAGTCGGCATAGGCCATGTCGTAGATCTCTTTCGGCGTTTGATTAGACGGCGCGGCCGGCCCGGCCGTCTCACGGGAGGCAGCCGCCTTGGCCTCCTCAGGCTTGGCCGGCTTCTTGTCCTTGCCGCGGGCCTTGTCCTCGGCCTTAGGTTTCGACCCGGCTTCCGGGGCCGTTTCGCCCCCCGGCGGCATGGCCGCCGTCCGGGCGGCGATGATTTCTTCGGTCAGCTTGGTCAACTGCAGGCTGAGCGATTCCAGCCGGGTCAGAACGACCTGGTACTGGGAGGGAATGTTCTGAAGCCCTTGCTTCAGGCCGGCTTGGTCGGTCTGCAGCAGTCTTAGCTGGGATTGCAGGTCCCGGACCTGGCTGGACAGGGATTGGATCTCGGCCGCCGCCGCGCCGATCCTGTCCTCGAGCTTGAGCAGTTGCTGCTTGAGGAGCTGAACGTCCTCGTAGATGAGCTCATAGGCTTTCTTGCTCTGGCCGGCGGCTCCGGCCGCGCAGGTCAGAATTCCCACCAGGGCCAGAAGTCCGAGTCTGCGCATGGCGGATAGTCCCAGCTCTCTATTTATCAATGATCAGGAACTGAGCGCGCCGGTTCTTGGCCCAGGCGAACTCGTCATGGCCGGGGTCCAGGGGCTGGCTTTTGCCGTAGGAGATGATCTTCAGCCGTTCGGGAGAAACGCCCAAGGAAATCAGGTATTCCCGGGTGCTTTGAGCCCGCCTCTCGCCCAGAGCCAGGTTGTAATCCTCCGTGCCCCGTTCGTCACAGTGGCCCTCAATCAGGGCCTTAACGGTCCGGAATTTGCTCATCCAGCCGGTGTTGGACTCTAGGACGGGCTTGGCATCTTCCCGGATGAAGTACTCGTTGAAATCAAAATAGATTATGCTCAGGGGCATATCCTGGTTCAGCTGGTCCAGCGTCTTGGAGGCGAAAATCTCCTCCTCGGACAGCGTGGGCTTGACGACCTTGGCTCCTTCGTCCACCTTCTCTGCCGCAGGCTGTTCCTTGACGGAAGGGGGAGGAGGGGGCAACTCCTGGACTTTCTTCCGGCAGGACAGGGAAAAGGCGAGGGCCAGGCTGAGCGCCAGGCAGAGGATGAGGGCTTTTTTCATGGGACCTCCTGGACTGATCAAAACTTATATACATGACTGCCCGAGGGCTGTCAACGTCTATTGGGTGTTTGCATCTCCGTTTGTGTGATTTCTTATTGGCGCCGGAATCACCCCCGGCCCCCTGGGGAACCAGTCCCGTCGGCTCCCCCCATCGAAAAGAGCCGACGGGGCCCCCCTCCGCTAGGGGGGCCTAGGGGGCGATTCCGACGCCTCTTCGAGATCACATATTTAGAGATGCATCCCTATTAGGTTCATAAGCCTATTTTCAAGCAAGAATTCTGTTCAGATAGGCAATCGGATCGTGCAGCCGAGAGGTCAGCTTATTAGCGGGGAGGTTTTATGCGCCGCACCAAATCCAGGAAGCGCGGGTCGGAGCGCAAGGGTGCGTAAGCGGGATTATATTTAATCCAGGGCATGAAGCTATGGCGCTCTCGATAGGCGGCTTCCAGCCAGCGGAACGCCTCGTCCTTGTCTTCCAAGGCGGCATAGGTCTCGGCCAAGAACCAACCCGCCCAACCGCCCGTGGGCTTGGGCTTTTCCCCCAAGAACTTGGTTAGTGTCTTTCGCGCCTCGTCCTTGCGGTCAGCCTGGGCATATGTTCGGGTAAGAGACCATCTCCAATCAGGGTCGACGCCAGCCAGCTTTTGGTGAGCGGCAATGGCCTCGGCAAACATCCTTTTTTCGGCGTACGCGGCTCCCAAGACGTGAAGCCCTTCGTTGAAATTAGGATCCAGTTCTAGCGATTTGCGGGCTTCTTCGAGGGCATGGTCATTTTGCCCCGCCCACCAATACTGCCATCCGCGATCCGCATAGAAAAGTGGCGTGAGCGGTTCCGCCTCCTGTGCCCGTTTCATTCTTGCCAGGGCTTCATCCAAGTGTCGGATCAAGAATAGGTACCACGAATACCAACGATGCGCCTCGCCGATGCTCGGGTTGAGCTCCAAGGCACGCCGAAGGTCCTTTTCTGCGCCCGTAAAGTCCCAGTCCGAGCACAGCTTGATCATGCCGAAAGCCAGGACCATCTCAGCCAGCGGCTCGCCGCCCAACTCTTCCGCCCTACGCGCAGCCGCCCTTGCTTGGGCGAAGGCGTCAGGGTGCCTCTCGTGACCAATCAGGCTGTAACCGAGCGCCAGGGCGGCGTAGGGCAGGGGATTTGTCGGGTCCTTTTCAACTGCCTGGTTGAGATAGGCCAGGCCTTTTTCATATCCTTCCGGCGTCATTTTGTTCAAGTAGAACTTTCCCTTGAGATAGGCTTCGTACGCTTCGGGGTTGACCGGCCGCGCGGCGGACAGCCGAGCTCGCTCGGCAGGGGTTAGGGCCGCATGGACCTTGTCGGCGATCGTGCCGGCGATCTCGCTCTGCAACCCCAAGATGCTGGTCAGTGGGCGTTCGTATTGGTCCGCCCAAAGATGCTTGTCCGTCGAGGCTTGGATAAGCTGAGCGGTGACGCGCACCCGGCCGCCCTCGCGCTGCACAGAGCCCTCAACTACCGCCTCGACGTTCAACTCCTTGGCGATCTGGGGCAGGGGCTTCTTGGTGCCCTTGTATTGCATCACCGAGGTCCGCGAGACGACTCTGAGGGCGCTGATCTTGGCCAGGTTGGTGATCAATTCCTCGGTCATGCCGTCGGCGAAGTAATCCTGCTCTTTGTCCCCCGAAAGGTTCTCCAGGGGGAGCACAGCCAGTGAGGTGAATTTCAGCGTCTGGCCTCCCCCCAGCAACCAGGTCCGCAGACCGGCCACATTAAACCCGAATAAGGCCACGGCCAGCACGGCGAACGCGCCCGCCAGAACCAGCCCAAGGTGCCGCGCCAGCCAATAGCGCCAAGCCACCCAGGGAGACACCGTTCCTTTTTGGATTGCTTCCAGGGAAGACTGAACCTCACTCGCCCGTTGAAAACGCCGGCTAGGCTCTTTCTCCAGGCAACGCTCGATTACCGCTCTGAGCTCTGCCGGCACCTGGGCCGGGAGTGGCCGGGATTTTTTATTCAAAATCTCAGAGCTCAACTCAAACCCGGTCTGGCCTTGGAACGGCTGGCCGCCGGCCGCCATTTCATATAGCACCACGCCCAGAGACCATATATCGCTGCGCACATCGGCCGGCTGACCGGCCAACTGCTCCGGGGCCATGTAAGCCAGAGTGCCGGTCAGGATTCCGGGAGAAGTCAAGGAGGCCAGTGACCGAGTGGCTTCGCCCAACTCTCCTTCCGTCAAGCGCTTGGCCAGGCCGAAATCGAGCACTTTGGCCCGGCCGTCTTTGGCGATGATCACGTTGGCGCTTTTGAAGTCGCGGTGGAGCACGCCCCGGCCATGGGCCTGTTCGAGCGCTTCGGCCAATTGAATCCCACAGCGTAGGACCTGCTCTTGGGGCAATGGCCCGGCCGCCAACCGCGCGCTCAAAGGCTGGCCTTCCACAAATTCCATGGCGAGGTAGACTTGGCCCTCGGCTTCGCCCACTTCGTGGATCGTGCAAATGTAAGGATGATTCAATTGCGAGGCGATGCGCGCTTCGCGCAGGAGCCTCGCCCGGGCGGCTGGATCCTGGAAGTTGCTGGCCGGCAGGACCTTTAGGGCGATGTCCCGGTCCAACAATTCATCATGGGCGCGATAGACGACGCCCATCCCCCCTTCCCCTATTTTCTCGATGACGCGATAATGACCGAAGGTTTGTCCGATCACAAAAAACCCTCCCGGCGCTCGGGGGCCGCCCCCTAGGCCTATTCCCTCTCCGTTGTGAAAAATGATATGCCGCGCCAGATGAAAAATCAAGGCAGGCGGCGGCTGGGCCCGGCCTAGTGTCCCGTCTCAAAATTTCCTTTCCCAAGTCGTCTGCAGAGACGGGACACTTCCAGGGGGGAGTCAAGCTCCCCCCTCGGCGCTTCGCTCCGCTCCGCTGACCCCCTGAGGGGGGCCACGCCGCCCCCCTCAAACTCCCCGGCGGTTGTGCGTCTTTCT
>JBAVVA010000145.1:0-7890 GCA_049697055.1 Candidatus Aminicenantales bacterium
GGCTTGTTCGGCCAGCAAGGCCACCAGCACCGGCTCCGGCTCCCTGGCCCGCCGCGCTTCGCGCAGAGTGGCGAAATGGTCGATGTTCACCGCGAGTCTCATCCTCTCCTCCTTAAAATGGGGACACAATACTAATTTACCTTTTTTCTAAGCTGAAAAAAAGTAGGGCTCATTTCCTATGGGATAAAAAGTAGCTAATTCGGCGTATTTCGGTTTGTATTTCGGTGACAGACAACCAATTACCGAAATACATATTGATATGAGAACATTGTTGAACTGCTAGATTTTCGGTATTTAGTTGACCGTCACCTAATTTAAATAGCGGGCGATAGCCTCGGCCACGCGGCGGACGCATCTCTCCACCAGGGCTTGGTCCTCGGCCTCGGCCATGACCCGGGCCAGGGGCTCCGTTCCGGAATAGCGGACGTCGAGCCGCCCCCTGCCGGCCAGCTCGGCCTGGACCTCTTCGATGACGCTCCAGACCTCGGGCACATCGCGGAAATCGGGCTTGCGCGACACCTGGATGTTCTTGAGCACTTGGGGATATTCGATAAAGCCTTGGGTCAGAACGGACAGCGGCGCTTCGCCTTCGGACATGACTTCGAGCATCTTGAGACTGGTCAGCAACCCGTCGCCGGCGGGGCTGTCCTCAAGGAAAATGGTATGGCCCGACCTCTCACCGCCCAGGACCGCTCCCAGCTCCGTCATCCGTTCCAGGACATACCTATCGCCGACGCGCGTCCGTTCCAGCTTCACCCCCAAGCGGCCCAGCGCCATCTCCAACCCCATGTTGCTCATGGAGGTGGCCACCACGACCTTGCCCTTCAGGCCTCCGGCCTCCAGCAGGTGCCGGGCTTGGATGAATAGCGTGTGGTCGCCGTTGAGCACCCGGCCTCCTTCGTCCACCCAAATGGCCCGGTCCGCGTCGCCGTCATAGGCAATGCCGATATCAGCCTTTTTGTCCTGGACCGCCCGGGCCAGGCGCTGCGGATGCTGGGAACCGCAGCCCTCATTGATGTTCAGGCCGTCCGGGTCGCAGGCCAGGACCTCGGTCTCGAACCCCAGCTCCAGAAACAGCCGGGGGGCCAGCCTGAAAGCGGCGCCGTTGGCGCAATCCAGGACGAGGCGGGGCCGGCGGCCATGTTTTCGGAGTCGGACGCGGCTGATGATGAAATCCAGATATTCCACGGCCAGGGCGGGATCTTCCTCGACCTCCACGCTGTCCGGCAGCGAAGCGGTCCGGTCGAGCCCGGCCAGGATGTCGCGCTCCAGCGTCTCCTCCCAATCTTCGGGGATCTTCAGTCCCTGGGAGGAAAAGATTTTAAGGCCGTTGTCGCTAAAAGCATTGTGTGAGGCGGAGATGACCACGCCCGCCGAGAACCCCTGCCGGCGCACCAGCATCGAAACGGCCCCGGTGGGGATGACGCCGGCCGAGGCCCAGCTCCCCCCCGACCGGCTGATCCCGCCGGCCAGCGCTGCCTCAAGCCATGTCCCCGACTGGCGCGTGTCGCGGCCGATGAGCACCCTGGGGACGAGCCCTTTGGAGCGGAGAAGAACGGCCAGGGACTCTCCCAGGCTGTAGACAGCCTCCCGGTTCAGGGGGAATGCGCCGGCCGGGCCGCGGATGCCGTCGGTGCCGAAGAGCGCGGCCATACCGGTTATTTGTCGCGGCCGCGGCTGGCCGAGGCCGGTTTCTTGTCCTCAACAATAACGAGCCTGACACTCACCGAAGTCTGCTGAGCGGGCAGGCGCGTTTCAGGCCGGGGCAGGATGAGATCGGCACGGACTTCGGTCGTCTGACTGAACCCGGAGATGTCGATGGGGATGGTGTAAACCTTGTCTTTCTCCCGGACCATGCTCTCCGGGCCGCGGACCGGGATGCGGGCCGGTATGGATTCCACGCGCTCCAAGCGGAGGCCGTTGCGGAGCCGGCCGACGATGGTCGGCTCGACCTCCAGCTCCAGCTCTTTGGACCGCTCGAAGCGGATGCGGGCCTTGTTGGGAGTGACGTTGATCACCTGAGCGCCGGAAGGGGCGCTGATGATGGAGGGGTTGAGGGGATAGTCCTGCTGGATGACGGCGGCGTTTTGCAGGTTGAGCTTGGCGAAAACATTGGCCGAACTGATCTGGTCCATGAGCCGGTTGGGTGCCCGAATGGTGACTTCCACGACGGAAACATCTTTATCGATGAGCTCCATATCGGCCGGGATAGAGTAGAGGTCCAGGGGAAGGGCCAGCCGTCGCTCGGAAAAGACCTTTTCCTCGGGCACCAGCACCAGCCACAGCAGGACGGCCAGAACCAAAGAGAAAAGCTTGAGGCCCCAGTTCCGGAGAAAGATGTTGCGCAGCAGTTGGATGATCATTTTTTCATATAGCTGGAGATTTTTTCTTTCAGGCTTTCCCGGTCAGCGGTCTTTTCCAGCCGGCCCTTGAAGGCTAGGGAAACGTCGCCCGTTTGTTCGGAGACAATGACCACTACGGCGTCCGTCTCCTGGGACAGGCCCAGGCCGGCCAGGTGACGCGTCTGGGTTAGAAACTCCTGGCCCAGGCTGTGGGAGGCCGGCAGGGGCAGCAGGCACCCGGCGGCGGCGATGCGGTCGCCCTGGATGATGACGGCCCCGTCGTGGAGCGGGGAATTGGGGAAGAAGATGCTGACCAGCAGGTCCTTGCTGAGGATGGCGTTGAGCTGCGTGCCGGTCTCAATGAAGCTGTTGAGGGAGATCTCCTTCTCCAGGGCAACCAGGGCGCCGATCCGGCGCTGGGACATGTAGTCCACGGCCAGGAACAGCTCGGGCATCTTCTCCTGGAAGGAGCGCAGGGTCAGGGGACGGCGGAGGGTGCTCGAACCGAGGCCGGTCAGGAACCTGCGGATCTCCCCCTGGAACAGGACGATGATGGCGATGATGAGGTAGGTGATGAAGTTTTTGATCAACCAGTGGGAAGCGACCAGATTGCCCCAACGGGTTAGGATGAACAGCAGGCCGACGATGCCCAGCCCGATGGCCATCTGATAAGCCCGGGTGTCGCGGATAAGCCGGAAGAAAGAGTAAAGGATGAAGGCTACGAGGAGGATATCCACCAGGTCGAGGAGCTTGGCATGAGACAAGGCGTGGAGAATGTTAGCCAGCATGTCGCGCCTCGCTCCGGCCGGGCCGGCTTGGCTCCACTTTTTCGGCCAGAACGGCTTCCGCCGTCCTCACCGCGCGCCGAACAGCTTCCACATCATGAACGCGCAGGATATGGGCTCCCCGCGCCACGGCCAGGACCGCGGCGGCCAGGGTCCCTTCCAGGCGCTCCTCGGCCGGTAAGTCAAGAATGGCGCCCAGGAAGGATTTCCGCGACGGCCCGACCATGATGGGCCGGCCGAGCTCAGCCAGGTCCGTCAACCTGTTGAGCAGGGTCAGGTTGTCTTCCGGCCGTTTGCCGAAGCCGATCCCCGGGTCAAGGATGGTGCGGTCGGCGCCCAGGCCGGCCGCCGCCGCCGCCGCTGTCCTCTCCACCAGGAAAGAGCGGACTTCGGCCAGGACGTCAGCGTAGCGGGGCGCAGCCTGCATGGTCTTGGGCGTTCCCAGCATGTGCATCAGCACGACGGCCGCTCCGCTCGAGGCGACCCACTCTAAAAGGCCGGCGTCAAAGCGCAGGGCGGAAATGTCGTTGATGATATCGGCTCCGGCCTCGACCGCCGCCTGGGCTACCTCCCGCTTGGTTGTGTCCACGGACAGGAAGACACCGCTCTGGCGGCGAAGGCCGCTGATGACGGGCACGACCCGGAGCCTCTCTTCTGCGGCCGATACCGGGTCTGAGCCCGGCCGGCTGCTCTCCCCGCCGATGTCCAGGATATCCGCGCCCTGGCCGACCAGCTCCATCCCCCGCGCTACGGCCCGCTCCGGGTCCGGCGTCCGGCTCCCCCCGTAGAATGAGTCCGGAGTGACATTGACCACGCCCATCAGCCAAGTCCTTTGGCCCAAGAGGTGGATCAAACCGCGCAGCCGGAGTGGGACTGTTCCTCTCACCTTTCCTGTTGGTCAGGCCTTGGTCAAGGCTGGGTCCTTGACGGGCCTGGGCGTCCGCGGACTGTTATCCTTTTCTTTCTTGGCGGACACGGGCGCCGCCTTTTTGGGCTTGACGATGACGGAGATCTCCTCGGAGGAGAGAACCTCCTTATCCAACAGGGCCTCGGAAATGAGGATGAGTTTGTCCTTGTTTTCTTCCAGTATTTTCTTGGTCCGATTGAAATTCCGGAGGATGATCTTCTTGACCTCCTCGTCGATCAGCTCGGAGGTTCGCTCGCTGAAGTTCCTGTTCATGGCCAGGTCGCGGCCGAGGAAGATGAGGTCGTCGCGCTCGCCGAAAGTCAGGGGGCCCAGGTCGGACATGCCCCACTGGCAGACCATTTTGCGGGCGATGTCGGTGGCCCGCTCAAAGTCGTTGGCCGCGCCGGTGGTGGTTTTGTCCAGGATGAGGTTCTCCGCCAGCCGGCCGGCCATCAGCACGGCCAGCTGCGCCTCCAGGTATTCCTGACTATAGGTGTAGCGGTCGTCGAGGGGGAGCTGCTGGGTGGTGCCCAGGGACATGCCGCGGGGGATGATGGTCACTTTGTGGATGGGATCGGCATCGGGAAGTAGGGAGGCTACCAGGGCATGGCCCGCCTCATGGATAGCCGTGCTCTTCTTTTCCTCCTCGCTGATGATCATGCTCTTGCGCTCGACGCCCATCAGGACCTTGTCTTTGGCGCTCTCCATGTTTTTCATGGTGACGTTATCCTGCTCTTGGCGGGCCGCCAGGAGGGCCGCCTCGTTGACCAGGTTGGCCAGGTCGGCGCCGGAGAACCCGGGCGTGGTGCGGGCCAGCACGGAGAGGTCCACGTCGGGAGCCAGGGGGATGCGCTTGATGTGGACCTTGAAAATCTCCTCCCGGCCCTTGACGTCGGGCATGTTGACCACGATGCGGCGGTCAAAGCGGCCCGGCCTCAGGATGGCGCTGTCCAGGATGTCCGGGCGGTTGGTGGCGGCGATGAGGATGACGCCTTCGTTCGAGTCGAAGCCGTCCATCTCCACCAGGAGCTGGTTGAGGGTCTGCTCCCTCTCGTCGTGGCCGCCGCCCAGGCCGGCGCCCCTCTGCCGGCCCACGGCGTCGATTTCGTCGATGAAGATCAGGCAGGGCGCGTGCTTCTTGCCCTGCTCGAACAGATCGCGCACCCGGGAGGCGCCCACCCCCACAAACATCTCCACGAAGTCCGAGCCGCTGATGGAGAAGAAGGGGACGTCCGCTTCGCCGGCCACGGCCCGGGCCAGGAGCGTCTTGCCCGTGCCCGGCGCGCCGACCAGCAGCACGCCCTTGGGGATGCGGCCGCCCAGCCGCTGGAATTTCTGGGGGTCCTTAAGGAAGCCGATGATCTCCTGGAGCTCCTCCTTGGCCTCCTCCACCCCGGCCACGTCCTTGAAGTTGATCTTTTTCTGCTGGCCTAAAAAAAGTTTGGCCCGGCTCTTGCCGAAGGACAGGGCCTTGTTCCCGCCGGCCTGCATTTGCCTCATGAAGAAAATCCAGAAGATGACGAGCAGGATGATGGGAAACCAGGTGAACAGCATGGAAAGGATGGGGCTGCCCTTGGCATCCTTGACCATGATATTGACTTTATGACTGCGCAGGACCTTGACCAGGTCGGTGTACTGTTCCGGCAGCACGGTCTTGAAAGACGTGCTGTTGATGAGCTTGCCCTTAATCTGGTTGCCGCTAATCGTCACTTCGGTGACGTCCTGCTGGGTTTCCACATGGTCCAGGAACTCGCTGAAGGTCATCTCCGTCTGGGATAGGTCCGGGTTCTGGAACAAGGTCCACAGGAAGATGATGAATACTCCGGCGGCGATCCAGAAAATGACGCTGCGTATCGATTTAATGCGTTTGATCATTGTCGTGCTCTCGGTAGACATTATTCTAGCATGATTTAGGCGGTTTGTTAAGGGATGATGTTGTTAAGGCCGCATCTCCATTCACCTGATTTTGCATTCAATAAGAGGAGGGGTCCTGTCACGGCTCCTCCCCGGCTGTGCTCGCCAAGCTGCGCGCAGGCGGGGAGCCCCTCCGCCGTGCCACCCCTCCATACGATTCACACGATCGGAGATGCTTCCTCCGCTTAACATATTGCCAAATCGGCCATAGGTTATGATACAATCAGCCTGATTTTAGAGAGAACGCAGAGGTTGTCCATCGGAGGAGGGAAATGAAAAAAACCGGATGTCTGATGACTGCGGTCCTGGTCCTGGTCTTTGTCCTGATCGTGGGCGGCATCGTTTTCGTCAGCGGCTACAACAAAGCCGCCAAAATGGAGGAGCAGGTCAAAAGAGCCTGGGGCAACGTGGAGAATGTCCTGCAGCGCCGCTTCGACCTCATCCCCAACCTGGTCGAGACGGTGAAGGGGTATGCCAGCCATGAGGAGCGGGTCTTCACCGAGATCGCCGATGCCCGCCGAGCCTATCAGTCCGCTCAAACTCCCAAGGACAAGATCGCGGCCACCAACGTCATGGAGGGCGCCCTGAGCCGTCTGCTGGCCATCGTGGAAAATTATCCCAACCTGAAGGCCAACGAGAACTTCATGAAACTCCAGGATGAACTGGCCGGAACGGAGAACCGTATCGCCGTTGAGCGCAAGCGCTACAACGACGAGGCGGAGGTCTTCCGCAGCTACGCCCGGTCACTGATGGGCGGGATCTTCATCAGGGTCCGCGGCATCGACTGGCAGAAATATGAGTATTTCAAGGCTGCCGAAGGGGCCAAGACCGCTCCCCCGGTGAAGTTCAACTGAGGCCGGCCGTGAGCAGGGTGAAGAAGCCGGCCCGGGCTGACTTGGAGAGGCTCACCGCGGCCACCCAGAAAGCTGAATCCCGGACCTCGGCCGAGATAGTCACCGTTATCGCCAGCCATTCCGGGGCCTACTCCGGCCAGGTGCTGATGGTCTGTCTGGCTTTGCTGGCGGCCTATGCCCTGGCCTTTTTCCTGTTTCTGGAAGGCATCCACAGGCTGCTGGAGCGCTTTTTGTGGGAAGCCCGCGACATCCAGGTGTTGCTTGTTTTTTTCATCGGCCAGGTCGTCGTTTTCGGCTTGGCCTTCGGCCTGTTGAGCCTTGTCCCCGGGCTTCGCACGCTGGCCGTGTCGCGCAAGGACAGGCGGGCTCGTGTCCGGGAACGGGCCGAGTCGGCCTTCTTCCATCACCACATCACCGCCACCCGGGCCGGCAACGGCCTGCTGATCTACGTCTCTCTTTTGGAGAGGCGGGTTGAGCTGCTGGTGGATTTTGGCATCGCCCAGAAAACCCGCCCCTCGGTCTGGCAGGAAGTCGTGGACCGCATTCTTGAGGGGATCCGCGGCGGCCGCTTCCTCCAGGCCCTGGAGGCCGAGATCCAACGCTGCGGCGATATCCTGTCCGGACCTTTTCCTCATCGGCGCGACGATGTCAACGAGCTGCCCGACAGACCGATTGTGGAGTGAGCCATGACTCAAGCCAGAGCCAGGATAGGCCCCTTGATCGTCGTTTTACTGCTGGCTGCCGGCCCCCTTTTCGCCCTGGAGGTGCCCGCTCTCAAGGGCAGGGTGAATGATTATGCCCAAGTCCTGACCGCCGAACAAGCGGCCGGCTTGGACAACATCCTGGCCGGCATCGAATCCAGCACCACCGCCCAGTTTGCGCTCTTGACCATCCGCTCGCTCGAGGGAGAACCCCTGGAGGATTACTCCCTGCGAGTGGTAGAAGCCTGGAAGCTGGGGCAAAAGGGAGTGGACAACGGTCTTCTGATGCTGGTGGCCGTGGAGGACAGGGCTATCCGCATCGAGGTCGGCTACGGCCTGGAGGGCACGCTGCCCGACGGCAAGTGCGGGACGATCATCCGCCAGGTG
>JBAVVA010000146.1:0-13250 GCA_049697055.1 Candidatus Aminicenantales bacterium
CCTGCACAAGGCCGCACTGGAACCGGCCCAGCGGGCCCTGGTCAGCGACCTGGCCCCGGCCGGCCTGCGGGCCAGCTTCCTAGGCACCTTCCAAATGGTCATCGGCCTGTGCGCGCTTCCAGCCTCCTTCCTGGCCGGACTCCTGTGGGACCGCTTCGGCCGCGCCGTCCCCTTCCTCCTGTCGCTGGCTCTGACCGTCGGGTCCGCCGTGCTTTTACTTTTTGTCAAAGAAACGGCCAAGAATAAAAAACAGGAAAAAGCGTAATCCACCAAGGCTCTATGAAATATTCTGGGGCCCGGCTAGAGCCCTGATGGGGGGATGTCTCCGGCATCCAGGGGAAGGTCTATGTGTATCCGCGTGAAACGCCCCGGCTCGCTCTCCACTTCGATCTCGCCGCCGTGATCTTTGACGATGCCGTGGCTGATGGACAGGCCCAGGCCCGTCCCCTGGTCGCGGGGCTTGGTGGTAAAAAACGGGTCGAAAACTCGGTCGACACTGTCGGCCGGAATGCCCACACCTTGATCTTCGACCGTCAGCCGTATCCATTTGAGGCCTTTTTTCTCCAAGAGACGGGCGGTGATGCGGATCCTCTTGTTCTCGTCATAGACGTGAAATTTTTCGTTGAGGGCATCGCGGGCGTTGGTGAGTAGGTTCATCAGAACCTGCTGGATCTGTTGGCTGCGGCATCTGACCGGCGGCAGCCCCTCCGCCAGATCGATCTTCAGGCTGATCTGATCTTGGCGCAGAACGGCCCGAACCAGGGATACCGTCTTTTCCACGATATCCTCGACCCTGGCCGGGCTACGGGCTTGACCATCCTGCCTGGAGAATTGAAGCAGATCGCGGACAATGCCGGCGATGCGTTCTCCTTCCCGGATGATCTCTCCGGCGAACTCGGCCGCCTGAGCGTCCCGGCCGGCCAACCTATCCTGGATGATCTGGGCATAATTCATGATCCCGTTGATGGGGTTGTTGACCTCATGGGCCACCCCGGCGGCCAAGGTGCCGATGGATTCGAGCTTATGGGACTGGCGCAGGGCGGCCTCGGCCTGGTTGATGTCGGTGATATCCCGCGCTGTGGACAGGGCGCCGGTGACGTTCCCCTCGTCATCCTTGAGCGTCTTGCACCACCAGGCCAAGAGCCTCTTGGCGCCGTCCCTCCGTCGCTGCCAGCTCTCCACATAGATGACCTCCTCCGCTCCGTTGAACAGAGGTTTTACCCGTTCATAAGTTGACTGCTCGCCTTCGAAGTAATAAGCGGCTTCTTTGCCCCGAACATCGTTTCCGAAAAACTCATAGCCGGCCTTGTTGGCCCAGGTGTACGCTTTGTTGTTGTCCACTTCCATGATGATATCCGGGACGGAAGCCAGGATGGCTTCATTTCGGGAGGATAATTTGTACAGGGTCTCCTCGGCCTGCTTGCGTTCGGTGATGTCCTGTCCGATATAATAGATGTACTTCAGCAGGCCGGTCGTCTTGTCCCGAACGGCCAGGCCGTGATGGCTGATCCATTTGACGCTTCCGCTCTTGGTGACGAGGCGAAACTCGCAATACTCAGAAGTTTGGTTTATCAACAACGAGTCTTGATGCTTTTCCAGGATAGCCCTGTCATCGGGGTGAACAATGGCCAAGAAGCCCCGGGGCATAAGCTCCTGCAGCGTATAGCCTGTGATGCGGGCGATAGCTTCTGTCTCCCACTCGACGGCGGCTTCCCCCTCTGCTCCCAGGCACACACAACAGGCATAATCGGTGACAAGTTCAGAGATCAGACGGTAGCGTTCCTCTCCGGCTCGCAAGGTTTCCTCGGCCTGCTTGCGTCCGGTGATGTCCTGGATGATGAAGTTGAACCCGATGCTCTTGCCTTTCAGGCGCAAAGCCGCCGAAGTGGAATAGACAGGAATAAACTGACCGGCCCTGGCCCGGAGCCTGAACTCCAGGCCGATCTTTTCCCCCGGCTTTGAGGGTCTTGATTGAAAAAGCAACAGAAGGCCAGGCCGGTCATCGGGATGGAGGAAGGAGGCCAGGGGTTTTCCGATCAATTCCTGCCGGGGATAGCCGATCAGGCCGCACAGGGTTTGATTGACGAGGGTGATCTGGCCCTCCCGGTCCACTAGGGCAATGCCCGCGCCAGCCCCCTCAACTAAGCACCGATATATATCTTCGCTCATCAGCGACGCTTTTTCCGCCTCTCTTAGCAAAGAACGTCGCATTTTCGGGCAAGATATTGTTTATGTTTATATTAGATTATTATAGCAATTTAAGTCAAGAAACATTCAATTTGGCCTGTTTATTGCGGATTGGATTACGGGCACCCCGGCGATTTTCAGCTTCGGCGCGATCTGGGCGACCTCTTCACCGCGCCGGGCGACAATATCTTCCTGTTGAAATTCTCTTACCACTGGAGCCTGTAGTCAGGAAAAAACAGGTTCCCCAAGATCCCCTAAAGGCCGGGCAGACTACCTGCCAGGGCCGGGCCGCCCCGCCCTTGCCCTCACTCCTCTTCCGGCTTGACCCGGCCTTCTTTGACCGCTTCCTGGATAATCTTCTGCTGAATGTGGGAGGGGACTTCCTCCATGTGGGAGTATTCCATCATGTACGAACCCCGGCCTCCGGTGATGGAGGTCAAGGTGGGCTCGAAATCGAGCATCTCGGCCATGGGCACCACGGCCTTGAGAATGCGCATGTTGCCCTTCTGCTCCATGCCCTGGACCTTGCCCCGCCGGCCGTTGAGGTTGCCCATGATGTCGCCCATGAAGGCCTCGGGCGTGTAGATCTCGACGTTCATGATGGGCTCCAGCAGCGTCGGCCTGGCCTCTTTCATGGCCAGCTTAAAAGCTTTGGAAGCCGCGATCTTGAAGGCAATATCCGAGGAGTCCACCTCATGGTAGGACCCATCATAGAGAATGACCTTGAAATCCACCGAGGGATAACCGGCCAGGACGCCCTTCTTGCGCGCCTCCAGGATGCCCTTCTCGATGGAGGGGATGTAGTTGCGGGGAATGGCCCCGCCAAAGATCTTGTTTTCGAACTCAAAATCCTGGCCCCTGGGCAACGGCTCCATCTTAATCCAAACGTCGCCAAACTGGCCGCGGCCGCCGGTCTGTTTCTTATGTTTGCCCTGGACGTCGGCCCGGCCTTTGATCGTCTCTTTATAGGAGATCTTGGGCGGTTTGAGCTCGATGTCCACGTTGAAGCGCTTTTTCAGCCGCTCGGTGATGATCTTGACATGCAGCTCGCCGTTGCCGGAGATGAGGAGCTGGCCGGTCTCGGAATCACGCTCGATGCGGGCCGTGGGGTCCTCCTCCAGAATGCGATGGGTGGCCTGGGAGATGCGGTCCTCGTCGGCTCGGGTCTTAGGCTCAATGGCGAAGGAGATGGAGGGCTCGGGAAAGGGAATGGCCGGGAAAATGATGGACTGGCCCTTGGCGCACAAGGTATCGCCGGTTGAAGTCGCCTTCAGCTTGGCCGTGGCCACAATGTCGCCGGCCTTAGCCTGGCCGGCCGGCTCCTGCTCCTTGCCCTGCAGAAAGAATAACCCGCCCAGCTTTTCGTCGGTCTCTTTGGAAGTGTTGGTCACTATGACGTCGGGGCTCACTTTGCCGGAAAATACCCTCATCAGCGTTATCCGGCCGGTATAGATGTCGGAGATAGTCTTAAAGACGAGCGCGGCAAAAGGCCCCTCCGGGCTGGCGGCGACTTTGCCCTCCTGGCCGTTGACTTGGGCTTTGACCTCTTGGCGCGCGGCCGGAGATGGCAGGAACTCCACGAAACCGTCAAGAAGGGGCTGAACGCCCATATTGAGAATGGCCGAGGCGGCGAAGACGGGGAAAACCTGGCCGGAGGCGATGCCCTTCTTCAGGCCGGCCAGAATTTCGGACGGCTGGAGCTCGCCCTTTTCCAGGTACCTCTCCATGAGCGCCTCATCGCTCTCGGCGATCATTTCGATCATTTCCACCCGGCGCCGGGCAGCCTCGTCCTTGAGCTCGGCCGGGATGTCGGCCTCCTGAAACTTGCCGCTTTCATCCTTCTCGAACAAGTAAGCCTTGCCCTTAATGAGGTCCACCACACCGCGGAAATTTTTCTCCTCGCCCACCGGGATCTGGACGGGAACGGCCTTGCGGCCGAAGAACTGATGGACGGATTCCAGGGCCGTCTTGAAACTGGAGTTCTCCCGGTCCAGCTTGTTGATGACGATGAGGCGGGGGAGGTGCGTCTCCTCCATCATCTCCCAGACCTTCTCCGTGCTGACCTCGATGCCGGCCACGCCGTCAATGAGCAGCGCCGCGGCGTCCACGGCCCGCAGCCCGGCCCGGGTGTCCCACAGGAAGTTCGAGAACCCGGGGGTATCCACCAGGTTGATCTTATGGTCCTTCCAGTCCAGGTGGCAGACGGCGGTGTTGATGGAGATCTTGCGCTCGACCTCCTCCGGGTCGTAGTCTGTGACGGTGTTCCCCTTGTCCACCTTGGTCAGCCGGGTCACGGCGCCGGCGTCAAACAGCATGGCCGCCGCCAGCGAGGTCTTGCCCGAGGCGCCGTGGCCGGTGAGAGCGACGTTCCTGATACTGTCGGTGGCGTAATCTTTCATGCTCGAACCTCCGAATAGCCCTGAAACGGAATTGTGTTTAGGGGTGCCAACCTTGGGAAAAAGTCAGCAGGCACAATATATTACACCAGAACGCCCTCCGGCCTCAAGATCAGCCAACAAACTCGTTCACTCCATTCGTGAGACCTTGGTCTTCACATATGACTAGGTATTTTTCTCTCCTATCCCTCCAAGCTTCGGGCGACCTGGCCGGCGCTCAGGAAAACGCGTTTTGTCTCATCATCCTTGCGCTCTTCAACTGCTGTTGACTCTGAAGCAAAGAGACGGTCTGCTCCACGGCTTACTCCAGGCGCACATGCAGAGAGAGTCGGCTTTGCGCGAGGTGGTCTGTTTCTTAATGGAGAGCTCCTGCTTTGACAGGAGTTTGCCGGCCCCGACATCCGGAACGAACCGTCCTCTGCAGGGTGCTTTTTCATTATTTCAACAAGTTCCTCACCGAATATGAGAGCCGTTTTGAGAAGGAGTACGATTTCCTTCGGCCAGTCATCAAGGAAGTCGTAGAGCGCTAATTGAATTGCGGCAACCCGCGCTGCAGATTTGCCCGCATCCGCTGTCCTGACTGTGGGGACGAGCGGTTCCTGATATTTTCCTGCCTCACCCGGGTTTTCTGCCCCTCCTGTCATGCCAAGAAACAAGAGGAATGGGGCGAGTGGATGCGGAAGGAGCTTCTCCTAGATGTCCCCCACAACCAGTTCGAAGTTGTGACCGGCTTAATGAGCGACGCTTGATAGGCGATCTTAACTAATCACAGAAAATCAGGTGGGGCTTTCACATTATTTATTTAATTTTTCCATGAACTTTTTCATAATTTCGTCTTTGATTTTGATGGCCCGGCTTGAGTTTTCGAGGGCACCGGGTTTCGTGATTGAAATTGAAATTGATGTTTGCCCCTCTTGCGGCGCCATATTAATTGAAGCAGCGAAGGGGCGTACCTCGCCCCTGACGCCGCCGAAGGAAGCAAAAGCCAAATCTTGGGTAGAATACCTGAAGGCAGATATGGTGAGCGAGTCTTTATCCGTGTGTTGAATAGCAAAGCCGAGCTCTTGCAGAGCCAGGATCATGTTGCTGTATAGGTTCGATGTTTCACCTGGAACCAGGTAAACTTGTTGGGTAAACGGGGTCATACAGGCCACAAACCCCAAAACCAAGAAAGCGGGAATGGCATATCTTTTCATAGTCTTCCCCTTTCCAGCAATCCTACGGGATATTTTTTCCCAAATCCGGGGTGTTTGTCAAGATTGCGTTTTGAATTGTGCAAGATATTACCGAAGGAGAGGCGGTTGAATCAAATAAAATGTAACCTAACCTCAGAGAGAGGAGTGTTACAGCCAGGAAATGGATATGAGAGCTAGAAACCAATACCTGAATGCGCTGCTAGAGAGGTACTTGAAGGCCAGGAGAAGGCAAAAGGGCCTCCTTTTAGATGAATATTACCGGAACACTGGACAGAACCGAAAATATGTCATTCGCAAATTAACTCAATTGGCCGCCGGTGTGGTGCGGCAGCGGAAAAAGAGGCGGCCTCTCTATGGCCGAGAAGTCCTGGTGGCCCTGGAGGCCTTATGGAGGATCTTTGACTACACCTGCGGCCAGAGGCTGGTTCCGTTGGTGCAAGCCGAGCTTGGGAGGCTGAGCCGGAACGCCTTATCAAAGACTCCTGGAGTCGAATCAGATCACACCCCAGGTGGCCAGAGAACTTCGTTAACTTTACCTCAGCCTGAACCCAGCAGATCTCAAACGCCGGATCGACAAGAAACTTGAGAGGTTGTTTGACCTCTATCAGAAGAAAAAGAAAAAGCCCCTGCCGGTTAATCCCTATAAAAAAAGGACCCCTCTTTGGTTACTTTTTTCATGATTCAACAACCCGAGCCTCGGTTACCATGATAAATGATTTGACACGGCTCGGAAAATGGACCCGGGAAATCCTATCAATCAAGCCTAATGAGGATGTCTTCTAGCCCCGGCGGCAAGGGGGCAATGAACTCGACCTTCTCCCCTGTGGCCGGGTGGGCGAAGGCCAGTTTGTAGGCGTGCAGAAAAAGCCGCGGAAAAGACTTTTTCGGCCGGCGATGGCCGTAGCGAGAGTCTCCGGCCAGGGGATGGCCGGCCGCGGCGAAATGGACGCGGATCTGATGGGTCCTTCCCGTGACGGGCCTGATCTCCACAAGGGAAAAATCTTGGTATTCCTTTAGAACCTTGTAGAGCGTCAAGGCCTCCCGCGGCTTCCGCCCCCTGACCGTGAAACGTTGGCCGTGGCTGGCCTGCCGGCCGATGGCCCAGGCGATCCGTCCTTCTTTTTGGGCGAACTTCCCCCAGACCAGGCCGAGATAGGTCTTGTGAACTTCCCGGTTCTTGAACATCCGCTGAAGCCGGGCGTAGGCTTCCGGGCTGCGGGCCACGACCATGACTCCCGAGGTATCCTTGTCCAGGCGGTGGACGATGCCCGGTCTTTCTTTGGGGCCGATCTCTCCCACCTCGGGAAAACGGGCCAGCAGGCCTCCGGCCAGAGTTCCCCTCCAGCGGCCGGCGCCGGGGTGCACCGTGAGCCCCGAGGGCTTGTTAATAATGACCAGGTGATCGTCGGCAAAGAGAATGTCAAGCTGAAGCGGCTCGGGCCCCAATCGGCGGTTTTCTTCTTCCGTCCATTCGACCTCAACCCTGTCGCCCGGCCTGAGTTTATAGCCGGGCTTTCTGCTCCGTCCGTTGACCCTGACCCGGTCCTGTCCGATAAGTTTTTTGATCTGGGAACGGGTCAGACTTCCGGCTTTCCCGGCCAGGAAAACATCCAGGCGCCGGCCGGCTCCCGCCGGACCAGCCTCAAGGTCAAGGCTTGGCGGCATGCCGCTTCTTGAAGATGAAAAACATCCCCAGCCCTACGGCCAGGCCCAGCACGCAAAAAACTTGGGGCCAGGTCAGGCTGGCCATGGGTGTCGCCCCCCTGATGAGAAAAGATTTGGCCGGGTGGTCTCCGCGGAAGTATTCGGTGAAGAACCTGATGACCGAATAGTTCATGATATAGAAGGTGAATACCTGCCCCTCAAATCTTTTCTTGCGCAAGATCAGGAAGAGGATCGCGAAATTCAGGAAATTCAGGGCGGACTCATAGAGCTGGACAGGGTGACGTTCGATGCCCAGGGGGATTCCGGTAATCTGCTCAGCCGTCGGGTTGTTGAAGGTAACACCCCAGGGCAGGCTGCAGGCCCGGCCGTAGCAGCAGCCGGCGGCGAAGCAGCCGATCCGGCCGAAGCCGTGGCCCAGGGCCAGGGCCGGGCCGATGAGGTCTGCCATCTTCCAGGTGGGGAGTTTGTGCTTATGGAAATACCACAGAGCGAAGACAAGGCCGAAGGCAAGCCCACCCTGAAAGACGCCGCCCGAGCGGGCCAGGTTAAGGAGCTCCTTGGGATTGCGGGTATAGCGGCTGAAGTCGCCGAAGAGGAGGATGAGCTTGGCCCCCAGGATAGAGATGAGCAGGATGTAGAAAGCGGCGTCCAGGACGCGGGGCGCGGGCAGGCCCTGTTTCTTGGCCTGGACATAAACAAACCACAGCCCCAAGCCCACCCCCAGGGCCATCATCAGCCCGTAGCTATAGAGGGTCAGCGGGCCTAGTTTGAATGCAGGAAGCATCAGTGTCTCCTTTTGAAAACAAAAAGGATCAGGAGCAGGATGGCCCCGACCGTGATGCAGGAATCAGCGACGTTGAAGAACGGCCAGTGGGCATCCCGGATGTGCCAGTCGACGAAATCTACTACATAGCCCTTGAAGACCCGGTCAATTTGATTGCCCAGGGCTCCGACCATGATCAGGGTTAATCCGGTGAGCGTCCATTTCTCGCCGGCCGGCATTTTAAAGAAAAAGAACAGGACAAAAGCCAAGGCAGCCAGCGAAGCGACCAGGAGTCCGCCGAACACCCAGGGGCGGCCGTTCCCGGAAAGGAAGCCAAAGATGGCGCCATTGTTGCGGACGTGTCTCAAGTTGAAGAAGCCGGGAATGACCGTCACCACGCTGCCCGGAGTGATAAGGCGCTCAACCAGATTCTTGGAGATCTGGTCGGCCGCCAGCAGGGCGGCCATTAAGATGAGGAAGGGGATTTTGCGCTTCATCCCATCCTCCCTCCCACCACTTCCCGGCAGCGGCGGCAGAGGCCGGGATACTCGGGGCTCTTCCCCACTTCGAGCGAATAGTTCCAGCAGCGCTGGCATTTTTGGCCGGGAGCCTGCTCGACGGCGACTTCGGTATCCGAGCCGGAGTGCTTTTCCCAGCCCACGTCCGATACGATGAAGAGCGAAGGCAGTTCGCTTCGATAGCGGGCCAGGAGCGGCTCTTCGGAGGAGGGGACTTTGAGGACGACCCTGGCCTCGAGCGAGTTTCCGATCCTCTTCTCCTCCCTGGCCTTCTCCAGCTCCTTGAGGACCTTTTCCCGCAACCGGAGCAGCCGCTCCATATCGTCGAGCTCTCCGGGCGCGATCCACTTCCGGTCATAGGCGGGGAAAAGGCCCAAGTGCACGGATTGCGTCTTTTCCTTGAAGGCGGGCATCATCTCCCAAGCTTCCTCGGCGGTGAAAGGCAGGATGGGGGCCATGAGCAGCAGGGTATCCCTCAGAATGGCGAAAAGGGCCGTCTGGGCCGACCGGCGCAGAGTCGAGGTTTCTGCGGAGCAGTACAGCCTGTCCTTCAATATGTCGAGATAGACGGCGCTCATCTCCACGGTGAAGAAATTGTAGATGGCGTGGAAGATGATATGATACTCGTAGTCCTGGTAGGCCTTGAGGATCCGCTGCCCCACGGCGGCCGCTTTCTCCAGGGCCCAGCGGTCGAGGGGGAGAAGCTTGTCGGGGGCGAGGCTGTCTTTATCGGGCCCGAAATCATAGAGGTTCCCCAGCATGAACCGCCAGGTATTGCGCAGCTTGCGATAGGCTTCCACAACGCGCTGCAGGATCTCGTTTCCGAAGGGCGCATCCTCCCTGTAGTCGAGCATGGCCGTCCACAGGCGCAGGACTTCTGCGCCGTGCTTGGTGATGATCTCCCCGGGGGCGATGACGTTTCCCATGGATTTGGACATGGCCAGTCCCTGCTCGTCCAGGATGAACCCGTGGGTGATGACCGTCCGGTAGGGGGCGCCGCCCTGGGCGGCCAGGCCGACCAGGAGCGAGCTGTTGAACCAGCCCCGGTGCTGGTCGTGGCCTTCGATGTATACGTCGGAAGGCCAGGGGAGGTCCGGCCGCTTGCCCAGGACGCAGTGGCTGGCGCCGGATTCAAACCAAACGTCGAGGATGTTGCTTTCTTTGACCAGGTCGCGCGAGCCGCATTTGGGGCATTTCGTCCCCTCCGGCAGCAGTTCGTTTTCCTTCTTTACAAACCAGGAGTTCGACCCCTCCCGGGAAAAGACGTCTGCTGCCCGCAGGCAGATGGCCTCGCCGGCCAGGACTTCGCCGCAGGCTTTGCAGGCGAAGGCCGGAATGGGCACTCCCCAGATGCGTTGCCGGGAGATGCACCAGTCGGGCCGGCTGGCTATCATGTTGGCGATCCGCTCCTCCCCCCATCCCGGGATCCAGCGGACCTTCTTGATCTCGGCCAAGGCCTTTTGGCGCAGGCCGCTTTTGTCCATGGAGATGAACCACTGGGCCGTGGCCCGGAAGATGACCGGGTTTTTGCAGCGCCAGCAGTGAGGGTAGGAGTGGGTGATCTCGGCTTCTTTGAGGAGCGACCCGTCCCGCTTCATGTCATCCATGATGAGGCGGTTGGCCAGAAACACGTTCTGTCCGGCGTACCGAGCGACGTCCGGGGTGAAGCATCCCTTTTCATCCACGGGCGTGTAGATGTCCAGGCCGTACTCGATTCCCGTCCAGTAGTCCTCCTGGCCGTGGCCGGGCGCGGTATGGACGGCGCCCGTGCCCGTGTCCAGGGTGACATAGTGGGCCAGGACAAAGACCGATTCGCGGTCGATGAAGGGATGGCGGGCCTTGAGCCCCTTGAGGTCGGAGCCGGTGAAGGTCTCCAGGATCTTTATCTGGCCCAGGCCGAGCTCTTCAGCAAGGAGCGGGATGAGACGCTTGGCGGCGATATATACCTCGGGGCCGGCCTCGAAGGCGGCATACTCGTGCTCGGGATGGAAGGCGATGGCCAGGTTGGCCGGGATGGTCCAGGGTGTGGTCGTCCAGATGAGGACTGAAACCTTCTTGCCCTTGAGCTTGGGATATTTCTGGAACAAGTCGGAAATGAGCGGGAACTTGACATAGATGGACGGCGAGCGGCGCTCCTTATATTCGATCTCGGCCTCGGCCAGGGCGGTCTGACAGGTGGAGCACCAGTAAACGGGCCTTTTGCCCTTATAAACGTTGCCCAAGGCGAAAAAAGCCGCCAGGTGGCGGAGGACGTCGCCCTCGTATTCGGGGTCCATGGTCAGGTAGGGCTTGTCCCACTCGCCGAAAACGCCCAGCCTCATGAATTCCCGGCGCTGGATGTCGATGAACTTCAGGGCGTAGGCCTTGCACTCCTCCCTGACGGCGATGATGGACATATCCTTCTTGCGCTGGCCCAGGAGCTGGTCCACTTTGATCTCGATGGGCAGGCCATGGCAATCCCAGCCGGGGAGGTAGGCGGTGAGGTGCCCCTGCATGGTCTTCGACTTGACGATGAAATCCTTCAGGATCTTGTTCAGAGCCGTGCCGAGATGGATGTGGTCGTTGGCGTAGGGTGGGCCGTCGTGGAGGACAAAGACCGGGGCGGAGCGGCGCGCCTCGAGGATCTTGTCGTAGAGCCGGAGCGATTCCCATTTCTTCATCATCTCCGGCTCTTTCTGGGAGAGCTGAGCCTTCATGGCAAAGGACGTCCGGGGCAGGTTGAGCGTGCCCTTCAGGTCGGGCTTTTCGGGCTTTGAAGCAGCCATTGTCAGCTCTCGTTAGGCCTATGAGTGTTCCAAAAAATTATCGCTCTATACTAGCAGAAAATTAGGCTCTATTCTAGGGCTTGAAAAATTTACCGCGGTGAATGAATAAAGGACTAATCTTTCCTATAATGTGCGCCGCGACTGACGGGGTTGCTCAGGGCGGCATGCGTTATTAAAAGGGCTACCTGGATGCCGTGCCGCAAGGAGATAACGGACTCATCCATCCGGGCTTCTCGATAAAATTTCTCGATCCGATGCTGAAGGTACTCCAGGTCGGCCTTGGCCCGCTCCAGCCGCTTTCGCGTCCGGATGATGCCCGCGTAATTCCACAGGGTGGACCGGATGGACAGCCAGTCCTGGTTGACCAGGGCCGGGTCGATGTCTTCCTCGTTTCTTGGATAATACCAGGGATGGATCTCGGAAGGCTTATAGGGCCGGGCCGAGGGGGAATGGTCCGCGATATGGCGGGCCGCCCTGGTCCCCCAGACCAGCCCCTCCAGCAGCGAGGTCGAGGCCAGGCGGTTGGCGCCGTGCAGGCCGGTGCAGGAGACTTCTCCAACGGCGTAGAGGCCCTCCAGCGAGGTCCTGCCCCACAGGTCGGCCAGAACGCCGCCGCAGCAATAATGGGCGGCCGGCACGACCGGGATGGGTTCCTTGGTGATGTCGATGCCGTAGAGGAGACAGGTCCGGGTGATGTTGGGGAACCTTTTCTTTATGTCGATCTTGGCGTAGGAGGCCAAGTCGAGGAGCACGAAACTGGAGTTGCTCTGGGTCATCTCCTCGTAGATGGCCCGGGTGACCTCGTCGCGGGGGGCCAGATCTCGGCGGTCGCTGTATTTTTCCATGAACGTCCGGCCGTCGCGGTTTTTGAGCCGGGCGCCCTCGCCCCGCACCGCCTCGGAGATGAGAAAGCCGTCCGCGTCGCGGTGGTAGAGCGAAGTGGGATGGAATTGGATATATTCCATGTTGACGATGCGGGCCGCCGCCCGGAAGGCCAGGGCGTAGCCCGCGCCGATGGCGTCGTGGGGGTTGGATGTATTGAGGTAGAGCGCGCCGCAGCCTCCGCTGGCCAGGATCGTGGAGCGGGCAGAGACCGTCTTGACCTTGCCCGCGGCGTTGTCCAGGACATAGGCGCCGATACAGAGGGGCTTGCGGTAGTAGGAACGGGGGTTTTTGGAATGATGGGGCATGCTCAAGAGATCCACGGCCGTATGGCCGGTGAGCAGCTTGACCCGCTTCTGCTTGCGCAGGGCGCGGATGAACCGCTCCTCAATGGTCTTCCCCGTCGTATCCTTGACGTGCAGGATCCGGCGACGGGAATGTCCGCCCTCCTGGGCATAGTCCAAGCGCTCGGAGGAGCTGTGGGTGAAGGGAATGCGGAGCTCTTTGATGAGGATGGCGTCCACCAGCTTTTTGGCCTCGCCGGCCAGCAGCTCGACGGCCTCCGGGTTGTTGATGCTGTCGCCGGCCTTGATGATGTCTTCGGCCAGGAGCTCGGGATAGTCGCCCGGGCCAAGTGAGACGATGCCGCCCTGGGCGTAAAACGTGTTGGACTCCTCGAGCCTGGAGTTTTTGGTGATGACCGCCACTTCCAGGCCTGACTTGGCCGCTTCCAGGGCAGCCGCGGCGCCGGCGATTCCGCAACCGATGACCAATACGTCCGTCTCCAATATTTTTTCCGGCATGCGCTACTCCTGGAACTCCAGGCTGATGTCCAACGAATTGTAGGAATGGGTCAGCCCGCCCACGGAGATTGTATC
>JBAVVA010000147.1:0-22361 GCA_049697055.1 Candidatus Aminicenantales bacterium
ATGACCAGCAACCGGGGGCTGTCCAAGCTAAATCCTAAGACGGGAACCGTAAAAAACTACGACCCCTCCGACGGCCTTCAGAGCAACGAATTCAACGGCGGCGCCTACTACCTGAGCCGGACGGGCGAGATGTTCTTCGGCGGAGTCAACGGGTTCAACTGCTTTTTTCCGGAAGACATCAAGAACAACCCCTATGTGCCGACGGTGGTGATCACCGGTTTTCAGATAGGCAACTCTCCGGTGGCCGTCGGGAAGAAGGTCGAGGGCTTCACTGTGCTACAAAAATCGATCACCGAGACGAGTGCCCTGACCTTACCTTCTCGATTCCGGGTCATCTCTTTTGAATTCGCGGCACTTCATTATGCGGCTCCCGAGAAGAACCTCTATGCCTACAAGATGGAGGGATTGGAAAAGGAATGGAACAATGCCGGGGGGCGCCGCTTCGTCAGCTATTCGAACCTCCCCCCCGGCCAATACACCTTCCGGGTGAAAGCCTCAAACAACGACGGCCTGTGGAACGAGAAGGGGACCTCCTTAAGCATCAATGTCATTCCCCCTTTCTGGAGGACGCGCTGGTTCCAGGGGCTCATCTTGCTGGCGGCGCTCGTAGGAATAGCCGTGGCCTACAAAGCCCGGACCTCGGCCATCCAAAAAAGGAGCCTTCAACTGGAGCGCCGGATCCAGGAGCGCACGACCGAGCTGCAGCAGGAAGTGTCCGAGCGCAAGCAGCTTGAGGAGAAGGCCAAAGACCAGGCCCGCCGGGCGACGCTGATCTATGAGACGGGGCGCTATCTGAGCAGCAAGCTGAAGCCGGAAGAGCTTTTCCCGGCCGTGGTCACGGCCATCCGCGATACGTACAATTACCATGGCATTATGCTGTTCCTTCTCGACGACGACAAACGGGAGCTTGTCCTGCAGTCCTATTCTGCTTCCACCAAGTACGCTTTCCTGGAAGGCCTGAGGATTCCCCTCGGCCAAGGGATCATCGGCCACGCCGCGGTCAGTGGAAAATCTTACATCAGCGGAGATGTCGTTCGAGACGCCCATTTTCGGCGCCAAGCCGAGGAGGAGACGAAGTCCGAGCTCAGCGTGCCCATCAAAACAGGCGACAAGGTCATCGGCCTCCTCGACCTGCAGAGCGACGCCGCTAATGTTTTCAACGAATCGGATGTGTTCGCCATGGAAACGCTCAGCACCCAGATTGCGGCGGCCATCGAAAACGCCCGGCTCTATAGACAGGCAGAACAGGAAATTTCCAGCCGCCGGAGGGTTGAGGAAGAACTGGAAAAGCGCCGGAAATACCTGGAGTCCGTCTTCCTCAATACGCCCAATGCCATCGTCACCACCGATGCCGCCCACAACATCACCGGCTGGAATCCGGGGGCCGAGAAAATCTTCGGGCATAAGCCGGAGGAAGTGCTGGGAAAAAACATCGATGACATCGTCGCCCGGACCGATGTCATGGCCGAGGCCAAAGACCTGACCAGGCTGAGCCTGGAGGGAAAATCGTTCATCCCCCTGGAAACCGTCCGCTATCGGAAGGACGGCAGTCCGGTCAACGTCATCGTAGCCGGGTCGGCCATACGCGTGGGGGAGAGACTCGAAGGAGTCGTCTTTGTTTATCAGGATATCACCGAGAGAAAAAAAGCGGCCGAAGAGCTGGAAAAACGCCAGAAATACTTGGAAGCCATCCTATTCAACGCGCCTAGCGCTACCGTCGTGGCTGATGCACAGTTCCGCGTCACCGAATGGAGCCCGGCCGCGGAGAAACTATTTGGCTATACCCGGGACGAAGTCCTGGGGAAAAATGTGGACGATTTCGTGACCCGGCCGGAGCACAGAGCTGAGGCCGAAAACCTCTCCAAGCTGACCAACAAAGGAGAAACGACCGAGCCGATAGAATCCATTCGTTATAGGAAAGACGGTTCTCCCATCTATGTCATCATCTCCAGCTCGCCCATCATCATCGGGAATGATTTCCTCGGCGGAATGGCTATCTACAAGGACATCACCGAGAGGAAAAAGGCGGAAGAAACGATTCAACGTGAGGCGGCCAAGCTTTCGGCCATGATAACAGGCATGGAAGAGGGCGTGATCTTCATCGACAGCGACGACCGCATCCTGGAGATCAACGAATATTTCCTCAGGCTCCTGGGCAAAAAACGCGAGGAAGCCATCGGCCGAAATCTTTGGGATTTTGCCCCCTCCCTGGCCCAAGACAAGTTGCAGAACCCGGTGGAAGGATTCAAAACCAAGTCGCCATCTCTGCCCGAGTCCATAGAAATGCCTTTTCTGGGCCTGGAGTCCATCTTCCGCCTCCAGCCCGTTTATCTCAACCTCAACTACGAGGGCCTCATCATCAACATGATCGATGTCACCGAGCTCGTCCAGGCCCGGAAACAGGCCTTGGAGGCCAGCCGGGCCAAGAGCGAGTTCCTGGCCAATATGAGCCACGAGATCCGGACGCCCATGAACGGAATTTTCGGGATGACGGAACTGGCCCTGGACACTCGCCTGACCACGGAGCAGAGAGAATACATGGAAGCGGTGAAAGTCTCAGCGGAATCGTTGATGACCATCATCAACGACATTCTCGATTTTTCCAAGATCGAAGCCAAGAGGCTCGACTTCGAGAACATCAACTTCAGCTTGCGGGACACCCTCCACCTCATCGTCAGCGGCCTGGCTTTGCCGGCGGAGAAAAAAGGCCTGGAGCTGGTCTATCGCGTCCCCTCCGAAGTCCCCGACAAAGTGGTGGGCGACCCCGGCCGGCTGCGGCAAATCCTGACCAATCTTCTCAGCAATTCCATTAAATTCACCGACCAGGGCGAAGTGGTCGTTTCCGCGGAGGTCGATTCGCGGGTTGAACATAAGATCAAGCTGCACTTCACGGTCAAGGACACTGGGATCGGAATACCGCCCGATAAGTTGGAGACCATTTTCGAACCGTTCGCCCAGGTGGACAGCTCAACGACGCGGGTTTACGGCGGCACGGGTCTCGGCCTGGCCATCGTCTCTCAATTGGTCGGCCTGATGGGAGGGCGGATCTGGGTCGAAAGCAAGCTGGGCGGGGGAAGCACTTTCCATTTCCTGGTGACGCTGACTTTGGCTGAAGAAGCGGAAGAAGAACTCGTCCCGGTCGAGTTTGAAGACATTCAAAACCTGCCGGTTCTGGTAGTGGACGATAACGCCACCAACCGGAGGGTCTTGTCCGAAATGCTGACCAACTGGAGCATGAGACCCCAGGAGGCGGAGAACGCCGCCTGGGCCCTAAAGATGCTGCAGCAGAACCGGCAGTCGGGCCAGGGCTTCCGCCTGATTCTGCTCGACGCCAACATGCCGGACATGAACGGCTTCGAACTGGTCGAGGAGATCAAGCGGGCCCCCGGCCTGGGCAACCCCCTGATCATGATGTTGAGCTCGGCCGGGTTTCGGGGGGACGCCGCGCGGTGCCGCAAGCTGGGAGTGTCGGCTTATCTGACCAAGCCGGTCAAGCAGTCCTTTCTATTGGATGCCATCCTCTTGGCTCTGGGGACTGCGCCCCAGAAACAGGCTAAACCGCCACTCATCACCCGGTTCTCGCTGCAGCAAGCCCGCCAAAAATATTCCATTCTTCTGGCCGAGGACAATATCATCAATCAAAAAGTGGCGGCGCGGATCCTGGAGACCCACGGCCACACCGTCAAGGTGGCCGGCAACGGCCTGGAGGCCCTTTCGGCCCTGGAGAAAGAGTCCTTTGATTGCATCCTCATGGATGTCCAAATGCCGCAGATGGACGGGTTCCAGGCCACGGCCATGATTAGAAAGAAGGAGAAAGAGACGGGCCGGCACATCCCCATCGTGGCCATGACGGCCCACGCCATGAAGGGAGATCGCGAGAAATGCCTGGAGGTCGGGATGGATGATTATATCTCCAAACCGCTGAAACCTTTCGAAATCCTGAAGGCAGTCGACCTGGTCGTCAGCCGATTCATGCCGAAGAAAAAGGGTGGGGCCGGCCCGAGCTAAGGCTTCAGGACCGCGGCGAGCGTCTTTGGATGCATCTCCAATCCTATGATATGTGGGGAGGGGTGGCACGGCGGAGGGGCTCCCCACCCGCGCGCAGCTTGGCGAGCACGGATGGGGAGGAGCCGTGACAGGACCCCTCCTCTTCTTGAAGCTAGGATCACACAAATGGAGATGCTTAGGGCATCTTTACATCGTTTGGGAAAATTGATAGCATACTAACCTTATCAAAATGGTAAATTACATACTCCTCTACAAAATCAAGAAAAAAGTCAAAACCATCATCAAGGACAAGATCTCCGATGAAGAGCTGGCCACCACGCCGAAATCCTGCCTGGACTGCCTGGCCACGGACATCAGCTGGGAAGTCTATTACCTAGTCAAGGATAAGGACAAGGCCGAGTCGAGCTGAAACAGAGCTTCAGCCTTCCTTCTTTTCCGCCTTCTCCCGCCGGATCTTGTCCTTCATATCCGCCCACCACTCCAGCCGCTTCCTGACGTCCGCCTCGCGGCCCATGGCGCTGGGGACATAGTAGCGCCGGCCGCGAAGGCGCTCGGGCATGGTTTCCATGTCCGTGGTGGCTTCGGCGAAATCATGGGCGTAGGCATAGTCCTTGCCGTAGTCGAAGTCTTTCATCAATTGAGTGACCGGGTTGCGGATGTGCAGGGGGACGGGCTCGAAGGGGCTTTTCTCCACATCTTCCCTGGCCTGGCCGAAGGCGGCATAGACCCGGTTGCTCTTGGCCGCGGCGGCCAGATAGACCACCGCCTCGGCCAGGGCCAGCTCGCCCTCGGGCGAGCCTAGAAAATCGTAAGCCTCCTTGGCCCACAGGCTGACGGCCAGCGCCTGAGGATCGGCCAGCCCCACGTCCTCGGAGGCGAAGCGGACCAGGCGGCGGGCAATGTAGAGAGGGTCTTCGCCGGCGGCTATCATGCGGGCCAGCCAGTAGAGCGAGGCGTCCACGTCGCTGTTGCGCAGGCTTTTGTGCAGGGCGGAGATGAGGTTGAAGTGCTCCTCGCCGGACTTATCGTAAAGAAGGGTTCGCTGCTGGAGGGCCTCCTGGACCTCGGCCGCCGTCACCCGGCCGGAGCGGGCCAGGCTGGCCGCGATCTCCAGGGTGTTGAGCGCCCGGCGAGCGTCGCCGTTGGCATAGTCCACGATCATCCGGCGAGCCTCGTCATCGAGCGCCAACGCCTGCCGGCCCAGACCGTTTTTTTCATCGGCCAGGGCGTCGTCCAAGACCCGGACCAGAGCTTCCTCATCCAGCGGCTTGAGCCAAAGGACCTTCATCCGCGACAGCAGCGGGGCGATGATCTCGAAGGAAGGGTTCTCCGTGGTCGAGCCGAAGAGGACGACGTCTCCCCTCTCCACATAGGGCAGGAAGGCCGCCTGCTGGGCCTTGTTGAAGCGGTGGATCTCGTCGATGAAGATGACCAAGGGCTTGCCCAGCAGCTTCCTCTGCTGCTCGGCCTCGGCCATGACCGACTTGACCTCTTTGATCCCGGACAGCACGGCGCTGAAGAACACTGAGGGCAGCTCGAACCGCTCGGCCAGCATAGAGGCCAGGGTTGTCTTGCCCGAGCCGGGCGGGCCCCAGAAGATGAGCGACACCAGCCGGCCGGCCTCAATGAGCTCGGTCAATATCTTGCCCGGGCCGATGAGGTGCTCCTGGCCGTAGAATCGCTCCAGGCTGTGCGGCCGCATCCTCTCGGCCAGGGGCGTATGCTCGGTCTGGAGTTTCATCTGCTCTCTCGGTCCTCATTATATCATTTTACGGACCCGTCCCTTTGTCCCGCTGGTCATAGGCCTCCCTGCTTCTCGCTCGTTCCCCACTCGCCGGCTCTATGACGAATAGTGTGGCTAATCCGTTATTAGCCCGGAGGGCCTGGGGAAGGAGCGAGGCGCCGCCCCGCTCGCCTTGACGGGGCCGGAATCTCATGCTAATTTTAGGCTGAATTCAGACCGGACTCTGGAGAAGCGGAGCCGGGCAGGTCATTTTCATGGCTGAATCCAAAACACCGGAAAAGCTCATCTACAGTCAGGAGGACGTCAGCCGCCTGGCCCAGGTGGAGGCCAAGACCGTTGACGCCTGGGAGAAGGAATTTCCCTTTCTCCGGCCCGGCTTTACCGGCTCGGGCAAAAAGATTTTCCGCCAGAAAGACCTGGAGATCATCCAGAGGCTCAAAGTCCTGCTGGAGAAAAAGGGCTACACCCTGGCCGGGGCCAAGCGCAAGATCGAGGAAGAGTTCGGCCTGCGGACTCCCTCCTCCCTCCATCCCGACCAGATGAGGAAGGCGCTCCTCCAGGTCCACGATGAACTCCAGGAGCTGCTGAACCTCCTGGACAAAAAAACTAAAAAAAAGTAAAATCGGGACTTCTTTGTTCGGGACGTGGCGCAGTCTGGTAGCGCACACGCTTGGGGTGCGTGGGGTCGGCGGTTCGAATCCGCCCGTCCCGACCATTTTTTTTATCATGAACGATATCAAGAAACAGGACTCGGCCGAGGACCTGCTGGCCCGCAGCCTGGCCCTGGCCGGCCTGGTCCAATACCAAGCGGGCGCCGTCGTCAGCCGAACAATCATCAACCGGAAGACGGGCACGGTCACCCTGTTCGCTTTCGACCAGGGCCAGGAGCTCAGCGAGCACACCGCCCCCTTTGAGGCCATGGCCGTCATTTTGGACGGCCAGGCCGAGGTGGCCATCGCCGGCCGGAGCCAGGCGGTCCGCAGCGGCGAGATGATCATCATGCCCGCCCATAAGCCGCACGCCCTCAAAGCGGCCTCCCGGTTCAAAATGCTCCTGATCATGATCCGGACATGAGATCAAAACTCATCCTCGTCACCAACGACGACGGCTACGAGGCGGAGGGGGTCATCGTCCTTTTCCACAGCCTCCAGGACCTGGGTGAGGCCTACCTCGTCGCGCCCGACAGGGAAAAGAGCGCGACCTCCCTGGCCCTGACCCTCCGCGACCCGCTGCGCGTCCGCCGGGCCGGGCCCAGGGCCTTTGCCGTAGAGGGGACTCCCGCCGACTGCATTTATCTGGCCGTGGAGAAACTGCTCCCACGGCGGCCCGACTTGGTCGTCTCCGGGATCAACCACGGTCCCAACCTCGGCCGGCAGGACGTCTCCTACTCGGGGACCGTGGCCGGCGCTATACAGGCCACTTACTTCGGCATTCCTTCGCTGGCTGTCTCTGCCCTGCCCGGCGGCCGGGGCGGCTTTTCATTCGACCTGGCGGCCGATATATCCCGACAGATAGCCGCGCGCCTGCTGGCCGGCCCGCCATTGAAGGGGATCACTCTCAACCTCAATGTTCCGCCCCCGCCTTTCCAAGGGCTCCGCCTGACCAAGCTGGGAGAGAAACACTACTCACCGGAGATCATCATGGCCGATGACCCACGCCGCCGCACCTACTATTGGATCGGGCTGGGAAAACCAAGGCTGGTGGGGGACGGGGAGAGCGACCTGGAGGCAGTCCGCCGCGGCTATGTCAGCCTGACTCCGCTCCATTCCGACCTGACCGATTACGCTGCGCTCCAACATCCCTCCCTCCAAGAACTGGCCTCACGGATCGCCCGCTCGGCCAAAAAAAAATAGGATGGACATTGAGCGTAAGCTTCAGGCGATCGAAAAAGCCCTGGAGCGTTTGGCCCGGCACGAGGCCGACTGCCGGCTTTGCCCGCGGGAATGCGGGGCCGACCGGGCCGCCGGCCGCCTGGGTTTCTGCGGCGCGGGCGTCCAAGCCCGGCTGGCCCGGGGCCTTCTCCACTATGGCGAAGAGCCGGTGCTGAGCGGCACCGAGGACTGGCCAGTCCATAAGCCGCTAGGCTCAGCCCTGCGCCGCGGCTCGGGCACCATCTTCTTCTCCGGCTGCAGCCTCAAATGCCTTTTCTGCCAGAATTATCAATTGAGCTGGCTGGGCCAAGGCCTGCCGGTCACGGACGAGGAGCTGGCCGGCCTGATGCTCGACCTGCAAGCCAGGGGCGCCCTGAACATCAATTTCGTCACGCCCGGCCATGTTCTGCTTCCCATTCTGCGGAGCCTTCGCCTGGCCTACCGGAAGGGCCTGGCCCTTCCATTGGTCTGGAATTCCAGCGGCTACGAGATAGCCTCCACCCTGGCCGAGCTGGAGCGGATCACCGATATCTACCTGCCCGACCTGAAATACTTCTCCCCCCAAGCGTCACAGCGGCTGGCCTCGGCGCCCGATTATTTCCTCCAGGCCTGCCGCGCCGTGGAGGAGATGCACCGCCAAAGGCCCGCCCTCATCCTCGACGAGACGGGGATAGCCCGGGAAGGGCTGATCATCCGGCATCTGGTGCTGCCGGGCCAGCACCAGGATTCGATCCAGATCCTGAATTGGGTTCGAGAGCACCTACCCCCCCCGGTCTGCCTCAGCCTGATGGGCCAATACCATCCCGTTTTCAAGCCGCCGGAGGACCTCCGCCGGCCTCTCCCGCCGGAAGAGTACAGGCTGGTGTTGGACAAGGCCCAGGAATTGGGGTTCGAAACTATTTTCGCCCAAGCCGAAGCCTACGGGGCGGAGGAGCATCTTGTCCCGGACTTTGACCGGGAAGACCCGTTTGGCTGGGACGGCCCTCTTGGAAATCAACCCTTGGAAATCAAGGGGGAGCTCGATGATGTCACCGGAAAGGTCGGCGGGGCAGGTCCTCGGCCGGAACGCCCAGGGCCAGGGCCATCTCGCGGAGCTTGAGCTGGATGGCGGATACGTTCAGCGGCCCCAGGCGCAGAAAATGCTTTTGCGCCTCGCTCAAGCCTTCAAGCTTCGGGTCGGCAAACACGTAGGTCTTAACCTTCCTCTCCACAAGAATATCGCCTTCCACGACGGGCGTCTCCAGCAACTCGATCAAAGCTCTGCGGAGCGTTAGGTCGAAATCTCGGTCGGGATAGCCCAGCTCCCGGTAAGCTTCCTGGATAAGGTTCTTCAGGCCTCTATAAAAACGGACGCAATCGCGAGCGTTGAAAGAGACGAAAGCCTCGGCGGCCGGGTTGTAGCGTTCATAGGAGACCGGGTTGATAATCTCACGGCCGCCCTTCTTCAGGACCTGGAATTTTCCCTGGGGGACGAAAAAGTCGATTTGTTTCTCTGGGCTGCGGCCCTCGGCAATGGCGTCCACCGCGGCGGCGAACTTGCGGATAATGTCCTTGGTTTGCAGCCAGGAGTCGAGTCGGGGGTCGGAAGACAGCTCCTTGGTCAGTTTGCGTATCAAGTCGTCGCTGTCGTTGAGCGGGGTGGGGGGGAAGACGGGTATGGCGCCCGCCGTCTCGGTCCCGACGGTTCCCGCTTTGGCCGGGGTCGTCCCGCTCTTCAGGTCCTCCACCGGCTTGACACGGAAAAAGAGCAGATAGACGCCGACGGCCAAAGCGATCACCGCCAGCAGGGCCAGGCTGATGGCGAGGATACTCCGTTTTTCATCCATGGCAGACTCTCCTTCTGGCCAAAGGCCGGCCCCGCCTTGGGGTGAAACCGATTAGGATCCTAATCCTGAATCTTTTTGATGGAAATGCGGCCCTGGACGGCGGCTAGGGAGACGAGCGCCTTGCCGTCTCCCAGCTGCCCTTTGATTTTTTGGTCGGCCGGCTTCTGGCCAAGGTCGAAATCGCATTCCACCCGGCCCAGGGACGAGCTGGCCTCGACCCGGGCGCTGGCGTTTTTTTCCAGGTAGAGGACGATATCGCCCGCCGTGGAAATGATCCTGACCTCATCCCCCTTGCGCAGGTCGAGGAGCTCCACCTCCGCCTTGCCCCGGCCCAGCGAGGCGTCGAGCGAACCCGAGAAATTCTCCACCCGGACATCGCCCTTCCGCAGATCGAGGACCGCTTTGCCGTAAACGCCGGACAAGAGGATATGGCCCTCCCGGCAGTGAATGGGGTTGAGGTTGACGGACACCGGCACATTGAGCAGAAAATCCAGGCCCTTGTCACTCCCCTCCTCGGCCCGCGTCTTGATCTTGATCAGGTCATCAAAGCGGTCCACCGAAACCCTGGACCTGGCTTCGTTCCAGCCGGGGAACCCGAACCAATAGAAGCCCGGCTGCAGTGAGCCCGCGCTCCGGGCCACAACCTCCACCTCGCTCCGGTCCCAGCCGTAGATTTCAATGTCCCCCCCGGAGCTTTCCAGCAGGACCGTTCCTCCGGCCTGGAAAGGCAGGGTCCGGCGGAACTCTCCCAGGCCGGGGAAACGTCCCGGGTCGGAGGTGTCCACTATGGCCACAATGCAGGACGAGGCGGCCAGGCCGGCTACGCTCAGGACCAGGATCAAAATGATGTTTTTCTTCATGCGGCTCTCCTTACGAATAAATCATGGCGGCCCCGGGGGTCATTGGCCCCGGACCTGGGTGACCTTCCATTCCCGTCCCTTCTTTTCCAGGGACCAGACCTGCACGGAATCGGCCAGGACCTTGCGCTCGCCGGTCTTCTTGTAAACAGCCGTCAGCAGGCGGCCGAAGCGAACTTCCGCCCTCCCGGCCGCCGGCCAAGTCAGGGAAATGTTGGAATGAACGGACAGAATCTGATCGTAGTAATTAAAAAGCAGCAAAGTCTCATCTCTTTTTTGACGGACCAGCTCGGCCGGGCCGAAGTCCTGAAGGAGGGAGGGAAGGTCCTTCTCCTCTTCGGCTAGGCGCTGTCTTTCCAGGAGGTTCAGGATATCTTGCCGGGCCAGGGCGGTCGAGGCCAGGTACCGGTACCGCCGCGCCTCGCCGTTCTGTTCGTCCGCAGTCAAGACTTCCTTCATGACCTTCAAGCAGCCGGCGAAATCGCCCCGGCTGTAAAGGCCCGCTCCGGCAGCAACTCTTTTCCCCAGCTCGGCCTGCTTCTGCAGTTCCTCTTTCATCTGGGCCTGGCTTAATTCTGAGCTGCTTTGGGGCTTGGCCGGCTGGGGTGCCTTGGCCGGGATATCCTGAGAGGGGCCGGCAACCTGACCGGACGAGGCAGAGGCGCCGGCTTGCCCGGCGCTTTCGGGCGCTTCCAGCTGTTTAGAGGCAGTCTGGCCTTCAGCCTGGCCGGAAGCGGCTTTATGGGCGGTCTGTTCGGACCCCTCCGGCAAAGTGTTCGGTTTTGATATCTGGCCGGGACGGTTTTGAACTTCCGCTGTCTCCGCTTCGGGCTGGGGACGGGTCGCCTGGACCTTGAACAATTTAGGCAGGAATATGAAAGCGGCCACCGCCGTCAAAATAATGACGGTGATGAAGGAAGCAGCCGTTAAGAATTTTCGGCCGTCAGGCCTGGGCCGGGCCGAGGGCTTGAGCCGGTCGTCCAGGCGAACGAGCAGCGTGCTGCAGGCCTCCTCGAATACCGTCTCCAGGGCCATGGCCATCTCCTGGCCGGTTTGGTATCTTTTCTCCGGCCTTTTGGCCAGGGCTTTATTGAGGATCACATCAAAGCCGCGAGGAACATCGGCCTTGACCTGCGAGGGAGGGTCGGGGACCACGGTCAGGATCTTTTTCATGATCGTGGTGAGTTCCATCCCTCTTTGGGCGAAGGGTTCCGCCCCCGTCAGCAAGACATACAGGAGCACCCCCAGGGAGAAAAGGTCGGAGCGGCCGTCAATTTTCTCCCCCATAAATTGCTCCGGAGAGATGTAGCCGGGCGTGCCGAAGACCAGCCCGGACCGGGTCAGGTTGGCTTGGGCCAGCTTAGCCACTCCGAAGTCGGTCAGGTAGGGATGGCCCTTGTGGTCCAGAATGATATTGGCCGGCTTGATGTCCCGATGGATGACGCCGTTCTGATGGGCATAATCCAGAGCCCGGCATATGGGCATGATGATGTTCAGGGTTTCCAGGGGAGTGAACGTCCTCCCCGCGGATAAAAGCTGCTGGAGGTTTTTGCCCTCGATGTACTGCATGACAATGTACAGATTGTTGTTCTCCCGTCCGGTGTCATAAATGGCGATGATGTTCGGGTGGGACAGCCGGCCGGCCGCTTTAGCCTCCTGCAGGAACCGCAGCCGGAGGTTTTCCTCGTCCTGGCTCTCCCCGGCGGCGCCGAAATTGACAACCTTGACGGCCACCGTGCGGTCGATGTCCGGATCCAGAGCCCTATACACAAGGCCCATGCTCCCCTGGCCCAGGGTTTTCTGGATCGTGTACTTCCCGATCTTGTCCAAGGACTATGCTTTTTCTTTGATCCGGATATAGATGCTGTTCTGCCCGCTCTCCTCCAGGGTTCGCATCTCGAACAGCTCGGCCTGGGACTTGATGAGCTGGGAAAGCTGTTTGAACCCATAGCTCCGAGGGTCAAACCCGGGGTCCACCTGGCGGAGATAGAAGCCGATGGTGCCCAGGTTGGCCCAGCCGTCTTCCTGCTCGGCCATCTCGTAGGCGCCGCGCAGCAGGGGCACCGGGTCGAGCTCCTTGGGCTTCCGCTCCCTATGCTCGCCGCGCTGGTTTTCGCGGCGCGCATGGCCGGGCGTCTCGCGGGGAACAAGGTTCTCGGTGTAGATGAACAAGTTGCAGGCGTTGACGAAGGCCTTGGGCGTTTTCTGCTTGCCGATGCCCATGACGAACACGCCCATCTCCCGGATGCGGGTGGCCAGCCGGGTATAGTCGCTGTCGCTGGAGACGAGGCAGAACCCCTCGGCCAATCTGCTGTGGAGGATGTCCATGGCGTCGATGATCATGGCGCTGTCGGTGGCGTTCTTGCCGATGGTGTAGCGGAACTGCTGGATGGGCTGGATGGCATAGTTGTTGAGCGTATTCTTCCAGCCCGACATGTTGGAAGTGGTCCAGTCACCGTAGATGCGGCGAACGGTAACTGAACCGTGCTTGGCCGCCTCGCTTAGGATATGCCCGATCAGGGAAGGCTGGGCGTTGTCCCCGTCGATAAGCAGGGCGATCTTACTCCGGTTGGTGTCGTCGACTTGATCCATCATGATTTCACCTTCCTAATATGGAATTGTACTGATTTGCTAATATTATACCATAACTCAAAAGCAGCAAAGCGACCCTTGAAGCGGAAGTATCCCCGCTCTCCGGGCCTTCTTTCAAGGCTGTAAATAATCTTTACTTCTTTCAAACCAGAAAGTGTTCTTCTGCCTTTTTCTCCCTGGGAATAAGCCCTGCCCCTGGCATATTTCCTGCTCCTATCCTAATTGGGTCGAAAATGACGAGGAATAATCGGGTCCCTCGGTTGTATGTATATTGGGAGCTCGAATGAGGCCGATGGAACACGGCGAGGAAAAGGCCCTGGTGGCCAGGGCCAGGCAGGGTGATATGCAAGCCTTTGAGACTCTCATCAAGCTGTACCAGCGGGGCATCTACGCCCTCTGCTACCGGATGACGGGCGCTCATCAGGCGGCCGACGACCTGGCCCAGGAGACTTTCATCAAGGCCTTTGCCGGCCTGACCTCCTTCGACCAGGGCCGAGAATTTTTCCCCTGGCTGCGCAGAATCGCCGTTAATTCCAGCTTGAACTACCTCAAGTCACGCAAACGCGAAGAGCCTTTGGGGGATAAGGACGGCCGGGTCCCCGGGCAGGCTTGGGCCTCTTCATCTTCGACGCCTCATGATGAGCTCCAGAGGACCGAAGCCAGGGAAAAGCTCGGCCGGGCCCTGAAGGCTCTTCCACCCAAGCTCAAGTCGGTTTTTGTCCTTCATGTCTTTGACGGCCTGAGCTACAAGGAGATCGCCCGGGCGGTCGAGGTCCGGCCGGGGACGGTCATGTCGCGGCTGAACAGGGCGCGCCGCAGGCTCAAGGCCGCGTTGTCCGGGGCGCCGGCAGGGGGTACACGATGAGACACGCCAGATGGAAAAAACGGCTGGGTCCGTATCTTGACCGGGAGCTGGACCCGGACGGCCGGAAGGCTGTCGAAGAGCATCTCCGGGCTTGCGCCGAATGCCGGCGGGAAATCGAGCTTCTGGAAGGCCTGGGCAGGACGGCCCTCGAGCTTTCCCTGCCGGAGCCGGACGAAAATTACTGGGCGTCCTTCGCCTCCCGGGTCAAGACCGGGATCGCCGGCCGCCGGTTGTCCACGCCCTGGAAGGAGGAGAACATGTTTGAGAGCTCTTTCTTTAAACCCCAGAAGGACTTCAAGAGAAAAGCCCTGGTCGCTCCGATCGCGCTGGCCCTGCACGTCATCCTGGGGCTGGTCATTATCGTCCTCCCGCTGCTGCACACCGGCGAGCTGCCCAAGGTGGAGATCTACAGCGCCTTCCTGGTGCCGCCTCCTCCCCCGCCCCCTCCCCCCCCGCCCCCGGCCGCCAAGAAGCGCTCCGAGCGCTCGGCCCGCATCAAGCCCGTCCAGGCCCAGTCCAACGTTGAAGCCGGCAAGCTGGTGGCCCCCGTCGTGATCCCCGATGAGATCGCCGAGGAACAACTCTCCGACATCGGCATCGAAGGCGGTGTGGAGGGCGGCGTTGAAGGCGGAGTGGTGGGCGGAGTGCTGGGCGGTGTGGTCGGCGGCGTCCTGGGCGGAGTGGTGGGCGAGGTGCAGGCCCCGGTCCGGGCCGGGGTGGATATCAGGCAGCCCCGGCTCCTGAAAGAAGTGGACCCCCTCTATCCCGAGATCGCCCGGCAGGCCCGAGTGGAAGGCGTGGTCATCATCGAGGCCACTACCGACATCTACGGCCGGGTAGCCGGCTGGAAGGTGCTGCGCTCGATCCCCTTGCTCGACCAGGCGGCCATCGACGCCGTCCGGCAGTGGGTCTATGAGCCGATGGTCATCAGCGGCAGGCCCCGCGGCGTCATCTTCACCGTCACCGTCCGCTTTAAGCTGAAATCAAGCTGACCGCACCGGTTTGCACTTCTTCCCTAATAAGGCCAAGGCTGCTCTCTTCTTATTCTTGTTTTCCTCAAACGATTTCACCCCCCGTTGAATGAAGACATCGAAGACCTCGGCCGCATGACCGGAGACCCCGGCTCGGAGTTGAGAGGCAGAGGCGGTTTCCGTTCTTCACCAAGAAGGAATGGGAGGCTGCCCCAGGGGCTTTTCGGAGGTACCATCTAACTTTCCAGTGGCAAATTGGAGGGAAAAGGGGCATAATAGCTCGAAGGAAAAACTAAAAATAATGATACACACCCTTTTATTGCTATCAAAAACGAAAACCTTATCCCCTCGGTGGTGCGAAGGATGACTAGATGAAGGCGGACAAGCCCTCTTTTCAGAAGATTGCCTTCGTCGGGAACTACCTTCCCAGGCGGTGCGGCATTGCGACCTTCACCGCTGACTTGTGCGAGTCGTTTGCCCGGGAGGTCTTGGATACCAACTGCGTGGCCGCGGCGATGAACGACACGCCCGAGGGGTATTCTTACCCCGATCGGGTGCGGTTTGAAGTCGCCCAGAACGATGTGGATCAGTATCGGCAGCTGGCCGACTTCCTGAATATGGGCCAGGTCGATCTTGTCTGCATTCAGCACGAATACGGTATTTTCGGCGGGCCGGCGGGCAGTCACCTCCTGATCGCAGTGCGCCGGCTGCGGATGCCGATCGTCACCACGCTGCACACTGTGCTCAAGCAGCCGAACGAGGCGCAGAAGCAGGTGCTGACCGAGCTGTGCTGCCTTTCGGAACGCATCGTCGTGATGAGCCAGCGGTCGGCGGCCTTTCTGCAGGAGATCTACGCCGTGCCGGCGGATAGGATCGAACTGATTCATCACGGCATACCGGACATGCCCTTTGTGGATCCTAACTATTACAAGGACTTGTTCGGAGTTGAGGGGCGGCGGGTGATACTCACCTTCGGCCTCTTGTCGCCGAACAAGGGCATTGAGTTTATGATCAAAGCCCTGCCCGGCATTATTAGCCGCTTCCCGGACGTGGTATACCTGGTACTCGGAGTGACGCATCCAAACGTGAAGCGTGAGAAGGGGGAGGAGTACCGGCTATGGCTCCAACGCCTGGCGCGCGACACCGGAGTCGCCGATCACGTAGTCTTTCACAACCGGTTTGTAGACATCGATGAGTTGTGCCGTTTCCTCGGAGCCGCCGACCTTTATGTGACTCCCTACCTGGCCACAGAGCAGTCGGTGTCGGGCACGCTGGCTTACGCGCTGGGCACGGGCAAGGCGGTCATTTCCACGCCCTACTGGTACGCTGAGGAACTGCTCGACAAGGGACGGGGCCGGCTGGTGCCCTTCCGGGACGCGGCCGCACTGGCGGAGGCCTCCCTCGAGCTGCTGGAGAATGAAGCCGAGCGCCATGCTATGCGCAAACGCGCCTATGCCTTCGGGCGAATGATGGTCTGGAAAGAGGTGGCCCGGCAGTACCTCCAAACGTTTGAGCGGGCGTCACAGGAACGGCTCATCTCCCATACCCAACCCAGCCTGGCCTGCAATGCCGACACCTTGGACATCGACTTGCCGGAGCTGAACCTCACCCACTTGCTGACGCTCACTGACGACACCGGCATCCTGCAGCACGCCCGAAGGACAGTGCCAAACCTCGCCGAGGGATATACCACCGACGACAATGCCCGGGCTCTGATCGCGGTGCTGCGCGCCCAGCAGGTCGATCAGGACAGCGAAGCGCTGCGTCGCCTGGCGACGCGCTATCTGGCCTTCCTCGACTATGCCTTGAACCGCGAGAACGGCCGGTTCCGCAATTATCTCGGATACGACCGGCGCTGGGTTGAGCCGGCCGGGTCTGAGGACGCCCACGGCCGTGCGCTTTGGGCCCTGGGCTCGGTGGTCGGGGCGTCGAAGGATGATGGGATCGTGGCCCTGGCCATGAACCTGTTTGAGGCCGGGCTGCCCGCGCTTGAAACTTTTTCCAGTCCAAGGGCTTGGGCCTTCTCGCTTTTGGGAATCTGTTCCTTCATCAAGCGGTTCCCGGGCGCCAGCGAAGCGCGGCGCTTGCGCGACTCCCTGGCCGCCCGGCTGCTGCAGCTGTATAAGGCCAACGCCCATGAGGAATGGCCCTGGTTCGAGCAATCCTTGGCCTATGAGAATGCCCGGCTGAGTCAGGCCTTATTGCGCGCCTCCTCGGAGATGGAGAATCAAGAGATGGGTGAGGTCGGGTTGAAGTCGCTGGCCTGGCTGGTTCAGGTTCAAACCGCACCGGCAGGACATTTCGTGCCGATCGCGCACGTCGGCTGGCAACGGGCCGCTGACCGCGCCCGGTTCGACCAACAGCCGGTTGAAGCTCAGAGTACGATTGAGGCCTGTTTTCGGGCCTACCGCATGACCGGCGAGCGGCGCTGGCGGGATTGGATGGCCCGTGCTTTTGAATGGTTCCTGGGCAGGAATGACCTGGGATTGCCGCTGTACGACTACGCCACCGGCGGCTGCCACGACGGGCTGAACCCGGAAGGCGTCAATGCCAACGAAGGCGCAGAGTCGACGCTAGCCCTGATCTGCTCGCTGCTGACCATGCGCGTCGTGGCCACTATGAGTGAGGATGCAAGCACATGACGGACAGTCCCTCCCCGGCGTATTTGCTCTTCAACCGGAACCCGCACAACCCGCTGCTGACCGCCGCGGACTGGCCCCACACCGTCAATGCGGTGTTCAACCCGGGCGCCGTCCGGCTCAAGGACGGCACGACGCTGCTGCTCTGCCGCGTCGAAGACCGGCGGGGTATTTCGAGCCTGTGGGCGGCACGCTCCGCCAACGGAGTGGATAATTGGAAAATTGACCCGGAACCGACGCTGGCCCCCGAGCCGGACAAAAACCCGGAAGAAGTGTGGGGCGTAGAGGATGCGCGGATTGTCTGGCTCGAGGAGATGGGAAAGTACGCCATCACCTATACCGCCTATTCCCAGACCGGGCCGGCGGTTTCCATGGCCCTGACCGAGGACTTCCACAGCTTTGAGCGACTGCGGCTGATCATGCCGCCGGAAGACAAGGACGCGGCACTCCTGCCCCGGCGCTACCGGGGTTGCTGGCTTTTGATTCACCGGCCGGTCACCGGACCAGGTTGCGCCGATATCTGGGTGGCGGAGTCGCCCGACCTGTATCATTGGGGCAAGCACCAGCTCCTGCTGGCGGCCCGACGCGGTGCCTGGTGGGACGCAAACAGGATCGGCCTGGCCACGCCGCTGATTGAAACCAAGCGCGGCTGGCTGATGCTCTACCACGGCGTTCGCCTGACCGCCTCGGGGTCCCTGTACCGATTGGGAATCGCGCTCCTTGACCTGGATGATCCGCGCCGGTGCCTGAGGCGCAGTAATGAATGGGTGCTCGGTCCGCGCGAAGCCTACGAACGGCAGGGTGACGTTGCCGGTGTGGTGTTTCCCTGCGGCCACACCATCGGCGACGACGGTGATACGTTGAACATCTATTATGGCGCCGCCGACACCTGTATCGGCCTGGCCACCGGCCGCATCTCCGAAATCCTCAACTGGCTCTATACCCACGGCGACGGCGGGTCCGACCACAGCCCCATGATCTAGGCCGAGGGCGCGTTTTCGCCCGGATTATCCCCTCCAACTATCGTCAGGAAACAAAAGGAATAATCGCGCTTTTCGATTGTATATAGGGTGGAGGCCCAAATGAGGCCGATAGGAGAAAGGCGAAAACGCTCTGAAGGCTTGGGCTGGAAAGAGCGAAAGGAGGAGAACATGTTCGAAACATCGTTCTTCAAGCCTCAAAAAAACTTCAGGAGAAAAGCGCTGGGCGCGCCGATTTCCCTAGCCCTGCACATCATCCTCGGGCTTATGATCATCGTCATTCCACTGCTGCGCCCCGGCGAGCTGCCCAAGGTCGAAATCACCAACGCTCTGCTGGCGCCGCCTCCGCTCCCTACCGCTCCGCCCCTGCCGCCCGCCGCCCGCAAAGGTTCCAAGCGCGCGGCCCGCATCAAGCCTGTCCAGGCCCAGCCCAATGTCGAGGCCAGCAAATTGATAGCTCCGCTTTGCATCCCCTACAAGATCGTCGATGAGCCCCTTGTCGATATCGTAGGCGACCCGAACGGCGTAGAGGGTGGTGATCCGAATAGAGTGATAGAGGGAATTGTGGGCCCTGTAATTGATGGTATTTGGGGCAAATTTGAAGAACCTTGTATCTGTGTAATCAAGCCGCCCCTTCTTTTGAAGCAGGTGGCGCCCATCTATCCCGAGGTGGCACAACAGGCGCGCGTGCAGGGCGAGGTCGTTATCGAAGCCGCCACCGACCTTTGCGGCCGGGTAGTGTCGTGGAAGCTGCTGCGCTCGATCCCGCTGCTCGACCAGGCGGCCATCGATGCCGTACGGCAGTGGGTTTACGAGCCGATGATCATCAACGGCAGGCCCCGCGGTGTCATCTTTACCGTAGCCGTCCGCTTTGTTCTGGCCAAAACCTGACTATCCGCATCAGATGGAGTGGCATCATGAATGTGGTATAATCCTTCCGAAAAATCTCGGAAAGGAGCGCTCCTATGCCTCTCGTCGAGATCCATCTTCTAGAAGGCCGGACGGACGAACAGAAAAAAGCCCTGTTAACGGCGGTCACCCAGGCCGTGCACACTTCTATCGGCGCGCCCCTGGAGTCCATCCGCGTCTGGATCCAGGAATTCTCCCCCAAGGAATACATGTCCGCCGGAGTGTGGTACGCGGATAAGAAAAAAAACTAGTTGTCTTGCCGGCCGCCCAAGCTCAGAACAACTGTCCATAGTCTATTCTCAGCGGATTTCGATGAGTTTCCCAAATTCATGGCTAGTTATGACTTTATATTCCAAGGGAACACCTAGTAAATCTTTCTCAATATTTTCCTGAATAGTCATATCCAAGTCTGAGACCCATACCGCTTGTCGGTAGCCATGCGATTTCAACCAGCGCATAACATCATCTCTTACATTTTGGGGACCCCATTGGTACCTGAACGAAGCCTTCCCCGTAGTATATTCTATTGTTCCGCTTCTTAACTCTGCCCATATGACATCGTAGGCAGAAAAACGATCTGTATATATTTTTACTTTATCATAGAAATTTTTTCTTAAACTCTGTCTCGGGAATTCCCGAATTGAAGAGTTTAAAGATAAAAGCATGGCCAGGATACCAATAATATTTATTATTTTAGAGAATTCCTTTTTTTTTGTTTTTTCTTCAAATTGGCACAGCAGTATGCCTAGTATGACGATTGAAGAAGCAAAAGGGTAATAAAATATCTTCACTTCATGCAAAAGATAAAAAACATAGTTAAAAACCGCAAGGCCAAGCGAAATAAATATCCATTTGCCGGGAATTTTCCAGAATACTCTCATCACGACTATGAGGAAGAGGATGGAGATGTGCAGGAGAAACCATTTGTTCTGAAAGCTGAAATAAAATGCCGCGTTTCCAAAGATATTTTTGATTTGAAAAGTATAGGCCTGGTCAATATAAGAATAGGTGGAGGCAAATGGATTCCCTAGTAGAATCCATACATAGACGAGATAGAACCAGAGCCCCCCTCCCAAGAATAAAAAAGATGCCCTTCCAGGTTTTAAAAGAACATCTTTTAGAGAGAATTTCGATAGGCCTTCCTTCAAAGCATAAATTATAAAGAAAGGTATAAAAAGTATGGCATTAGCTATACGAAAAATAGTTGATAGACCTAAAAATAAAATTGATAATCCGGGCTTTTTGTCGAGCAGGTAACCGGCTGCCAAAAGAATACCATAGGTCGGACCTATGGAATTTACCCAAAAAAAATTATCTTTTAGAGCAAACGTATTAAAGAATATCAGAGCGATTAAAACTAGAAGATTTAAGTCATAAAATGATATTTCAGAGTTTTTTATTTTGAAAGCAATTAACATGCAAAATATAAGAATAAATGCGTTGACAACAGGAAAAACAATTTGCCTCTTGTCGAAAGGGAAAATGCTTAAGAGGAGCCCTGTCCCCGGAGGATATTGGTTTATTATCTTAAATTTCTTTGCATCCAGGTGATAGGCATGTGGGCCTATAAGGTGAGCGTATTCCCTGTAGTCATATCGGGAATTTCTCAGATAGCTAATAAGCTCTTTGTCAAAAGGCCTCTCTGTGTGGCTTTGAAAAAGTCTGCCGTTCGAAATGGCCTTGGCCATATGAAGGTATCCGAACTCATCACAGCCGATTGGAAGATCTAAATGATGTTTGTAAAATTTCGAATAAAAAGACAGGACAATAAATGCTAGATACAAGGCTATCAGTGGATATTTTAGGATCTTAAAATATTTGGAGCCCATGCTGTCTATTATAGCGAATTTCTTTTCTTATTAGATATCAACTCCTTGGAGCAACGCCTTCCTCCTCTTGACTCGCCAGAAAGATAGCACTGACCTCCGGCCGGCTGAACATTTCAACCGCCGCAACAATCTCCCGGAGAAACAAATAGGGGACGTCTGGCTATGCCCTCTATCAGGGCGGCCATTCGCCTCGATATCATTATTCCCGGAAAGGGGTGTGCCTTTTGTAAAGGTCCAGCCTTTTTTTAAAATCCGCCCGGTCCTGGACGCTGACGTCCGCAGGCAGGAGCGAAACGGCCTGTTCCTGAAGAGCGATCGCCTCCTCAAAACGGCCCGCCTCGGCATAGGCCGCAGCCAGAGTGTCCATGTAAAAATAATTGTTATCGCCGGCCAGGTCCAGCGCCTTTCGGGCGTAGTCGATGGCCTGCAATCCGTTCCGAACCCCGTCCTCGGGAGCGGTGGCCAACAGCCAAGCCAGGCTGTTATGGGCTTCGATCGATTTCGGCTCGAGCTCGATTGCCTTTTGGAAATCGGCGATCGCTTCCCGATAGCGTTTCAGGCGCCCATAGGCCTGCCCTCTTCGGAAATAGGCCATGCTCACCTTGGGGAAGCTTTTCAGGAACACGGAATAGTCGGCCACCGCTTTCTGGTAATCGCCTTTGAAAAGATAGGTGTCGCCCCGGGCGCCGTAGGCTTCCACAAATTCCGGGTCGAGCTGAAGGGCCCGGTTCAAATCGGCCAAGGATTTGTCATACTGCTCCGCTTCCCGGTGGCGGATGCCCCGGAGCCTGTAATAATAAGGATCATCCGGTTCGAGAACCACGGCGGCCTCGATCTCATTCAAGGCCTTCTGGTCAGCGGCCGATATGTTTACGGGTTCAAAATACTTTTTGAGCTTTTCAAACGGGTCCTCCTGGAGGGGGCGAGGCCCGGAGATCCCGAGCCGGAGGAACGGCCAGAGGCTCAGGCCCAGGGCAAAAACAAGGGCGCCAAAAGATTTCAAAATTTTGTTCATTCTCAATCCATCCCGCTCTTCTATCTAAAATAAAAAACATAGGGAAACGGTAAAGAGCTCCAGGCTCCAGCCGTCGAATCCCTCCTCTCCAGCGCGCCCGAAATATACCGCCGGCCGCGTGACGATGTCAACGATAGCATCTCCGAACATGTGATTGGTGTGGAGGGGTGGCACGGCGGAGGGGCATCCCCACCTCCTTGGAGGGGGAAGCGCTTCGCCTTCCCCCTTCCAACGGTCGCTCCGCTCCCTGCCTCC
>JBAVVA010000148.1:0-8923 GCA_049697055.1 Candidatus Aminicenantales bacterium
AGGCCCCATTTTACTCCTTGCCCTAAGAAAGTTCCCCCAAAATCTCGTTTCCACTTGCAATCCTATGCAAATCAAGACAAAAGAAGAACTTAGCAAAATCTAGGGCCGCTTATTGGGGGAAGTCCTGGATATCTATTATACGAAAATAATCGACAATAAGCGACAGCCGGTACTTTTTGATTGACATTGAATGAATTTGTTCATATTCTTATGCCCTATTCGCCAACCGTGAATTCGGAAAAATGATATAAAAAATGCACGGGCGTTCGTGCGATTAAGGCGCGTTCGAACAATTCATCGTTGAAAACGACAGCCCTCTCCGGCGAGTATTTATCGATGTAGCTGTGCAAGGATTTTCCCGCCGCCGGTCTGGCCAGGGCCGACTTGACTTCAACGGGAACACGTTCATCCACGACGAAGTCGACCTCGGCTTTGGATTTTGTCCGCCAATACTTGACCTCCCGACTCGCCTTCACAAACTCCGTAAAATGAAAATTCTCGAGAAGCTCCCCTTTGTCGGGCCTCTGACCGATGGAGCGAAAGTCGCCGGTGATCGAGTTCCTCAGGCCGGTGTCCATGAAAAAGACCTTGGGGTTCTTGACCAGCTCGATCCTCTTGTTGGAGAAGAACGGCTTCACCAGTTGCAGGATATATGTTTTTTCCAAAAGGTTGAGGTACTTCCTGAGAAGCGGCGTCTTCTGTTGGAGAAGAATGGACAGCTCATGATAGGAAACGATACGGCCGATTTGGAGGGCCAGGGCTTTGGCCAGGCCGAGCATTTGATAATCGTCGATCAGGCCGAGGATGTCTCGGACGTCTCTCAACAGATAGATGCTGAAGATGTTTTTTAAAATGGTTCGCCGCTCCTCATCGTCTCCAGCGATAACAACGCGCGGATAGCCGCCGAATACAATGAACTCGTCGAGCAGGGCTCGGAATTTCTCCAACACCGGCTTCTGGAGTTTTTGCCTGTCGGCCGTCTCCTCATAGAGCCGGAAAAGCCGCGGGTTTTTGAAGCTCAGGAATTCACGAAACGACAAGGGATAAAGAGTGAAGGACAGGATACGGCCGGCCAGATGTTTGACCGCCGCGACCGTGAGGTCTAAGGCCGAAGAACCTGAGACCACGATCTTCTTGCCGGGCACGGTGTCGTAGATGAACTTCAGAGATTGGCCCCCCCTCTGGGCATATTGAAATTCGTCGATGAACACGACCCGGTGCGGCTCGATGTAGAGATTGAGGAAAGACTTGACGTCCTTGTCGAAGAGGGCGCGGAGTTCAATGTCCTCGAAAGTCAGGAAGGTGGATCCCTCGACTTGCTCCTGAATATGACGGAGCAGCGTGGTCTTTCCTGCTTGGCGAGCGCCCACAACGGCAAGATATTCCGGCCCATCAAGGTACTTTCGGATAACCGGCTCGAGCGTCCTATGAATATACATATATATCCCTGCCAAAATGTAAGATACAGTTATTTTAGCAGGGTTATTATTAATGTCAAGAACAATGTTGACAGCGGTTCCAGGCCGGCCCCGCACTTTCTGCTATTGGATTACGATGCCCAATCTTCGATGCCACTTGAAGCTTTTTTTGCGGGATCAACTTGACCGAAAACTGAAAGATATTCATGCATAGCTGCAGCCCGTTGGACATACATAAAATTCATTGTTCTTAGTAAATATGATCTCGATTATACGAAAATAATTGACAATAAGCGACAGCCGACAATTTTTGATTGACATTGAATGAATTTGACTATATTTAGCTGAATAGCTTAAAAATATTTTAAATCTACAGACGATGAGGTTATGAGGATAGAAAATTGCTAACACTTTCAGCAAAGTATTCTGAGAAATAATGAAGCGCAGACGTTTTCTTCAGATGGCGGCCGGAGGGGCGGCAGCCTTGGCCGCCTCGCGCCGCTTGTCCGCTTTGCCCTGGGATCGGCTTTTCGGGCAGCGCGGCGTCTACAACGGCGACTATCCTTTCCCCTACGATCCAGCCTATTTCGACGCCGCCGAACGCATCGTTTTCCTCGACAACCGGACAGCCGCAATAAGCGTGGTTCCCAGGTCGGGGCAGAGCCTGGACCTCCGGCTTGTCTGCGATGAGAAACTGCTTTCCTCCGGCCTGGCCGGGCAGGCGGCGGAGGGAGTCGGCGACAGCTTCCACTTTATTCTCTCCAGCCTCGGGGGGCTGCCGGACTTCCGCTATCGGATCGAATACCGCGCCGCCGGGGACAAGGACGGCTGGCGGGCCACGCCCTGGCGTTCCGTCAGGACGCCGCTTTTCGACCTGAGAGCCCGGCCGCTACAAGTCATTCTCATCAGCGACGACCACACCTATGACGATGCGGACATGGAGGACAGTGTCGTCCGGGACCCCTACCTCCGGGAAATACGGCTGAATGGGGATTACGTGAACATGTTCGTCGAGGTGCTGCTCGGAGAGCCCGATTACATCCCGGGTCCCTTATCCGTCGTAAGGCCGATGATGAGCGGCTTCAGTTTGGCCAGTACGATCGCTTATATCCTGACGCAGGAGAACCCGGATCTCATTTTCATATTGGGCGATTCGACGGGCATCGGCGCCGGATACAAATGGGCCGGCCTGGGTCTCAAAGACCCTGACACCGGCCTCACCGCAGAGGAATACGACTCCGCCTGTCGGCTGTTCTGGCTGAGGATGCGAAAAATGTACTCGGCCCTCAGCCCGACGATCCCCATTTATCTTTGTCTTGGGAACCATGACGGGGAGTCCGGCTATGACTCCGGCCGCGCTTGGGCCAAGGCTTATCGCCGGCATTTTTTCCCGCAGCCGGGGCTTTTCCAGGGCGGGTCGCCCGACGAGAATTATTATTCCTTGGCCTGGGGCGATACACGGAGCGATGCGGCGCGTCCTCTCTTCATCATCCTCGACAGCGAGAGTTACACGACGCAGATTCCCCCACGGCCGGAGGACTGGACCCTGGGCGCGCAACAGCGTTTGTGGCTGGAGCAGGTGCTGCGAACCTCGGAGTCCTGCCGGAAATTCGCTTTGTTTCACCATGTTATCGGCGGCTGGCCCCGCGGGACCAACGAGTCCATCACCAGCTCCGCCTACGGCCGGGGCCCGCTTTTCACCGAAGAGGACTACGCGGATTTCTGCCCGGACCCCAGGGCCGTCGAGCAGGTAGCCCTGACGCAGCTCATGGAAACAGAAGGGGTGCGGGCGATCTTTTACGGCCATGACCATATTCATCATGTCCGGAGGATTTCTGAAGCCGCGGGCTCGTCATTACGGACGAAGATGTTCGGCATCTGTGCCGGGTCGCCCAAGCCCCTTGGCGAGCTGGCCTGGTACAAAGGGGAGCTGTGGAAAAGGTTTTACGGCAGTTATGGATGGGACTATCGTGAGCCGGCTCCAATTTCGGACCAGGCCGATTTTTTCGGCCCCTCGGGCTACACCAAGCTGACCATCACTCCGCGCGACATGACCGTGGAATACATCCGCTCCTTCTTCAACCATCCCGACACCAACATCCCCCCGGCTCTCCGGAAAGGAGACCTCGTCTCGGCTACGGAACTCTAGCAGGCCACGATGGACCAGACCATTCTCATGCATTCGGCCCATAAGCGGCGGCGGCTGAACGGCGGCAAGGAAATTATCCTCCCTTAATCCCTGATTGACAACACACAATTGAATGTGTGAAGATATGTGTCGAGGTAAACCCCAATGGCGACCAATCTTCAAATCGAGGACAATCTCATCTGCAAAGCCGTCAAGCTGGGCGGCCACCGCACCAAGAAGGATGCGGTCACTCAGGCGCTGTTGGATTATATCCACCGCCTGGAACAGGAAAAAATTCTTTCTTTATTCGGGAAGGTGGAGTTCGACCCTGCCTATGACTATAAAAAGCAGCGAGCCCGGAAGTGAAAGTTCTCGTTGATACGAGTATCTGGTCTTTGGCTTTACGCCGAGGCAAACCGAAATCTGCCGCTCCGGTCCGGGAACTTCGAAGCCTGATCTCCGACCACCGCGTTCATATAATCGGGCCTATAAGACAGGAACTTCTCTCCGGAATTCGGGAAGAGGTCCAATTTCGGAAGCTGAAAAACCGGCTGGCGGCCTTCCCCGACTTGCCCATCCAGACAGAGGACTACATCACCGCAGCGCGTTTTTTTAATTTTTGCCGAGCCAGGGGCATTCAAGGCTCAAACACCGACTTCCTCATCTGTGCTGTCGCCGTGCGGTATCGCCTGGCCATTTATACGATCGATGACGATTTTGCTCTCTATGCCAGGCATATCCCCATAGCGCTTCATCAGGCTAAAGCGCCGGCGGGTGCAGATTAAAAATAAAGTGCCCCTCCCGGGAACTTTCAGCCGGAGAATCTCGTCTTTCGGGGTGAAGTGAGTGGAATTGAAAGCGGTTATCGAGAGTTGCTTGGAAGGACGCCCAGGAGCATGGGATATGCTGGTCAACGCGTATTTGCAAAAAATTCTCAACATGGCCTACCAGTTCACGGGAAGCCGCGCCGAGGCCGAGGACCAGACTCAGGAGATCTTCCTCAAGGTTTTCCACTCCCTGTCCAAGTACGACACCGAGAAGAACTTCAGCGCCTGGCTGCTGACCCTGGCCAGGAACCACCTCATCGATGCCTACCGCCGGACCAGATGGGAGAGGAAGAACCGGGACGACTTCGACGAGAATCTCCCCAGCCGGGAGCAAACGACGGACAATCCCGAAGACGCCCTTCTCCGTCGGGAGGAACAAAAGGTCTTGTGGCGGGGGTTGAACACCTTGCCGGCCGATATTCGCCTGGCCATCATCCTCAAAGAGATCCAGGGCAAAAAGTACGAAGAAGTGGCCGACGTCCTGGGCCTTCCGCTGGGCACGGTCAAATCGCGCATCAATCGGGGCAAGCTGCAACTGGCCAAGCTTCTCCGGGAGCGCAAGGAAAAGGGCGATGACCTGTAAGAAGATCGAGGAACTTCTTCCCTTCTATGCCGAGAATGAGCTCGGCGCCGAGGACCGCCGGCTGGTCGAGGCTCACCTGGCCGACTGCCCGAGCTGCAGGCGCCTGTTGGACTGCCTGAAGCAGACCGCGGCGGGCTTGGCCCGCTTCCCCGAGGTCGAGGTGAGTCCGGCCCTGCTGGCGCGCCTCAAGGCCATTCCCTCCTCCAAAAAAAAGAAGGCTCGATCCCGAATCCGAGTCCCGTTCTTTCAGGTCAAACCCTCTCTCCAGCCTGTCCTGGCCGGCGCATTCTTCCTTCTTGTCTTCACTTCCGCCCTGCTGTTCACGCCGGCCGGCGGCCGCCTGCTGAAGTCCATCGACCGGCAGTTCCACCTCGGCTACAACAAGATCGAAAAGCTCTATGCCAAGGCGGAATCGCTGGCCGATTCCTTGAATTCTAAAAAAGATGAAGTCATCGTCACGCTCAAGAACGCGTCGCCTTTGAGACGGGACGATAGCGAATAAATTTCATGACAACGGAGGTTCAGCCATGAACGACAAGATCATCGTCAAGAGACCGCCCAAGTCCCCCGGCCTGGCCGGAGTGCTGGCCGGCTTCTTTCCCGGCGTGGGGGCCATCTACAACAGGGAGTACATCAAGGGAATCATCTACATCCTCATCTTCGCCGGCCTGGTCACTGTCCAGGAACAGGGAAGCGGCCAGCCTTTCTTCGGCATCCTGCTGGCCGGGTTCTGGTTTTTTCAGCTCATCGAGTCTGTCCAAACGGCCAGGCGGATCAACCTGAAGGCCCTGCAGATGGAAGAGGAGCCCAACGGCGAAGGGTTTGCGGCCGACACCGGCAGCGGCTCCATCCTGTGGGGCGTCATCCTGCTCGTCCTGGGCGCCATCTTCCTGTTGGCCAACTACGAGATCGTCACCTATGCCCAGATCGCCAAGTTCTGGCCGGCGGCCATCGTCCTGGTCGGGCTCAAGCTCATCACCGACTACTTCCGCAAAAACAAAAAAAAGTGAAAGAGAGCGGAGGCAACCATGACTAGACCTAGACCGAAAGACCCGCTTTTCTGGGGGATTATCCTGATCCTCATCGGCGGCTTGTTCCTGCTCCGCAATTTCCATGTGGATGCCCTGCACCACCTGGCTCGCCTCTGGCCGGTGATCCTCATCGCTTGGGGCGGCTGGAAGCTCTTTCTCGGCCTGGCCGAAAAGAAGGAGCCCAAAGCGGACGCGGCCCGGCCGAAACAGGGACTGTGATGAAGACCAAGGAATTCTTCCTCCTCATTTTGATCATCGCCGCGGGTATCATTCTCTACCAAGCCGAGACGGGCAAGATCGAGAACTGGAACCTGGGCTGGGATTGGGAATGGGGAGGCCTCTTCTCCGGATGGGGCCAGGAATACACCTTCCAGGAAACAAAGGAGCTCACGCCTTCCCCGGCTGCCGCCCTGGAAGTGGTGAATGCCCACGGAAGCGTGGAGGTCCAGGGCAGCGCCACGGACAAAATCAGCGTCACCCTGGTCAAAAAAATCTGGCGGAGGAACGAAGCTGAAGCCCGCGGGACGGCGGAAGCCCTGCGGCTCATCACTCAGGACGACGGCCTCAGGGTGCTCATCACCACCAACCGCTATGAAGTCAAAAACCGCCGTTTCGAGACCCATTTCACCATCTCCGTTCCTCAAGGGTTGAAAGTCACCATCCAAAACTCCTACGATACGGTTAAAACCGTTCTCACCGGCGACACGATTGTTTCCAACCTGCACGGCGAAATTGTGGCCCGGGACATCCGGGGCAAATTCTCCGGCGCGAACAGCTATGAGGACGTGGACGTGGCCGGGGTGGCCTCCGACTGCTCCGTCCGCAGCCGGCACGCCGACCTGATTGTCCGCCAGGCCCAGGGGCAGGTTCAGATCGACCACTCCTACGGGTCGGTCCGCCTGGAGGACGTGGCCGGCAATGTGACCATCACCGCTCCCCATTCCGAGGTGAACGGCCTGCGCCTGGCCGGAACGGTGAAGGTCGAATCCACTTACGAACCCATCACCCTGACCGAGGTGGGAGGCGCTCGGGTGGATGGGCATCATTCCGACATCAAGCTGGAAGCCATCCGAGGGGACGTAGACATCACCGACAACTACGGCACGGCCGAGCTCCTGGACGTCAAGGGCAAGCTCGTGGTCAACGGCCACAACCTGGCCGTGGTCGGCCGGCGGCTGGGGGGTCCGGAGATCTCCGTCACCACCTCCTACCAGGATGTCCTCCTGGCGGATTTCACCGGAAAAACGACGGTCTCCTTGAGGCACGCCGGGCTGAGGCTAGAGCCCGGGCTGCTGGCCGGAGACCTCCGCGTCCAGGGCGAGTACTGCCCCATCCGGCTGGCCTGGCCGGCCGGCGGCCGGTTCCCCTTTGAGTCCCAAACCCGTAACAGCGAAATCCGCTGGGAGCTGCCCTTTCCGCCTTCCTTTAAGTCCAATGACGGCCAGTCCGTGCTCAAGGCCTTTCAGGAAGAAAAGGGAAAGCCGCTCATCAGCCTGACCACGACCTACGGCGACATCATCGTCGCTGAAAAATTAGGGGAGGATGAAAAAGACTGAAGACAGGACGACACAGGCTCAAGGCGCTCCGCGAGGGGCGCCTTTTTTTAACTGTGCTTGGCCCTGGCCCGCTGGATTTTGTGCACGAGCAGGCCGTTGATCTTGATATTGAAATAGGAAATGAGGTTGGTCACCTCCTTCTTGTACTTGGTCACGTAGCGCACGAAATCTTTATCCAGGCTGTAGCGGAGCACGTTCGCGAATTCGCCCACCTCGTCGTGGAGCTCGATGAGGAAGTGGTTGATGGCCCGGTACTGGGCGTTGATGTCGACTAGGTCCTTGCCGCTCGCCTTCTGAAAGTCGATGTGCGGCGGGAGCGATTCCAGAATGAGCGCGCTTTCCGACTCCAGCTCGTTGACCGATTCCTGGATTTCCTGGAAAAAGGACTTGTACTCCAGGGGGCTCTTCAGCCACTCCTGGGCTTTGTCGATCAACACGCCGGTCTGCTCCTTGAGGGAGCTGATGAGGTCCTTCAGGCCAAAATATTTCCTGTTGAAGTTGAAGAGGTCCACAAAGTCCCGGCCGATGTAGATCTTGTCCTCGTAGTGAGTCATCAGCTCCATGGGGGAATTGGTGTAGAACTTGATCTCAAACCGGCGGCCGCCGGAATCCCGCTCGCGCAGGCGGGCCAGGACCAGGTGATTGTTCTGCTCGATGAAATAGCTGTTGACGTCGAGCAGGACGGAATAGGCGGCCAGGTTCTGGATGATGGATTCTTTCAGGTAATCGAGCAGGGGTTCGTTCCTGTTGAGAAAGTCGTTCACCGCATCGCTGGGCTGGGGATTGAGCACGGAGTAGGAGGGCGACAGCAGGAAAAGGATGGGCCCCGAGCCCAGCTCGAGGTGAAGGTTCTTGAGGACCTTATAGTGGAGGTCATCATAGAGAGCAGGAGCCAGGGCCGGCAGACTTTTGAGGTCGAGCTTGGCCAGCTCTTCGATCTCGTTCATGGCCGCTGTCTCCACATGTCAAATGCTACCACCCGCTGATACGAAAATCAACATCTGGGGGAAGTATGCCCGAACAAGTGATAGCCCCCTGTTAGGAAAGAAAAAACGGCTTGGGTTTTGGCCGGAGCGAGCATCAGGCCGGATTTAGCCCTTCTGAAGCGCTCTTCGAGGATTTCCGGCATTTTTCTGCCGGCTGGCGAGCATGTTTGAGCCTTCCGAAGGAGGGCGAGTTGCGCAGCCCCCGAGAAGGGCGCAAGGAAGGGCGTAAAAAATCCGGCCAGCGAGCGAGGCCAACACCCAAGCCGAATAACCCTTAAGGCTTAAAAAGAAATACTTCTCATTTGAGGACAGCGGTTTGCTCAGGCTTCGCCGTAGTCGGGCGGCTTGAAAGAGGGGTCCGAGGCAAGCACTTCCCTGCCCTGGACCGTATACC
>JBAVVA010000149.1:0-17439 GCA_049697055.1 Candidatus Aminicenantales bacterium
GTCAAGGACGTGGCCGAGGTCAAGGTCGGCCCGAAATTCAGGCGGGAAGCCGGAAGCCACAACGCCAAGGAAAGTGTTTATGTCACCGTCGAAAAACAATACGGCGGAGACACCCTGAGCGCCATACACAACATCAAAAATACAATCGCCAGCATCTCCAAGGACCTCCCCGAGAAAATCAAGGTCAAGCCCTTTTATGACCAGTCGGTCCTGATCCTGAAGTCCATCAACCACGTCGAGGTCTCCATCCTGGAAGGGGCGCTGCTCATCGTCCTGGTCATGATCTTCTTCATGTGGAACCTGCGCAGCTCGCTCATCGCCTCCCTGACCATGCCCTTCTCTATTCTCATCGCTCTTGTTCTCATGAATGTCTTCGGCATCGGCCTCACAGTCATGTCCATCGGAGGGCTGGCCATCGGCATCGGCAAGATGGCCAACGGTTCGATCATCATGGTTGAAAACATTTTCCGGGTGCTCAAGGAGAAGAAAGACCGGGCTTCATCCCAGGCGCTCGTGGCAGAAGCCGCCAAGGAAGTGGGAAAATATCTCTTTTCCGCCAGCCTGATCATCATTCTGGTCTTTGTGCCGCTTTTAACCCTCCAGGGCCTGGAAGGAGCCATGTTTCGGCCAACGGCCTTTGCCGTGGCTGCCGCTCTGTTTGGAGCCATGCTGCTGAACATCACCCTCCAGCCAATCTTGGCTTTCTTCTTCCTGACCGGAAAACACATCAAGGATCGAAAAAATCCCGTCATAGAATTCCTCACTCAGAAGTATCGGGTCCTACTGGCCACCGCTCTTGATCATAAAAAAACCATCATGACCGTTTTTATCCTACTCATCCTCGGCGCCTTCATCGCCTATAACTTCCTGGGAAAGGAATTTGTCCCGCCCCTCGATGAAGGCTCGCTCCTGGTTTCGACCACTATGCTTCCCGAAACATCCCTGGAGGAATCGGTCAAAATGGGGATGCGCGTGGAAAAGATACTTCTCTCTTTTCCGGAAGTCCTCTCCGTCTCCCGGACGACGGGCACAGCCGAGGGCTCGGAGCATCTTCATCCCGTCAATCACAGCCATTACCTCGTCGAGCTTCTTCCGCTCGAAAAAAGAAAGCGCGGTTTCAAAAAAATTACTGCGACCATGCGCCAAGAGCTGGACAAGCTGCCGGGAATCGCCTACATCTTCGAACAGCCTATTGCCAACAAGCTGGCCGAGATGTTGACCGGGACCGAGGGGCAACTATCGATCAAGCTTTTTGGGCCCGACCTCAATATCCTCAACGACAAAATCGAGGAAATCCGCAATGTCATAGCCAAAACCAGTGGCGTGGCTGACCTTCAGATCGAGCAGACAACGGGCGTCCCCCAGCTCATCATTCGCTTGAATCGGGAAAGGCTGGCGCTTTTCGGCATCTCGGTGAGTCAGGTGGCGGACACGATCGAGACCGCCCTGAACGGGATTGAAGCCACAGACGTCTACGAAGTCGACCGCGTGACTTCACTCCTCATCCGGCTTCCCGAGGAATACCGGAACGACGAGGAAGCGATCAAGAATCTCCTGATCAACGCGCCGAACGGCGAGAGGATTCCCCTCTCGGAGTTGGCCGACATCCGGAGGGGTGAAGGGCCGCAGACGATTTTCCGAGAGAACATGATGAGGCGGAAGATCATCCTCTGCAACGTGGTCAAGCGGGACATCGGAAGTTTCGTCAATGAAGCCCGGCAAAAGATCGACCGTCAGGTCAACCTTCCGGCAGGCTATTTTGTGACCTTCGGCGGCCAGTTCGAAAGCCAGCAGCGGGCGCTCAAGCATCTCACTCTTCTCATGCTCATCGTTATCCTGATCATCTTCGTCATTGTCTTCTCCTCCTTCGGCCATATCTGGCAGGCCCTGCTGATCATCTTCAACATTCCCTCCACTCTCATCGGGGGGATCCTCGGACTTCTCATCGCCGGACAGACCATGAACGTCTCCTCGACGATCGGACTGATCGCGCTTTTCGGCATTTGCGTCCAGAATGATGTTATTCTGGTGGCCAAAATCAACGACTTCCGGCATCAGGGGATCTCTCTACGAGAGGCGGTGGTCCAGGGAGCCTTGACCAAATTCCGGCCGATCTTCATGACGGATATGGTGATGATCGTGGCCGTGCTGCCGCTGGCTTTAATCGTAAGCACGGGGGCAGAGCTCCACCGGCCGCTGGCCGTTGTGTACATCGGAGGATTCTTTTTCGCCATCCTGCTGCGGCTGATCGTCGTCCCGGTGCTCTATGAAGCTATGGCCAGGCTGGCTTCCTCGCCCCGGCCGGACTCGCTGGCGGCGACGCGCAGTAAATAAGCAAGCAAGCAAGTTTTCTCTTGACAACAGAGGGTTTGCGTCTTATATTGTTATTGGTAATGGTTATCATTAACTTTAAGGAGTCACGCGGATGCCTGGGCAAATGAGGTGGCAACATCGCTTTCATGAGCATTGCGCTCGCTGGACTGTCCCCCGTGAAGTCATTCTCAACCTCCTGAGTCGCTCCTCCAGACATATGAGCGCCAAGGAAATTTACGCCGCTCTATATTCCATGTATCCAGGCATCGGGCTGACGACCGTCTATCGGACTCTGGAACTGCTCTATCGGCTGGGATTTGTTCAAAAAGTCGCTTCGGGCGACGGACAGGGCCGTTACGAGCTCAGGAGCGAGGACAAGAAGGATCATCACCATCATCTCATCTGCACCAAATGCGGAAAAATTATCGATTATCGCGACTTCGTCCAGGAAGAGCTAGAGCTGGTAAAAAAAACAGAAGAGACTCTGGCAAAAAAGCACAATTATCTGATTCAGGATCACAACATCGAATTCCTGGGTTTGTGCGAAAAATGCCGCTAGGTTCGAATTGATTAATAAAACAAATAATTCCGGAGGTGAATAAAATGCCAGCAGGCGATCGAACTGGGCCCTGGGGTTTTGGACCGAGGACGGGCCGCGGGATGGGCTACTGCGCCGGATATCCGGCGCCGGGCTACATGCACCCTGGACCCCGCTTCGGCTTCGGCAGAGGCTTCGGCCGGGGATTAGGCCGTGGATTGGGACGTGGATTCGGTCCTGGCCGCGGCCGGGGTTTGTGGAATCCGTGGTTTGGCCGGTTGCGAGGATTCCCCTATTTTCCGGCCGCGCCCTATCCGTACTCTCCCGGAGCCGGATCTTATTTCACGGTCCCGCCGCCCTATTACGGCCGACCGCTTGACCCGGTCTCTTCGGGCCTCTAAGCCTCAGGAACCGCAGGACTGAAATTTCCCGCATCCGCGGGACGAGGAGGTGATGGCCATGCCATATGGAATGGGACGCGCAGGTTGGTTTTGCTGGCCGCCCGGCGCCTATGGGGCGGGGTGGTATCCCGGAGCATATTTTCCCTATGGGTCGCCCTTCTACGCGCCAAGCCGGGAGGAGGAACAGGCTATGCTCGAAAATCAGGCCAAGATTCTTGAGGAGCAGCTCGAGCAGGTTAGGGCTAGGCTGAAGCAACTGGCGAAAGCGGGGAAGGAGAAAAAAGATGAGGAATAGGCACAGGAGGATGTACGAGCTCACCGGCCTGCCGGGCTGGATGCGCTTCGGGTATTCGCCGGGCTGGGAGGGCAGAAGCCCTTCGGGCCTCGGCCCCTGCGCTCAATATTTGATGCATGGAAAGTGGCCTACGCCGCAGATGAATTTCGCCTGGAGCCAGGGAAGAATGCCGTTCTCGCCCGAGCCGGGCTTTCCGATGCCAGGGTTCACCACTCCCCATGACCCCTGGGGAGCGGCCGAACTGACCCCGCAACAGGAGCTGGATTTCCTGAAGGCAGAAGCCCAGCAGCTTCAGGATGAAATGAGCGCGATTGAGCAGAGGATTAAGGAGTTGGAAAGAGAAAAGAAATGAAAATCGCCGTTTCCGCCTCAGCCCCTGACTTGGACGGTTCTGTCGACCCGCGCTTCGGCCGCTGTTCTTATTTTTTGATTGTCGACCCCGAGACGATGGAATTTGAAGCCGTAGAAAATCCCTATATCAACGCCTCCGGCGGCGCCGGGATTCAAGCCGCTCAGCTCGTGGCCGGGAAGGACGTGCAGGCTGTCCTGACCGGGAGCTGTGGCCCTAATGCTTTTCAAACCCTGAAGGCCGCGGGCCTGAAGGTTATCGTTGGTGTTACGGGGAGTATCAAGAATGCCGCCCGCAGCTACATGTCCGGCGCTGAATTTAAAGAGGCCAGCGGCCCCGATGTTCCTCCACATTTTGGCATGGGCGGGGGGGCAGCTACGGATCGAGGAAGAGGAACGGGCCTGCCTCAGACTAAACAAGCAGCCCAGTCTCCCGAGCAACCGCACAGCTCAGTTCAGGGTCAAGGATCTGATCGACTCTCGACGGAAGAGGAGCTTCGTTCACTCAGAAAGCAGTCTCAGGACCTGCGCCGGCATCTGGACCGTTTGGCCGAGAAAATGGCCGCTTTGGAAGGAAAGAAAACATAGATCCCGTTTGGTGATGAGGCGAATCCGCACCGCCTCCGAAGGTTAGAACAGAGGAGTCTCAGATGAAGATTGCGATTTCAACAGACAATGGATTTGTCTCAGCGCATTTCGGGCGCTGCCCGTCCTACACTCTTGTCGATACCCAGGAGGGGAAAATCATTGAACGTGAGGAAATTCCAAATCCTGGACATGAGCCCGGTTTCCTTCCTGTTTATCTTTCTCAAAAAGGTGTCGACACCATAATCGCTGGGGGCATGGGCCCGCGCGCCCAGGGGCTTTTTGCCGAAAAAAATATCCAGACCGTCATCGGCGTTCAGGGCCGGATAGACGACGTGATTATAAAATATCTCCGCCATGAGCTCGAGTCCGGCCAGGATTTATGCGACCACGGCCGGCATGACGAGGGATCCTGCCGCCACGGAGAATCCCCGGGAGAGGTCAGCAGGGGAGCGCCTCTCGAAGGAAAAATCTGCGTAAGCGCCAAGGGGTCCGACCTGGAGGCTGAGGTCGATCCCAATTTCGGCCGGGCCTCCTACTTTCTAATCGTCGACCCGAAGACCATGGAGTTCAAAGCCTTCGCCAATCCCCATGCCCAGGCCGGGCATGGCGCGGGAATACAATCCGCCCAGTTTGCCGCGGGCCAGGCGGTCTCGGCCGTCCTGACCGGACAGGTCGGGCCAAACGCGCAGCGGGTCTTCGAATCCGCCGGGATCCGTGTTATCAGCGCGGAAAAATGTACCGTTCGCCAAGCCCTTTCCTGGCTCCAGAGAAGATAATCAATGGCCGTCCCCGAGGAAGAAGCCAAAATTTCAAAGAGGCTGACCCGGATTCACAACCGGGTCCTGGTCTTCAGCGGCAAGGGCGGCGTCGGGAAGAGCACGGTAGCAGCCAACCTGGCGCTGTCCCTATCCCTGCGGGGCGAAAAAGTCGGGGCGCTGGACGTGGATATTCATGGGCCAAACCTGGCCAAGATGCTGGGCGTCGATGAAAAGAAAATGGATGTCTCCTCCGACGTCATCATGCCCGTCCAGGTCAACGATAACCTGAAGCTGGTCTCCATGTCCTTTCTCCTGTCAAGCCCCGACCTGCCGGTCATCTGGCGTGGTCCGATGAAAATGAAGATAATCCAGCAGTTTCTCGGCGATGTGGAGTGGGGAGACCTCGACTGGCTGATTATCGACTCGCCTCCGGGGACAGGAGACGAGCCTCTGTCGGTAGCCCAGCTCATCCCGGCGACCGGAGCCATCGTCGTGACAACGCCCCAGGAAGTCTCGATTCTGGACTCGCGAAAAGCCGTGATTTTCGCCATGAAGCTCAACCTCAAGATCCTGGGGATCGTCGAAAACATGAGCGGCCTGACCTGCCCGCACTGCGGCCGGAGGATCGACCTTTTCAAGACCGGAGGAGGAGAAGCGGCCGCGCTCGAATTGGGCGTCCCCTTCTTAGGCCGAATTCCTATCGATCCCCGGATCGTCATTTCGGGAGACGAGGGAAAGCCGTTCGCCGACGCCCTAACGGCCTCGGAGGCCTCTCGGGCCTTCCAGGAAATCGTAGACCGGATCATGAACAGTCGCCAACACTCGAATGGCGACCAACGGAGCAGCACATGAAAAAGATCGGAATCATCATCTGCGGTCGTTACCAGTCCTGCGGCGGAGGGAAGTGCTTTCGGGCCCTCCGCGAGCGCGTAGGGGGGTTCGCCATTTATCCCAAGGAGGAGGCCGTGGAAGTGGTCGGATATTCCTACTGCGGCGGCTGTCCGGGCGGCAACGTCGAGTACGTACCGGAGGAGATGAAAAAAAACGGGGCGGAGGTCATCCACCTGGCCACCGGCCTGGTCGTCGGTTACCCCCCCTGTCCACGGATTCGTCAATTCAAGCAATTTATTGAAGAGCGGTATGGCCTCCCCGTTGTAGTCGGCACCCATCCTATTCCCCTCAAGTACCTGGACGTCCACGCCAAACTGCCCTTCTGGGAAAATGCGAGAATGAAAGAACTGGCGGGAGAGCTGATGAAGGAAGACAAAAAGGTCATGGAGTCCTACAACTAATAACCAAAGGAGGCCAACATGCAAGGAAGAGGACAAGGAGGACAAGGAGGACAAGGAAGAGGCCTGGGAAGAGGAGGAGGCTTGGGCCGGAAAGGTGGCCTGGGTAGAGGGCTCGGAGGTTCTTGTGTCTGCCCGGCCTGTGGCGCCAGAGTCCCCCACGAGAGAGGGAATCCCTGCTACCAGAGGGCCTGCCCCAGCTGCGGCGCCAAAATGACCCGGGCTGACTGACCGCCATGCCTATTTATGAATATCAATGCCGTGACTGCGGCCGCGTCACGGAGGTCCTGGTCCGATCGGCAGGCCTCGCCCCAGAATTGACCTGCGGTCACTGCCGGAGCCGAAATCTGAAAAAGATGATCTCCTCACCCGCGGCAGTGCGGATGGGGCAATCCTCTCCTAAAGGAAAAACATGCTGCGGAAAGGACGAGCGTTGCGAGGCGCCGCCCTGCTCGTCGGGCGGAACATGCCGACGGGGTTAGATAACGATGAGGGCTTGAGTGTTGAGGCCAGGGAAAAGCTGCGGCTCGATTCCATGAATCATTCAGGCTCCATAGGGTCAATAAATAAAATCGCAGCTTTTTGACTCAGGAGGAAAATGTGACGGAGAAAAAGAGCACTAATCCTTTTACCGCAGTGATTCACGCCGGACAGCACCCGGACCCCCTGTTCGGCGGAGTGTCCGTGCCTATTTATCAATCGTCCACCTTTGCCTTTATAAGCGCCGAGCAGGGAGCCGCCCGATTCCAGGGCAAGGTCCTGGCCCTAGCGACCTGATAAGCAGCACATTCGATGATCATCGCCGTGGCCTCCGGAAAGGGGGGGACGGGCAAGACGACCGTCGCCGTCAACCTGGCCCTGGCCCTCCCGGCGGGCTATCCCCTTCAGTTCCTGGATTGCGACGTCGAGGAGCCGAACGCCCACTTTTTCCTAAGACCCCGGATCGAAGAGAGCCTGGATGTCTGCACTCCAGTGCCCGAGGTCGATGAAGCCCTCTGCACGTATTGCGGCAAATGCGCCCAGGTATGCGCTTATAATGCCCTGGCGGTCGTGAAGGGTGCCGTCCTCGTCTTCTCCGAGCTCTGCCACGGGTGCGGCGGCTGCGCTCTCCTGTGCCCTGAGAAAGCGATCAAAGAGGTAGGAAAAAAGATCGGGGTCGTCGAGTCCGGCCGCGCGGGGACGGTGGTTTTTGCCCAGGGCCGACTGGATATCGGCCAGGCCATGTCACCCCCCTTGATCAGGGCCTTGAAAAAGCAGATGGACCCAGGACGGACCATCATCCTCGATGCCCCGCCCGGCACGAGCTGCCCGGTCGTCGAGTCGGTCAAGGGCAGCGATTTCTGCCTTCTTGTGACCGAGCCGACTCCCTTCGGTCTTCACGACCTGGAGCTGGCCGCCTCCACGGCCAAAAAGATGAACATTCCCTGCGGTGTCGTAATCAACAGGGCATCCCAGGAAGGCGGTAACGGGAAGATCCAGAATTTCTGCGCCAGGGAACAAATACCAGTGATGATGACCATCCCTTTTGACCGGAAGATCGCCGAGGCCTACTCGCGAGGACAAACCATCCTCGATGCGTTCCCGGCCTACCGCCAGAAGTTTCTGGACCTGTTCCAGAACATCAGGAAGCAGGTATCATGAAACAGCTCACCGTCATCAGCGGAAAGGGAGGCACCGGAAAGACCGTCATGTCCGCCTGCTTCGCCGCCCTTGCCCAGAACGCCGTCCTGGCCGATGTCGATGTGGACGCTTCCAACCTTCATCTTCTCCTTCAGCCGGAGGTCGAGGAACGGCACGTTTTCACCAGCGGCCAGAAGGCCCGGATAGACACCGCCCCGTGCACGGCTTGCGGCCTATGCCTTCCGGCCTGCCGGTTCGGGGCCCTCACAGAAAGCGGCGAGGGGAAAGTCGGCGTCGACCTTCTGTCCTGCGAGGGATGCGGAGTGTGCTTTCACGTCTGTCCCGTGCAGGCCATCGCCCTGGAGCCGCGCCTATCCGGCGAGTGGTATGTCTCCAAGACCAAGTACGGCCCCTTCATTCATGCCCGCCTGGGCATCGCCGAGGAAAATTCGGGAAAGCTGGTCACCGAAGTCCGTAAAAAGGCCAGACAGGTCGCCGAGGAAAAAGGGCTTGATCTGGTCATCATGGACGGGTCGCCCGGCATCGGCTGTCCCGTCATCGCCTCGCTGGCCGGGACGGACTTGGCCCTCGTCGTGACCGAGCCGACTCCTTCCGGTCTTCACGACATGGAGAGGATTGTCAGCCTGGCCCGCCATTTCAAAATCCAGGCGGCCTGCTGCATCAACAAATACGACCTCAACCTCGAGAATTCAGGCCGGATGGAGAAATGGTGCGAAGTCCAATCTATCCCCGTAGTGGGCAGAATCCCTTTCGATGAGTCTGTTCTGGATTCTGTCGTCCGCGGAATTCCCTATGTCGAATACACGGAGAATTCCGGGGCTCAGGAAATCCGAAAAATGTGGCTCTCGCTTTTGCATTTCTTGACCTAGAACAGGTTAAATAGAAAAATGACCAAGAGCGAAGACGACATCGAAAAATTCACCCGCGAGCTGCAACAGCAGATCATGGACCAGGTTCAAAAAATCTATTCCCAGGCCGTCATCGACCACTGGCAAAACCCGCGAAATTTCCGGAGGATGGAGACGCCGGACGGCTACGCCAAGATCAAGGGCCCCTGCGGGGACACCATGGAGATGTTCCTCAAGGTGAAAGACGACAAGGTCACCGAGTGCGCATTTCAGACAGACGGCTGCGGAACGACCATCGTCTGCGGCAGCGTCGCCACCGAGCTGGCCTCCGGCAAATCCTTTGCCGAGGCGCTGGGTGCGGTGAGCGCTGCCGGGATTCTGAAGATCCTGGGCGGGCTTCCCGAGGAGAACGTTCACTGCGCCCAGTTGGCGGCCGAGACTTTGCGCCGGGCCCTGGCCGATCATCTCTACCAAAAGAGCACGCCCTGGAAAAAGAATTATCGAAAGACATAAGAAAGGAGGCGCCGATGAAGTTTCTTCTTGGAATCCCGGCCATGCTTTGTGTCGTTCTTGTTTCAGGCCTTGCCCTGGGGACGGAGGGGAGCCGGACTTCGAAGGCCGCCGGCGCCCCGCCGGAGCGGACGTTTCGATTCACTATTCTTTATGACAACTACCTTCACCAAGAAGGGACCAGGGCGGATTGGGGGTTTTCCTGCCTGATCGAGGGAACGGAAAAAACCATCTTGTTCGACACGGGAACCCAGCCCCAGATCCTGATGCATAACATCAGCGTCCTAAACGTCGATCTCAAAAAGGTCGAGCTGGTTGTCATCAGCCACAACCACGGCGACCACACAGGGGGCTTGCCCGCTGTCCTGGAGAGGAATCCGAATGTCACCGTCTACTTCCCGATCTCCTTTCCGGAGGGATTCGGCCGACGCGTGGAAAACCTGAAGGCCAAAGCCCAGACTGTGGATAAACCCGTCGAAATTTGCCGCAATGTCTATCTCACCGGGGAGATGGGAGACAAGATCAAGGAGCAGTCTTTAATCGTTGACTCTCCCCGTGGGCTCATCATCGTCACCGGATGCTCTCATCAGGGCATCGTGAATATCCTCGAGCGGGCCAAAGAGATTCTGGACAAGCCGATTTACCTTGTCTTCGGCGGTTTTCACCTCGGGAATAATTCGGACGCCGAATTGCAGGAAATTATCGCCCGGTTCAAGGAATTAAAGGTCGAAAAGTGCGGCGCCACGCACTGCACCGGGGACAAGGCGATCGGCCTATTCAGGAAGGCGTTCGGCGAGGGTTTTGTTCCCATGGGGACGGGAAAGGTTATCGAGATCTCCGGCTTCTAGCTTAATCGGCTCGCCCGAGCAGGGCCCGTTATCCTTATCGGCCTGGCGTCCGCCCTCCCGGGAATTCGAGCCCGGATGATAGAGGCCAGGAATCTTATCGGTCCGATTCTCAAGGTTTTAGGAATCGATGTGCTCGAAAGAACTTCCCTTCAGGACATTACGGCCCACACGGCGAGAGCTATGATCGCCCATCGGGCCGGGTGCAGGAAGCCCGCGGGAGTAAGGCTATGAAAATCCGTCCAATCGAAAAATGGCGACACGTGCCCAGGCGAGACGGTATCGAAACAACGGCGTTTGGTCCCGTTCCGTCCCGGCGTCTGGGTCAAAGCCTGGGAATAAATAATATCCCTCCCAAGCATTGCTCCTATTCCTGCGTCTATTGTCAAGTTGGTAGGACCGTGGAAATGCATGTCGCGAGGCGCAAATTCTATGACCCGGTTAGGATTTTCCATGACGTCGAAAAAAAGGCCAAGGACGCCAGGCAGAACGGAGAATTGATTGATTATTTGTCTTTCGTTCCAGACGGCGAGCCCACTTTGGACAGGAATCTTGGTCAAGAAATCCGGCATCTTAGGACTCTGGGACCGAGGCTGGCCGTCATCACTAATGCCTCGCTGTTGTGGCGAAAAAATGTCAGGAGGGATTTGTCCGAGGCCGACTGGGTCTCGCTGAAGATCGATGCCTTGGGCCAGGATGTCTGGCGGAGGGTCAACAGGCCACACGGCTCTCTGGAACTGACCCAGATATTGGAAGGAATATTGGATTTTGGTCATGATTATGAAGGCGAGCTGACAACGGAAACGATGCTCGTTCAGGGGATCAACGATCACCAAGAAGAGATTGAGAGAATTTCAGATTTCATCGTCAAAATAAAGCCAACGAAGAGCTACATCGCCATTCCCATCAGGCCGCCCGCGGAAAAGTGGGTTCGACCACCCACGGAATTCAGCATCAACATGGCCTTCCAGGTTTTCAGCCGAAAGTCGCTTCCCGTTGAATACCTGATCGGATACGAAGGAAACGCCTTTGCCTTTACGGGCCATGTCGAGGAGGATTTGCTGAGCATTACGGCCGTGCATCCCATGCGAGAGGAAGCTGTCCGTGAATTTCTACAAAAGGCAGGAGCTGGCTGGGGCCTGGTCGATCAGTTGATAGACGATGACAAGTTGGTTGAAGTTCAGTACGAGGGAAATATTTACTTCATGATAAAATTAGACAATAGGAGCCATATGGTCTCCAGGCCGTAGTATCCTGTGATGCGAAAAGAAATCGTCGAGCATTTCCAGAAGACCTGGAAGGAATTCGATAAGTGGTTTGACACGCATCGAGCCCTGTACCTGTCGGAATTGGCCGCCTTGAAAAAGGCTGGGCAAACCGGGACCGGGCTGGAAATAGGCGTGGGAACGGGAAGGTTTGCCGCCCCCCTGGCCGTCCGCTTTGGACTGGATCCGGCCATCAACATGCTCAAGCTGGCCAAAAAGAGGGGAGTCCAGTCCGTCCAGGGACTCGGGGAGAATTTGCCCTTCAAGAATGAATCCTTTCATTTCGTCCAAATTATCTTTGTGATCGAATTCGTCGCCGATATTCTATCTTTTTTAAAAGAGGCGGCCCGGACGTTAAAACGAGACGGGGTGTTGATCTTGGGGTTTATCGATAAAAACAGCCAGTGGGGATTGTATTATGCCCGAAACGCTACCCACCGAAAGTTTTTCCACCCGCCCTCGCCGGAAGAAATCCTTTCCATCTTGAAGAAAATCAACCTGGAATATGAAGAAGTCTTTCAGACGCTGTTCCAACCGCCTCCGGACATCGAGCATGAAGAGGAGCCGAGAAGCGGATTCGGCCGGGGTGGATTCGTCGTCCTGACAGCCAGGAAAAAGCTTAGCTGACCGGATACCGGCCAATTTTTAGGGAGCGATACGATGACGACACGGCCGAAAGAAAACAGAGGATTAAAAATCGTGGAATTCAAATTTAAGCCGATCGGAATCATCCATTCTCCCTTCACCGGCAATGAAGATATCGATGTCAGAAAATTCTCCGATCCCCAAGGGTTCGACCAGGTCCGGGGAAAGCTGGAAATCTTCAAAGAATATGAAAGGGGGCTCAAGGACGTGGAAGGCTTTTCCCATGTTATGGCGATTTATGTCTTTCATGAGTCAAGAGGATATCAGCTCCACACGAAACCCTTCCTCGATGATCAGCTCCGAGGAGTCTTTTCCACCCGGAGCCCCCACCGCCCCAATCCCCTGGGCTTGACTGTAGTCAGGGTCCTGGAGCGGGAAGGGAATATTCTGAAGGTCTCGGGAATCGATATGCTGGAGGGAACTCCCCTTCTGGACATCAAGCCTTACACCCCCAGAGACCAGAAATCGCACATCAAAATCGGATGGCTTGAAGACAGGATCAAAAAAGGCCGTTCCAAGCGCCTTTGACACATAACGGTCATCGAAAGGAGCGAAGCATGAAGACCATCGGCCTCATCGGCGGAATGAGCTGGGAATCGTCCGCCGAGTACTACCGTATCATCAACGAAACGATTAAAATCAGGCTGGGCGGGTTCCATTCCGCGGAGTGCGTCCTGTATTCCGTGGATTTCGCGGAGATCGAGGCCCTGCAGCGCAGGGAAAAATGGCCGGAGACTGCACAGATCCTGAGCCGCGCCGCTAAAAATGTGGAGGCGGCGGGCGCCGATTTCATCCTCTTGTGCACCAACACCATGCATAAGGTCGCCCCGGACATCGAGTCCGCTGTCCGCATCCCCCTCCTCCATATCGCTGATGCGACGGCCAAGAAAATATGCGCCCGCGGCCTCAGAAGAATCGGGCTGCTGGGGACGCGCTTCACTATGGAGGAGGATTTTTACAAAGGACGGTTGAGCCGGAAGCACGGCCTCGACGTCCTGGTGCCCGATCCCACGGGCCGCCAGACCGTCCATCGGGTGATCTACCAGGAGCTGGTCGTGGGCCGGATCGAGCAGGCTTCCCGTAAGCAGCTCCTGGTGATCATGGAACGCCTGGCCCGCTCGGGCGCCGAGGGCGTTATCCTGGGATGCACGGAGCTCGGCCTCCTGGTTAAAGAAAAAGACAGCCCGGTCCCGTTATTTGACACAACCCTGATTCATGCCGAGGCCGCCGTCGATTTTGCCCTGGAATCTTGAGGAGCGCGGGGCGGGTTCAGCCCTCGGCCACTTCGCCGACTGGCCTCCGGGCGACAAGGTCATCTTCCCTCCGCCCGGCTCGTGCGGCCAGGCCCAGGAGAGGGTGGATGGAGCGGGCCAGGACTACAAGTGCCTGGACTGGTTCCTGTGCTTCAAGAGCCTCCCCTAAAAATCTATTTTTAGGGAGGCAATTTCTTCTAACACCCTGTCAAAAGCTTCCTGGGGCAAGGGAGCCTGGGAGATGGGCCGGCCGATGACCAGATGGTCTGCGCCCAGGCGGATGGCTTCGGCCGGGGTCATGATCCTTTTCTGGTCGTCGGCCGCCGCCCAGGCCGGCCTAATGCCAGGGGTGACGATGAGAAACCCGCTCCCCGTTTCCTTCCGGACGATTGTAATCTCCTGAGCCGAGGAGACGACGCCGTCCAGTCCCGACTCTTTGGCCAGCTTGGCCAGCCGCAGGACTTGGGCCGCGGCGCCGTCGGCAAACCCGATCTGCCGGAGCTCATCGTCCTTGAGGCTGGTCAGGACGGTGACTCCCAGAAGCTTGGGCCGGGGCACGGACTCCTTGGCCGCCGCTTCCGCGGCTGCCTCCGTCGCTCGGGCCATCATCTCCGCGCCTCCCGAGGCATGGAGCGTCATCAACTGCACGCCGTACCGGGCTCCGGACCTGACCGCTTGGGCCACGGTGTTGGGTATGTCGTGAAGCTTGAGGTCGAGGAAAAGCTGCTTTCCGGCGGCCCGGAGCTCGCCGAGCAGAGCCGGCCCCTCGGCGGTGAAGAGTTCCAGGCCGACCTTGAAAATACGCGCCCGGGGCAGCTTCGCCACCAGGGCCAGGGCTTCGGCTTTGTTCTTCACGTCCAGGGCGATGATGATGCGGTCGGCGAGCGCGGACGCTAAGGCGGCGGTGGTATGATTCATGACCTAACTCCTTGCTATGCATGAGGGCTTGTGGGAGGGCTCGGCGCCTGGCCGCGGTTCTTAACGCCGCGGAATCTCTGGGCTAAACCGCTCATGGCGCCTCGCTCCTTCCCCAGGCCCTCTGCTCCGATAAAGGTCGTGCCATATTATTCGTTATCGAATGTCCTTTGCCTTTAAGACTTCCCTAGGTTTTAAGCGTGCCACAGATGTCGGTCAGGCGGGCCAGATTGTGTCGGCGGCCGTAGTCCTCGATCTCGGCAATGATGCGGAGCGCGGCCTGCGGGTCGATGAGGTTGGCCGTCCCGACCTGGACCGCCGTGGCCCCGGCGATCAGGAACTCCAGGGCGTCGGCGCCGGTCATGATCCCGCCCAGGCCGATGACCGGAATCTTGACCCGGGAGGCGGCCTGGTAGACCAGGCGCAGGGCCAGGGGCTTTATGGCCGGCCCGCTCAGCCCGCCATAGACATTGGCCAGCCTGGGCTGCCGAGTTTCGGGATCAATGGCCAGGGCCAGGAAGGTGTTGACCAGCGACAGGCCGTCCGAACCTGCCTCCTCCGCAGCCTGGGCGATCTCGACGATGTCGGTCACGTTGGGCGAGAGCTTGGTGATGACCGGCCGCCGGCTGGCCCGCTTGACCCGCCGCACCAGGTCGCGGGTGTGGCGCGGGCTGAGGGCCGGGCATAGGCCGTTTTTCTCAACGTTGGGGCAGGAGATGTTGAGCTCGTAGGCGGCGATGCCCTTTTGCCCGTCAAGGAATTTCACCACGGCCTCGAACTCCTCGTCGCTTGACCCGCAAACATTGACGATGACCGCGGTGTCCAGCCCCTGCAGGCGGGGCAGGACCTTTTCGGCAAAGGCCTCGACACCGATCCCCTGCAGGCCGATGGCGTTGATGAGGCCTGAAGCCGTCTCTACCAGGCGGGGCGGCGGGTTACCCGGCCGCGGGTCGTAATACAAGCCCTTAACCACGAACCCGCCCAGCTTGTTCAAGTCGAGGAAGGGCTCGAATTCCGGGCCGTAGCCGAACGTGCCGCTGGCGGCCAGGACCGGGTTCTTGAGTTTGAGAAAGCCGAGATCGGTCGTAAGGTCGGTCATGGCCAGACGACCTCCTCGGCAGGGAAGACAGGGCCGTCCTCGCAGACCTTGACCCAGGACTCCTCGCCGTTGCGGCGGATTTTTTTCACGCAGCCCCAGCAGGCGCCGAACCCGCAGCCCATCTGCGACTCGAGGGAAAGCTGGGCCGGGATTCGGGCGGCGGCCGCTATCCCGGCGATCGTTCGGAGCATGGGCTCCGGGCCGCAGGCGTAGATCGCGGCGGCCGGCGAAGCTTTCAGCTCTTTTGCCAGGAGCTCGGTCACCAGCCCCTTGAAACCGAGCGACCCGTCGTCCGTGGAGCAGGCCGGGTCGAGCCCCGCCGTTTTGAACCTGTCCCGAAGCGGCAGGTCCGCGACTGTCCTCCCGCCGTAGAGAACCTTGACCGGCCGGCCCGCAGCCGCCAGCTCTGAGGCCAGAAAAAGGAGCGGGGTGATGCCGCGGCCGCCTCCCACGGCCAAGGCCGCCTTGGCGGTTACTTGTCCATTTTCCGCGGCCAGCGCCAGATCAAATCCTTTGCCCAAGGGGCCTATGATGTCCAGGGTTTCGCCCGCTTTTTTCCGGCTGAGGATAGCCGTGCCTTCTCCGGCTATCTTGAAGAAAAGTTCGATTTCCTTGCCGTTTCGATTGTGGATGCTGAGCGGCCGGCGGAGCAGGGGATGGGTCGTGTCCGAGACTTTGACCATGACGAACTGGCCGGGCGAAGCCCGGCGGGCGACAAGAGGGGTTTCCACGATGAAAAGGAAATAGGAGCCCCAGGATTCTTTGCTGATGATCCGCGCGGCCGGGTCCACCATCATTTCGGCTTCATGGGCCGAGGTCAAACATAACAGAAAGCTCTTTCCGGAGCAAGCTTCTTCTCGACCGGGCGACAATTTTTTTCCAGGAGGACGGGGGAAACGGGGTGGCGTCTACACTTTTTGCTTCTGCACGGATGGTTTTCAAGACAGAGTTAGAAAGTGGAAAGTGTAGACGCGACCCCAGAACATTAACCGAAAATTGGACGGCCCGACGCAGAAATTTGGCGACCCGCCGAAATTTTAGCAGCATTGTTCTTGAAATAAGCCCGGCCTGCTTATACAATGATTCCAACTTAATATTTTTTTGGAGGACTTATACATGGACATCTCCCGCCGCGGCCGGACTATCCAGGCCTCTCCCATAAGGAAATTCAAGCCCCTGGCCGACGCCGCCATGGCCAAAGGGCTGCGGGTCTATTTCATCAACATCGGCGACCCGGACATCCCCACTCCCCAGCCCATCATGGACGCCGTCCACGGGTTCGAGCAGAAGGTGCTGAGCTACGGCCCGGCCCAAGGCTTCCTCGAGCTGCGCCAGGCCGTGGCCGCCTACTTCGGCTCCTACAAGATCCCCCTGACCGAGGACAACGTCATCGTCACCACCGGCGGCTCGGAGGCCGTCCTGTTCGCCTTCTGCGCCGTGGCCGACCCGGGCGAGGAGATCATCGTGGCCGAGCCCTTCTACACCAACTACAACGGGTTCGCCTCGATCGCCGACGTCAAGCTCGTGCCCCTGACCCTCAAGGCCGAGAACGGGTTCCGGCTTCCGCCCGCCTCGGAGTTCGAAGCCCGTATCACTCCGCGGACGCGGGCCATCATCCTGTGCTCCCCCAACAACCCCACCGGCACGGTCTATACCGCCGAGGAGCTGGACCGGGTGGGGGCCCTGGCCAAGAAGCACAACCTGTTCCTTATCGGCGACGAGGTGTACAAGGAATTCGTCTACGATGGGCTGGTCCATAAGAGCGTCCTGGAGCTTCCCGGCCTGGAAGACAACGTGATCGTCACCGACAGCATTTCCAAACGGTTCAGCTGCTGCGGGGCGCGGATAGGCGCCTTCATCACCCGCAACGGCCGGGTCTTCGACGCCG
>JBAVVA010000150.1:0-13104 GCA_049697055.1 Candidatus Aminicenantales bacterium
CTTGGCGCGGGCTATCTTCAGGGAACAAGCGAGAGCACGGTCACTTTTGGGCCGGTTGCTGCTGGCGTAAAAACAACTCCCCAGGCCAGCGCTGTCCCTCTGCGCCTGGGGTTGTATTTCACCCTGCCGGCGGGCGCCATGGTGAATATCAATTTCCACGCCGGCCTCGGCTACTACCTCACCAAGATGTCCTATGATTTCCGCATATCGGCAGCAGGCACATGGAATCTCTACACCGTTAAAACCGATGCGAGCGGCCTCGGGTTTCACGGAGGAATAGGGCTTGAATTCAAGTTGTTGCCGGCCATCTCTCTTTTCTTTGAAGGTCAGGGACGATATGCAAGCATCGGCGGCTTCAAAGGCTCGATAGAAGTTTCTGATTCCTACGGAGGCCATAGCTCAGAAAACGGGAAGTTGTATTATTATAAGTTCACAGAGTTGCCATTAGGAACCTTTCCGGTCATTCTGGTTAATGATACTGTCCCCTCCGGCTCTGGCACCACAGATGTCAGGACGGCTAATATCGACTTCAGCGGTTTCAGCGCTGTGGCTGGAATGATCATCCACTTCTGATTATAAAAAAAGTAACAGCCATCTAATTACCGAAATTTCATCTGAACAATTATGGTATTTGGATGACTGTCACCTTATTTTAATGATGTGATCGGTCGCCGGCCAGACTTCCGCCGCCAGTAGAGATAGGCGAACACGCCGATCCCAATCAGCACCAAGCCTTTGATTGAGTTTAGCGGGTCGCCGATGATGATGAAGACGATGAAAAATATCGCAATCACCAAATAGAGCAGGGGTAAGACGGGATAGAGCCAGACCTTGTAAGGCCTTTCCAGCTCAGGTTTCTTGAAGCGCAGGATGAACAGGCCGACAATGGTCAGGCTGTTGAACAGGAGCGAAGCGAAGGCCGTATAGGTCAGCAGGTCGGAGAACGTTCCGGTCAGAGTGAGGACGACCGACCAGACTCCCTGGAAGAGCAAGGCCAGATAGGGAGTCATGTAGTTGGGATGGAGCCGGCTGTTGTTGCGGAAGAACAGGCCGTCTTTGGCCATAGCGTAGTAAACCCGGGCTCCGGATAGGATGAGGCCGTTGACGCAGCCGAAGGTCGAGACGAGCACGGCCAGGGTGATGAAGGTCAGGCCCGGCGAGCCCAGCACTCTTTCAGCCACCACGCTGGCAATGCGGTTCTCCACGATTTTTCCGGCCTCGGCGATGGGGACTATGTAGAGATAGGCGGCCGTAAGCAGGGTATAGAGGAGGGTCACGGCGCCCGTGCCCAGGAGCATGGCCAGGGGAATATCCCGCTTGGGGCGTTTGACCTCTTCGGCCACGAAAGTCACCGTGTACCAGGAGTCATAGGCGAAAAGGGCCTTGGACATGGCCACCGCCGCGGCCGCAAAGAGAACCATGTTTTTCGCTAAGGCCACCGGGCCCAGCTTCGGCTTGAGCAGCGGCAGAAAATTCTTGAAGTCGCCCCGGCCCAGGGCAAAGGCGGCTCCGACCAGCACTAAGATGGCCGCCATCTTGGCGATAGTAAAGATATTCTGGACAAACGCCCCGGTCTTGATGCCCAGGATGTTGATTCCGGTCAGGAAAGCGATGCAGGCGATGGACACCAGGGTGGCCGAGGATATGGCGACTCTGTAGGAGAAGTGAATGAAGGCCAGGTCGAACTTAATAGGCAGGGCTAGGAGGACGTTCCCTTCGCCCAGGGCCGGGAAAAACACGCCCAGGTACTTGGCAAAGGCGATGGACACCGCGGCGATGAACCCGGTCTGGATGATGAAGAACAAGCCCCAGCCGTAAAGAAAACCCCACAGCGGGGAAAAGGCTTCGCGGAGGAAAACGTACTGACCTCCGGCGCGGGGGTAGGCCGCCGCCAGTTCTCCCAGGCTCAGGGCGCCGATAACGGTCAGCAGGCCGCCCACCATCCACAGCAAGATTATAGTGCTGGTATTCTCCACAAAGCCGGCCATGATCGAGGGCGCCAGGAAAATGCCCGAGCCGATCATCGAGCCGATGACAATGTTGGTGGCGCTCAGAACGCCCAGCCCTTTGACGAACCCCACGCCCTGCCCGGCGGCCGGCCTCTCCTTCTCGTTGTTCATGCGCAGCAGAGTATCACATCCAAAAAGGGGGACACAATACCAATGAACCTTTAAGTATCGGCCATCAAGCGAGACAAATAAGTTTTAAAGCAGCCTACAGATATCCGCCCCATATGATCAATATCGCTGATGCCGTAAATATCAAGGGACATAATTTAAAGGGGAAGAGCTTCACCTGGAAGCCGGTGAAAAGTGAAACGACGGCCAGGACTACCAACCCGCCGCTGCTGGTCAGGTAAACGGCCCTGGAGACGGCGCTCGACGGGTCAATGAGGGTCACAACGGAGACAAGGACTCCTATAAAAATTAGGGCCACGCCTTCCACGATCCATTCCATGGCGATGATGCGCTTGTTATCGGCGCTGATATTCCCAAACCCCTCCACGACCGACCGGGTGGGGAAGAGATGAGCGATGCCCCAAAGGGCTGTCAGGCCGGCGCCCACCAAGAGAAAAATTGTATGGACCATGTTCTCCCCTCTCCTTTTTTTTTCTAGCATAAAAAGAATGTGCTTCATCTCGGCGAACAGGACTCCGCTAATTCACAGATTTCTTGTCCCGCGACATTCGGGAAACTTATTACATCCCCAGAAATCTCCGCGCTTGCCTGTCCTTCGGCTCATAGGACCCTGACACTGGGGACAGGCCGGGGGTTCGGCCGTCCCCGCCGAGGTTTTTCGATCGCCCTTCAGTCCTGCCCATTGAGCTGTTTGGACCAGGTATTTGCACCAGTTGCAATTGTCGGGATCGGGAGGCGGCAGGGGGCCGTCCAGAAGTTCTACAACCTGCCTCAAGAAATCCAAAAAGGCCGCATCATCTCTTTGGACCTCGATCCACTTCAGGGGGCCGCTGAGAATTTGCTTTGAGGCATCCGGACGGTCGCAGGAGTCCGGGGTGAAATAGAGCAGCCCCAGCTTGGAAACCGGGGAGAGCCGAAGTGCATCCGGCCCAGGCTGCTCCAGGGAGATGGCGTAGGCATGCAACTGGCGGGCATACATGGCCGCCTTCTCGTCACTTGGGTTTCCCGTCTTGAAATCCATGACCGCATAGGTCTTGTCGTCAAGCTCGGCCACGATATCGAAACGCCCGCTGAGAGAACATAAGCTCGAAGAGCCGGGGAGGGAGAGGTCACGCGACCGCACTTTCAATTCGCCATATTTGACGGTCCCCGGGGGGAGGCCCGGAGAAACCACTTCCGTCCGCTTATCCGAATAGAAGTTTTTCTGAAGGGCGGATATGGCGCTGAAAACACCGGGCAGGGGAATCGAGGGCTGGCTGATCCCATGCTTCACTTTCAGCGCGAAGCAGTGCTTGCAGGAATCATAGAGAAAGGTCAGGTCAGACGGACTCAGTTTGTAATTCATAGCGGACACCTCGCCCCGATGATTAAGAGAATTGCCTCCTAAGCTTAATAGCCTCCTTATTATATTTCAAGCCGTTCATTTCGATGTCTCCATTTGCTTTGCCCTTGCAGAATTCTTATAATCGGTGCCTAGCATGGCTCAAGAGCCTCCCAAAAAGCCCCTCGAGCTCGCCCGTGAGCTGGGCTTCGTCGCCGCCGTGGCCTGCGGGGTGGGCTCGATTATCGGCTCGGGGATTTTCAAAAAACCGGCCTTGATGGCCTCCCAGCTTCCCTCCGCGGAGCTTCTTATCCTGGTCTGGGTGGTGGCCGGGGTGCTGACCCTCTTCGGCACGCTGAGCATCGCTGAGGTCTCCAGCATGTTCCAGGAGGCCGGCGGCCTGTACGGCTACTTCAACAAGAGCTACGGCGACTTCGTCGGCTACCTTTACGGCTGGGCCACCTTCGCCGTCATCCAGACCGGCTCCATCGCCTCCATCGCCTACGTCTTCTCCGACTCTCTGGGGTATTTCGTCAAGTTCTTCCGACTCCCGGCGGCCTGGGAGACGGTCACCCTCCAGGTGCCCTTCATCGGCAATATCACGCCCTTCAAGTCCTTCGGCCTGAAGCTGGCCACGATCGGGCTCATCATCTTTCTGACCGTGGTCAACTACCTGGGCGTCCGCTTCGGCAGCGCGGTCCAGGTCATTTTCAGCGTGCTCAAGGTCCTGGCCATCGCCGCCATCGTCATCCTGGTTTTGGCCCTGGGCAGCGGGCACCTGGGCAATTTCACCCAGTCGGCCCTGGGCTCCGACCTGGCCCATGGGTCCGTCTTCCTGATGTTCATCGTGGCCATGGCCGGCGCCTTCTGGGCCTACGACGCCTGGATCAACGTCACCTACATGGCCGGCGAGATCAAGAATCCCCAGAGGAACCTGCCCCGCTCCCTGGCCACGGCCGTGCTTATCGTCATCGTCGTCTATGTCCTGGTCAACCTGGCCTACATCTACATCATCCCCGTGGAGGAGATGGGCCGCAAGTATGTGGCCGCCGAGGCGGCCGGCCAGAGCTATCTGGTGGCCACCGACGTGGTGGGCAGCTTCCTGGGGCACTGGGGCGGGGCGCTCATCGCCGTGGCCATCATGATCTCGACCTTCGGCGCCACCAACGGCATCATGATGATGGCCGCCCGGGTGTATTACGCTATGGCCCAGGAGCGGCTGTTCTTCCGGTCCATGAGCCGCGTCCATCCCCGTTTCCGCACCCCGGCCAACGCGCTCCTGTGGCAGGGAGTGTGGTCTTCCGTGCTCGTCCTGAGCGGCACCTTCGACCAGCTCACCGACCAGGTCATTTTCGTCTCCTGGATCTCTTATCTCCTGGGCGCCCTGTGCGTCTTTGTCCTCCGCCGGAAGATGCCCGACCATCCCCGGCCCTACAAGGTCTGGGGCTTTCCGCTGACGCCCATCCTGTTCATGCTGTTCGCCGCGGTGTACATCTTCTTCACTCTCTACTCGGACATCTCCGGGTTCCTCAGCCACAGGTTCCCCTTGATCAATTCGGTGATGGGCCTCTTCTGGGTGGCCATCGGCATCCCGGGCTTCCTCTACTGGGCTTATAAGCGAAAACGGCAGGCGGCCGGCGATAAGCAACCGGCTTAGAGCTTCCAGCCGCAACTTATTGGGCCGAAACCGAGTATATGAAGGTGAAGTTCGGCTGGTGGGCTAGTCCGCTGGCAAATTTTTCCTTGCAGCTTATCTCCAGCGGCGATATAATCGCAGGCTGGATAGGAACTTCGATCTTGGGGGCTCAAAGTGGAACGATGCGCCGATCGATATTCGGCATTCCGTTTCATTTCCATACTTGATATCCATCACTGCCTTTGCGGGGTCGAGGCATGCTCAAACTGACCAACCTCAAAAAATTCTACCAGATGGGAGAGACGACGGTTCGCGCCCTCGACGGGATCAACCTGCGCATCCGGCGGAATGAATTCGTGGCCGTGATGGGCCCGTCCGGGTCGGGGAAATCAACCTTGCTGAATATCCTGGGATGCCTGGACAAGCCAACAGAGGGATCGTACCTCCTTGACGGGAAGGAAGTGAGCCACCTCGACGACGACGAGCTCTCTTTCACCCGGAACAAGCACCTGGGATATGTGTTCCAGAATTTCAACCTACTGCCACGCTACACGGCGCTCAAGAACACCTACCTGCCCTTGAAGTATTCTCAGGTCCGCACGGCTGCCGGCCTGGAAAAGGCCGCCCGGATGCTGGAATTGGCCGGCCTCTCCGGACGCATAAATCACCGGCCGGCCCAACTATCCGGCGGGGAGTGCCAGCGGGTGGCCATTGCCCGGGCCCTGGTCAACGATCCGGATATCATCCTGGCCGATGAACCAACCGGCAACCTGGATTCCATGACCGCCCACGAGATCATGGCGCTGCTGCGGGAGCTCCACGGGCGCGGCCAGACCATTGTCATGGTGACCCACGAGAACGACATCGCCGCCTACGCAGGCCGGATCATCACGTTGAAAGACGGGAAGATCATCTATGATTCCCAGAAACCTTGATTCGAAACCGCGCCAAAGAGGAAAGGCCGCCCGACGTCCGGGTATGCGCCTCCGAGCGGTCCCGGCCCTTGCCGCCGTCCTCGTTCTGATCCTCGCACTTTCTCTCGCTTTCCTCCTGCCCCGTAACGGTCGCCCGCCCGGCCCCAACGAAACCGGCCAGCGCGTGACACAGGGCAGCTTCCAGCCCGTCGTCGTTCTCACCGGAAGCTTGGCCGCTCTCCGATCGGAGGAATTCAAGGTTCCGATCACGGAAAACCGGCGGGTCCAGATCAAGTGGATGGTGAAGGAAGGCGAATCCCTAAAACCCGGCGACCCCGTGGTCAGGTTCGACACCGCCGATCTCGCCTCCTCCATCGAGACCGCCCAGGATTCCCTGAAGGCGAAATTGGAAGAGAAAACCCGGAAGGAAGCCGAGTACGAAAACCAGAAATTCGAGTTAGACGTGGAGGTGATGAAGGCCGAAAACGACAACCGGCAAAAGGCGCTTGACGCGTCGATTCCCGAAGGACTCGAATCTAACTATGAGTATGACCGCAAGCAGCTCGAGAGGAAAAAGAGCGACTACTCCATCGCGAGCGCCAGGACGAACAGGACCGTCAAGCTGTCCGGGATCGAGAGTCAGATCAAGACCCTGGCCATCGAGGTCGGGGAGCTCGAAGCCAAGCTGAAAAAGCTGAGGGATAGCCTGAACGACCTGACTCTCATCGCCCGGACTGAAGGCGCGCTGATCTACGCCGTGGACGAGTGGAGCGGCCGGAAAGTCCAGGTGGGCGACACGGTTTTCGCCACCTTCGCCGTGGCCACCATCCCTGACTTGACGTCTCTCATGGTTCAGGCCTGGATCAGCGAAACCCACATCCAACGCATCAAGACCGGGCAAAGCGTCGATCTCCATCTCGATGCCTACCCGGAAAAACAATACAAAGGCGTTATTGGGGAAATCTCCAAGAGCGCCGAGCCCGTCCGGCGCTGGGGAAAGTCTCACTACTTCCGGGTCGATATCGAAATGGAAAGACTCGAGCCGGACATCATGAAGCCCGGGATGAGTGTCAGGTGCGAAGTCCGCAGCCCCGAACACAAGGATGTCCTGCTCTTTCCGGTGGGAATGACGTCATTCGACGGGCAATCCTTCTGGGTCAGGCCCGCCGGCGGCGGAGTCCTCAAGCTGACGGCCCTGGATTACAACGAATTCGTGGTGGCCGCCAGCGTCCGGGACAACCCTGCCCTCAAGGCGGGAACGGCCCTGGCGCCGGCCGGGCCGGTCCCCAAGAATGTCGGGGAGACGAAACCCGGTGAAAAAAAATAGGCGGATCGCGTCAATATCGGCTCTTCGGGCCATCCCGGTGGTGGCGGCGGCAGCGGCGCTCACGTGCGCGGTCTCGCTTATCTCCTGCTCCCCCTCGAGCAAGGTCCGGGTGGTCAAGGTCGTCAAGGCCCCCTTTGACATCAAAGTCCACGCCACGGGACAGCTCCAGTCCGCAGCGTCCTTTTTCGTCGGGTGCCCGTCGGTCCGACGGGTGTGGCAATACACGATCTCCTTCATGTCGCCGGAGGGCAAAGCGGTCAAAGAGGGCGACATGATTCTGGCCTTCGACGCCCGGGAAATCACGCAGCGGCTCCAGCTCAAGCAGTCGGAGCTCGACACGGGCCTCAAGGAGCTGGAAAGGATGCGGCTGCAGGAACAACAGACCAAGGAAGACCTTGCCCTGCAATACGAGGAAGAGAAGGTCAATAAGCAGAAAGCCGTGCGGAAAGCCGACTACCCGGAGGAATTGATCGCGCCCATGGAACTCCAGAAGAGGAAGATGGAGCTCGAATTGGCCGACCTGCAGGAGAAGCTGGCGGAAAACCGCCTGACCAACCAGATCTCGGGGATGAAGAGCCGGATCCAGGTGCAGGAATCAAAGGTCCGGCTGCTCAAGGCCGAAGTGGAACGGCTCGAGCGCGAAGTTCGGAAGATGAATGTCCTGGCTCCCAAGCCGGGGATCGTGGTCTACACGCCCGACTGGAACGGCAAGAAAAAGGCTGTCGGCGATTCATGCTGGATGGGCGAGACCATCCTCGAATTGCCCGACCTGGGCAGGATGCAAATGAAGGCGGTGATTCTGGAGGTTCAGGCGGGCCGAATTCAAGTCGGGCAGCCGGCCGAAGTCCGGCTCGATTCCAACCCGGACCGCGTATACAAAGGCGTGGTCACTTCCCTGGGCAGGGTTTTCCGCGTCAAGTCGGATAGCCAGCCGGCCATCGTCTTCGACGCCATGATCGACCTCTCCGAGTCGGATCCCGGGTTGATGCGGCCCGGCATGGCGGCCGGCGTCGACATCACCATCTCTTCCAAGACGGACAGCCTGCAGGTGCCGGAAGCCGCGATTGTCTATAGCGAACGAGGCGCGATGGTATGGAAAAAGAGCTTTCTCTCCCAGAAGCTGATGCCGGTTACGATCGGAGCCAGGTCTTTGGGAATGGTGGAAATCCTGAGCGGGCTTACCGAGAACGATTCGATCGTCATCCGGTCGGGAGCCGCGGGGGCCGGGCGATGAAAGCGAAACCTTCGGCCGGCGCGCTTCTCTTGATCGCGGTTCTCGCGGCGGCCTGCGGCCGGCCGGGAAGCCCGGCCATGGCCAATATGAATGTGCGGAAGGGAACCTTCGAAATCGTTATCCCGGCCTTCGGCGAGCTGCAGGCGGCCAAGTCCACGCCGATCGTCGTTTCGCCCGAGAGCCGGTTTGCCCTCCAGACCATCGCTTGGCTGGCGCCCGAGTATTCAATGGTGAAGAGCGGCGACGTCGTCATCCGGCTGGCCAGCATGGAATTGGCGGACCTCCTGCGAACCGAGGAAGCCGAAATAGCCAAGCTCAACCTCGACATCGGCCAGAAGAAGAAGCAGCTGGAGAAAGAAAAAAGCGATCTGACCGGCGAGATTTCCGTCACGGCGATCCAGAGGGAACTCGCGGACGTCTACGCCGCGCGGGACGAAAGAATCTTCCCGCGGAACAAAATCATCGAGGATGCCATCGATCTCAACTACCAGACCATCCGGGAACGCCATTTCCAGGAGAAGCGCAAGCAGCTGGAAAAGCGCATCACCGCGGAGCTGCAGCTCCTCCAATCCAAGGCCCGCACGCACCAGGTGAAAATAAAGCAGTTCCAGGACCAGTTGAACAGCCTTGATATCCGGGCCCCGCACGAGGGCATGCTGATCATCGCTAAAAGATGGAATAGGGAGAAGTACCGGGTCGGGATGACTGTCTACAGCGGAATGAAACTGGGTTCCCTTCCCGACCTGAGCGTCATGGAGGCCAAGGTCTTCGTCCTGGAATCCGAGGCCTCGGGCCTTAAGGAGAACCTACCGGTCTCGTTGTGCCTCGATTACGAGCCAGGGCGAACCTTCACCGGCAAGGTCGCCGGGATCGACACGATCGCCAAGCCGCTCAACGAAGAGAGTCCGTTGAAATACTTCGAAACGAGGGTCAGCCTCGACGTCACCGATCCCCGGCTGATGAAGCCGGGGGTCCAGGTGAAGGCCTCTATTTTCGTGGAGAGGCTGGCCGACGTCATCGCCATCCCGAACCAGGCCCTTGTGTTTGAGCAGGACAAGGCGTTCGTTCTGGTCAAGAAGGGGTTCAGGATCCGGAAAAGGCCGGTCGAAATAGGCGCACGGAGCCTCAACCTGACGGTCATCACCAAGGGCCTGGACGAAGGCGAGGAGATTTTTCTGGGCAATCCGGGGACAGCGGCCAAGGAGGGCAAGTCACCGTGAAGGTGAAATTCGAAGTCGCGGAATCGGTAGAATCCCTCCTTCATCACAAGCTGAGGACTCTGCTCACGCTGCTGGGGATGATTTTCGGGGTGGGGGCGGTGATCGCCATGTTGAGCATCGGCAAGGGGGCCGAACGCGAAGCCCTGCAGCTCATCGACACCATGGGCCTGCGCAACATCATCGTCAAAGCGAAGGTCTTTGAGGAGAGCAAGCTCAAGGAAATCCGGGAGAACTCGCCGGGCCTGACGCTGCAGGACCTCAACGCGGCCCGTGAAACGCTGCCCTTCTTAAGCGCCTACAGCGCCGGTAGGCAGGTCAAGGCCTATGCCGTCGTCAGCCGGGGAGGAGAGAGCGACGCCGAGGTCTGGGGGGTGACCCCCACGCATCTTGAAATGGCTAACCTGAGCATGAGCGCGGGCCGCTTCCTGCTTCCTTTCGATGACCTCATCTACGCCCATGTGTGCGTGATCGGGTCGCGCATCGCCCAGGTCCTGTTCCCCGGTGAGTCGCCTCTCGGCCAATACGTCAAGATCAATCATGTCTGGATGACCGTGGTCGGAGTGCTAAAGGACAAGAACCTCCTCAAGGACGAATTCCAGGGGGTCGCGCTCAAGGGCGAACAGAACAACATTTATGTCCCGCTGCAAACCGCGTTGGAAGTGTTCCGTTTCGGGAACTATGAATCCGACCTCGACGAATTCCGGGTGCAGCTCAAGAAAGAGATCTCGAGCGCGACGGCCGCGGCGACCCTGGCCCACCTGATGAAGCGGCGCCACAAGGAGATCGACGACTACGAGATGATCGTGCCCGAGGCCCTGCTCGAGCAGCACCGCAAGACCCAGAACATCTTCACCATCGTCATGGCCTGCATCGCCGGGATCTCGTTGCTCGTGGGCGGGATCGGCATCATGAACATCATGCTGGCCACGGTGCTCGAACGGACAAGGGAAATCGGGCTGCGGCGGGCCGTGGGCGCCAGGCAGAAGGATATCCAGCGCCAGTTCATTACGGAAACGGTTTCCATATCCGCCATCGGCGGGACGGCGGGAATCTTCTTCGGCTTCGCCCTGTCCATGGCCATCTCCGCGTTCACCGGATGGCCGGTCGGCTGGACGATCACCGCCGTGTTGCTCTCGTTCTTTGTCTGCACCGTCATCGGCCTGGTGTCGGGCATTTATCCTGCGCTCCAGGCTTCGCGGCTGGACCCGATCGAGGCCTTGCGGCACGATTAGACCGCAGCCTTGCATTTCGCGGACCATCACCGGGCAGGAGCTCACGGAAGCCTTTGAGGCCTAGGGCGGGTCCAGACTGGGAGAGTCGTCGCCCTTAAGTTGAGGGCCTGAAAAGGGAACCCAAGGGGGGGCCTATTTTGACGAACGACTGCCAGCCTGTTCAAAAGGCACAGGATAAGGGCAGATCAATTTTCACTCCAGCTCTCTGAATAAAACTGGAAAGGACGCAGCAGGGAATTTCAATCGCTCTTTTTCTGTGAAACCGTCAGAGAGATAAGAATTTGCTTTCCGGCTCCGCCCGCCCCCGGGTGCGTTTTCGGCTCGATGGCCCCATTTCACCACCGAACGGAAGCATAAATCGGGGCTCAGATCGGCCTCCGGCAACGAGCCTCATACTTTTCAAGAACCTGTCGAAATGATGGAACAGCACCCGGTAAAGGATAGTCCGCTCCGGATGTCGAGGGCGGTAGACTCCGGCCATGGCGGGAGATAGGCCTCAAGAAACGGGCCATTGCCATGGATAGGACCACATCTTGCCTGAAAAGACGGGGAAAGCCCCGGCCCGGAAGGGAGAATCAGACTGAGATAACGTCGACCGGAGTTGACACCGATCCGGGGGAATGGAAACTGCAGGAGACAATCGAAGGGAGGCGTCATATAGAGAAAAAGAACGCCTCCTGAGGAGGTTATTTTTGATTGGAATTAGAATATAATCCGTATTAAAGAGTGTAAGCATGAAAAACCTAAGCTGCAAGTTGAATGTCTCGATTCTTTTCATATTGGCCGTGGCCTTGTTTATGAACGCGGCGCAGCAGGAACCTCCCGATTGGGAGAATCCCCAAGTGGTGGGAATCAACAAGGAGGCGCCGCACGCCACTTCCCTGCCCTACCCCGACCTCCTCAGCGCCCGGGCCGGCGGCCCGGAGAGCACGCCTTATTTCAAACTGCTTAACGGCGACTGGAAGTTCCACTGGGTGGGTAAGCCGGACGACCGGCCCCCTGACTTCACTCGCACGGATTTTGATGACTCCGCCTGGGAGACTATTCCCGTCCCCTCCTGCTGGGAAATGTACGGCTACGGAATTCCCATCTACACCAACGTGACCTATCCCTTCCCGGCCGACCCGCCCCGTATTCCCCACAACTACAACCCGGTCGGCTCCTACCGGACCGAGTTCGAGGTCCCGGCCGCCTGGCAGGACCGCGAAGTATTCGTCAGCTTCGGGGGCGTGTATTCGGCCTTCTACCTGTGGATCAACGGCCAGAAGGTCGGCTACAGCGAGGAGTCGAAAACGCCGGCCGAGTTCAATATCAGCCGCTTCCTCCGACCGGGCCGGAACCTCCTGGCGGCCGAGGTTTACCGCTGGTGCGATGGAAGCTACCTTGAGGACCAGGACATGTTCCGCTACAGCGGCATATTCCGGGACGTGTTTCTATACGCCGTTCCCCGAGTTTTCATCCGCGATTTCTTCGCCCGCTGCCACCTAGACGCGGCTTATCGCGATGCGAGCCTGGCCCTCTCGGTCAAGGTCAGGAACCTGGCCGCCGGTGAGAGCGGCCCAATGACTCTGGAAGCCCATCTCTTCGACCCGGCCGGCCGGTCAGTGAAGACTGCTCCGGTTATGGCCGGCCGTCTCGGCCCGCTGTCCGCCGATGCTGAAGCCGGCCTCGAGCTCAAAGCTTTAATCAAAAATCCGGCCAAGTGGACGGCCGAAACACCGAACCTCTACCGGCTGGTGCTCGTCCTGAAAAACGATGCCGGCCAAACGGTCGAAGCGACAGGAACGAACTTCGGCTTCCGCGAGGTTGAGATCCGCAAAGCTCAACTCCTCATCAACGGCGCGGCGGTCAAGCTCAAGGGAGTCAACCGCCACGAGCACGACCCGGATCTCGGCAGCGCCCTTCCCTTCGAGCGCATGGTCCAGGACATCCTGCTCCTCAAACAGTTCAACATTAACACCGTCCGCACCAGCCACTACCCCAACGACGTCCGCTGGTACGACCTCTGCGACCGCTACGGGATCTATGTCGTGGACGAGGCCAACATTGAATCGCACGGCATGGGCTACGGGCCCAAGACCC
>JBAVVA010000151.1:0-10019 GCA_049697055.1 Candidatus Aminicenantales bacterium
CGGATAAAAACTCAAAGCAACTTCGTTTCCATTGAATTCGATTCGGAAGCATCTCATTGCCCGTGGTGTGCCCAGATCGTTAGGGGGGTGGCGCGGCGGAGGGGCTCCCCGCCTGCGCGCAGCCTGGCGAGCACAGCCGGGGGGGAGCCGCGACAGGACCCCATACGTTTCTGTTTTCATCACGGAAATTGAGATGCTTACATTCGATTCCCGTGACTTTTGACCGCCGGCGTGTTAAGGTTCGGGCCAAGGGAGTGATGACCATGATACGGCGATCGATTCTGTCTTTCGCAATCTCCATCCTGTTGTTCTGTCTGACATTGAGTCCGGCCGGAGCGAGCAGCCAGGCCGGGGAACAACATACCGGGAACAACAGCCCTGCCCCTGCCCGCCCGGTCTTGGCCCTGGAAGACCCTGCGCAAGTCGAGGCCTTTTTCGACGGGCTGCTGGCCGGTCAGCTGGAGGCTTATCATATCGCCGGCGCTGCGGTAGCCGTCGTCCGAGACGGGAAAGTCCTCCTGGCCAAGGGATACGGCCTGGCCGACGCTGAACGGAGAACGCCCGTTTCGGCCGAGACCACTCTCTTTCGCCTGGCTTCCATATCCAAGCTCTTCACCTGGACCGCGGTCATGCAGCTTGTCGAGCAAGGCCAGCTCGACCTGAAACGGGATATCAATGCCTACTTGGAGACATTCCGCATTCCGAACACTTTTCCCCAGCCCATCACCCTTGAGCATCTCATGACCCATACGGCCGGGTTCGAGGACCTGGTCATGGGCATCGGTGCCAGGCGGGCTGAGGACGTCTTGAGCCTGGAAAAATACCTCAGAGAGCGCAGGCCCAAGCGAATCAGGCCGCCGGGCCTGGTGACCGCTTATTCAAACTACGGCACGGCCCTGGCCGGCTATATCGTTCAAAGAGTCTCCGACCGGCCCTTCGAGGAATACGTTGAAGAGAATATTCTCAAGCCCCTGGGCATGGATCACAGCACGTTCCGCCAGCCGCCGCCCGGCCTGCTGGCCGCCGAGGTCTCCTCCGGCCACATCGTCCGGGATGGACTATTCCTGCCCCAGAGTTTTGAGTTCGTCAACGGCCTGACGCCGGCGGGCGCGCTGAGCAGCACAGCCTCGGACATGGCCCGCTTCATGATCGCCCATCTTGAGCTGGGCGCCTACGGTCAGGCCCGCATTCTCCGTCCGGAAACCGCGCGGAGAATGCAGGAGCGGCTGTTCAGCAACGATCCGCGCCTCAGCGGCAACGCCCACGGCTTCTGGGAGCGGCAGGCCAACAGCCTGCGCCTCATCGGCCACGGTGGGGACACCTGGCTGTTTCACTCCCAGCTCGTCCTGATCCCCGAAGAGAAAACGGGGCTGCTGGTGGTGTACAACACCCAGACCGCGGCCAGCCCGGCCAGGGATGAACTCGTCCAGGCCTTCCTGGATAAATTCTTCCCTGTCCCGGCCCATATCCCCCCCGTGCCGCAGCCCTCCCAGCGGCCCTCGTTCCGGCGCTACGCCGGCTGGTACGGCCTCAGCCGCAATTCTTCTTCCACCTTGGAAAAAATCATGGGGCTTGCGCTTGCCATTCGGGTCAGCGTCACCACGCGCGGAACTCTCCTGACCCGATTTCCGGCCGGGTTCGGCGCCCGGCAGTGGGTCGAGGTAGAGCCGGGCGTCTTCCGGCAGGCCGACGGACGAGACACGCTCGTCTTCCGGACGGACAGCCGGGGCAGGGTGGCCTATGCCTTCCTGGACAGCCTCCCGCTCATGGCCGGGGTGAAGCTGCGCGGGTTTCAGGCCCCGCTCTTCCATGGAGCCCTGGCGGTTTTTTGCCTCGGGCTGTTCCTTTTGACCTTCTCTTGGCCTCTGGGCTGGCTTAGAAGAAAAATCTGCCGTATTCAGGCACAGGGGAAGCCGGCACCCTGGCCGGCCCGCTGCACGGCCGTTCTTTTCAGCGCCCTTGATCTGGGTTTCGCAGCTTGTCTGGCCGTTGCGGCCTTAGGCCCTGAGGAATTCCTCCTGGGGCTCCCTTCGCCGCTGAGGATCGGCCTCTGGCTGGCCCTGGCCTCCATACCCCTGGTCGTCCTGTCGGCTTTTTTTGCCATAGCCGCCTGGCGCCGCAGATACTGGACGATCTGCGGAAGAGTGTCCTATTCCCTGGTGACTATGGCCGGGATCTTGTATCTTATTTTTCTGGCCTACTGGCACTTTATCGGCATCCCCGGCTGAGGCAGCCAATGGAAACCGATAGCCGCCGAAGGCTTGACCTGCCCCCCGGCCGATACTAAACTGTTATTATCGAAAGGGCCTGTTGATCAAAGAGAAGGGGAGTGGGGCTATTGATCCAATCCCGGCTTTTTCGGGTTCAGCAATTGTGCGCGGTCCTTATGGGACTGGCGATCTTTGAGGGAGGAGGGACGGCCATGGCCATCAAGCTCACCAGCACGGCCTTTAAGGAAGGCGGGATGATCCCCCGGAAATACACCTGCGACGGGCCCGACATCTCGCCCCAGCTTGACCTGGGAGAAATTCCGGCCAAGGCCAAGAGTATTGCCCTGATCTGCGACGACCCGGATGCGCCCGTCGGTACCTGGGTGCATTGGGTTCTCTACGACTGGCCCGTTAAAGACAAGATTATTCCCGAAGGCATTCCCGCCGAGAAAGAGCTGGCCAACGGGGCCAAGCAGGGGACAAATGATTTCCGCAGAATCGGCTACGGCGGCCCTTGCCCGCCGGGAGGTACGCACCGCTACTTCTTCAAGGTCTATGCGCTCGAGGCGATGCTGACGGTTCCGCCGGGCCTGACTAAAACAAAGCTGCTCGAAGCCGTGAAGGGGCATGTATTAGCCGAAGGCCAACTTATGGGAAAATACAAAAGATAATATCGTCCTAAAAATAGGACAAAAGACCTCACCTTGAACATGTCATTTTGCTTCCAAAATAGAATCAGATTTTATTATAACCATTTAATTAATTTATTATCAATAGTTTACAAAGCATTTTGCATTTTTAACGTTCATGGCACATCATTTGCTTTATAAACTTATGCAGGAGGAAAAAATGAAAACAAAGTCCATAGTAATAATCCTCATGGCGGCTAGTATGGCCCTTGTTGGGTTTGCCGGGTGCTATTCTTATATCGGACACCACTACTATCCAGACGTTCCATATTATCCAGCGACAAATCCGGGCCACGTCCAACTGCTACGACATGAACCGGGACGTTCCCACATCCAACTCGGCGAAGTGTGGATCCGGCCCGATCCGGGTATGAGCGCTGCCTTTGTCGAGAACAGCCTGAGGGAAAGGGCAGCGGCCATGGGCGCCGACGCGCTGGTCATCGTGGTGGACCGCTATTTCAACCGGTACGTCGTCAGAGGCTATTACTCGTATGGTCACCGAACTTATAGAGAAAGAGATATCGTCGGGATCGCCATTCGCTATAGATAAGAACCGACACCTGTCGGCCGGCCAACCCAGGTCCAGCGGTAGACGACCTCGGGGGGAAGAGGGCCGACACCGGGCGGGATGACCCTCCAGTCGCCCATCAAGTCGAACTGCTCAGCGCCCAGCTCAAAATGGGCCATGGCGATGCCGATGTCCACTTCATGAAGGCGCCTCAAAGCATAAGCTTTTTTGATTTTCTTCATAAAGAAGTGAAAGACCGGCTTGTCTTTTTCCTTGACTACGCGCCAAGGCTGAGTGTTGCCCGAGGAGGGCGCCAGCCTGACCAAATTCAAGGGGAGGGAAAAGCCCCCGGCCGCGGCCTCGGTCAGCGGCGTCCGAAAGTCCCCCTCAAAAAATAGCTGCGCCCAGGGCTGCCGGCTTCTGGCTTGAAGATAGGCCCGGACCACGCGGTCCATGAACCTTTTTTTCTCAGCTGAATGCCCGACCACTATGGCTGCCGGGAAAACCTCATTTTCCTTGAGCTTGACCTCCTCGAAGAATTGCGGATGAAAATAGCCCACCCAGACCGTTTCCAGGCCGAGGTCGGTCGCTTTGAGGACCAGCTGTTGGAGAAGATAGCCGTAGCTTTCATAGGCCCGTTCGGACCGCGTGATGCGGCCGACAAGAAATGACCGGGCTCCCTTGATCAGGCCGTAGTCGGTGAACTTTGAATTGGCGGCCTCCCGCTTGTTCATCACCTGAAATACGGCTTCTTCGCCAAGCAGCCCGCGCTGGATTTTCGAAGCCGCGGCGTCCAGCGCCTGCACGTAAGAAGGTTCGAGCTTTTCGCTCGAATAGGTCCGGCAGGAGTACCGGCTTTCAACAAGCTGCTGGATCGGGCTTTTGTAAGTGATCTTCATGCCAGGAATTATAGGCCAAGGACAGCAAGCCGTAAATATACAAAACAAACTAATTCATATATCTGATTATCAACAAGATATATGAAATTGTCGGCCGGCCGACACTTTATCTTGTGTTTTGTCCTCATCAAAAAGAAGCTTGCATTCCAGGCGATTTTCTTATATTTTACTCCTGAATTCATCGGCCCTTAATCCGGAGCACTTATTTGATTATCACTATCGCCAATCAGAAAGGCGGGGTAGGGAAGACCACCACGGCTTTGAATATCTCAGCTGCCCTGGCCTTGATGGGCAAAAAAACTCTTCTGGTCGACGCCGACCCTCAGGCCCACAGCACGATCTCCTGTATGAACGATCCCGACCGCTATGAAAAATCTCTGTACGACGTCCTGATGAACCCCAAGGAAAAGCTGGAGAGCATTATTCATCCATCCACCGTACCGGGCCTGGACATCGCCATAGCCAAGACGTCCATGGCCAAGCTCGAAGCATCCCTGCTGGGCGAGATCGACGCGCACTATCGACTCAAAGATGTCCTTGAGCAGGTCAAAGGCCGTTTCGATTTCATTCTCATCGATACACCCCCGACCCTGGGGCTGATCACAGTCAACGCCTTGGTGGCGGCGACGCATCTTTTGATCCCCATTCAATCTTCCTACCTCAGCCTGGAAGGAACAGACGATCTTTTGGAGACAATCGAAAAAGTGCGCAAGGTGGCCAACCCGCGGCTGCAGATCATCGGCGTCCTCATTACCCTCCATGACCAGAGGACGAACATTTCCAAGGATGTGGTAGGGCGTATTACCAAGGTTTTCGGGCCCAAGGTCTTCAAGACGGTGATATCCAAGAGCGTCAAGCTCGAGGAAAGCCCGGCTTACAAAGAATCCATCTTTACTTATTCCGGGAGCTCCATCGGAGCTCTCCAATACAAGAAAGTCACCGAGGAGCTTTTAAAACGTGCCAAAGAGTAAGCGAACAGGGCTTCCCGAGACAGTGGATATGCGTCATGACACTCATTTCGTCGAGCTGATCTCCTCCCGGAGCAAGGGGCCGCTCATCCGGATGATCTCCCTGGAAAGGATTGACCCGAATCCGCAGCAGGCCCGGAGCGAGCTGGGCAACCTCCAGGAACTACAGGCTTCTATCAAGGAGAAAGGGATCCTGGAGCCAATCCTGGTCCGGCCCAAGGGTGAACGCTATGAGATCATTGCCGGAGAAAGGCGCTACCAGGCCTCTAAAAACCTAAAGCTGAGCGAAGTCCCGTGCATTGAAATGGACGTGGACGACCGAGAGGCCATGGAGCTGTCCCTGATCGAAAACCTGCAGAGAAAGGACCTGGATGTTTTCGAGGAGGCGGACGGTCTGAACACCCTGATAGAAAACTACGGCTATACTCATGATCAGGTCTCGGACAAGATAGGCAAAGCGCGCTCCACCATCACCGAGGTCGTCAACATCAGCAAGATTCCGGCTCACCTCAGGGTTCTGTGCCGGAAGGCCGGCATCAGCAGTCGCAGCCAGCTGATCGAGATCTCGAAGCTTAAGAAGGAAGCCGACATGCTGTCGGTCATCGAAGATATAAGAGAAAGGGGCCTCAAGCGGGCTGATACGCGGGATTTGACCAAATCCTTCAAGAAAGCCAAGCCCAAGAAAAAACCGAAATACGTTTTTAATTATTCGCCTCAGGAAGGCGAACGGTTCAAGATCAGAATCGAATTTCGCAAGAGCAGCGCGTCCAAAGAAGAAATCATTCAGATACTGGAAGATCTAATCATTAGCCTGAAGAGCCGCAGTTGAGAACAAAAGCTGGATAAAAATATACGTTCCTGGCCAAACCTATATTAGTTGACATAATATATCTTATGCGACGTAATAAATAACAATAAATCATTAATTCATTCATATTGTTTAGTTTACCTCATAGTCCACATACCCCACAGAACCAGATTTGCGTCTTCTTCTTTGGCTTTAATAGAGCTCACGCAGCAAGATAAACGCTCCGATAGCTGCTTTTTCGATGGTCCGATCCGGCGGCTAAAAAATGGAGGGCAAGATCTCCAGGTAAAGATGCGGCTGCGGACAACCCAAAATTGCCGATAGAAATATTTTACTCTGATTAAAGAACATCAGGAATAGCAGAAGGTGCCTTTTCAGGGCGGCAGGGAGAGATCCGGCTATGGATGGCTCCTGGCGCGGACTTCTTGGGAAATTACAAACACACTTTTCCCTGAAGACCGGCAGGAGTTATTAAGGAATAGAGGTCTTACAGCTTACGTCTGAGCAAAGTCAAGACACCGGGAGCGAACCTGCAGGAATAGCTGAAGTTTTTCCAGGGAGGCGGCGATCTTCAGCACCCACTGTCGGCCGTGGCGCACCAGCCGGCCGGCCCTTTCGATCAACTTCCAGCGCAAGGTGGCCACTGTTCTCTTCACCCACTCTCCGCCCAGGAAAAGAAGCTTCTGGGCCTGGGTCAGGTTGTAGGCCAACACTCCGATCGCAAACCATAGAGCATTAGCCCCAAAGTTGCCGCTGGTCATCTGCTCCATCCCCAGGCCGATCTTCAACTCCTTGATCAGGTTCTCTGCCTGTCCCCGCTCGTTATGAAACCAGACCACCTCCTCGGCGCTCAACTCATGCCGGTTCGTGGCGATGACCGAGTAGCAATAGCCCGAGGGCTCAAAAAGTTGAAGCTGAGGATCGTGCCAGCGCTGGACGACCAGCCCTACCGCCTCATGGGCCTTGGCCACCATGTGGATGGCTGTGCCCACCTCCCGGTCCGTCTCTTCCCCCTCAGAGGTCCGCAACGGCTTCCAGTCCCGCACCGTCTTTATAACTTCTTTAACCCCAGCCGTTTGGTCGGCCGTGATCGTAAACTCGATACCCTTCTCCTCACAGAAGTTTATGACCTGGCCCTGATAGAAGGCGCTATCAGACCGTAGTCGCTTGATCTTGGGGCACCGCTTGAGACAGCGTCTCACAAACTTCACCGCCCGGCTCTGGGCGGCCACATTCCCCTCCCGAAACTCATGGGCCACGCACACTCCCGACTCCGCTAAAAAGCCAAGGATAGGCTGATACCCCCTGACCTTCTTATACGTCCAGCGCGCTTCCTGCTTCTCGGCTTCTATGACCGTGGCGTCCACATCCAGGGTGTACTCCGCCTGGGCCAGGCGCTGGCCGATGGCCACGGCCACCTCTTCATCCACCTCGGCCATGGCCTCCACACCCCCGCCGGCTCCAACCCGCATCAACCAGTCCCCAACCGTGGAGGCCGAAGGCATCCGCTCCAACCCCACCAGCTTCCTCAGCGCCCTGTCTTCCTCGATCTCCCTCAGGTCCTCCACATGGCGCCCCCCGCCCTCCATCATCAACAGCAGCGGCTCCACATACTCCCAGGCTTCATACCCCCGGTTGGAACCCGGAGGCGGAAAATGCTCCCCGACCTTCGCCTTCACTTTTAAGGACCGGATGACTTCGGCGAACAGCACCAGCCCGCTGCGCGGTGTGATGAGTTCTTCTGTCCGTTCCAGCTTGAAAGGCAGGATGCCTTGGGCTATCATCATTCTACCTCCTGGTTAGGGTGCCTCACCCTTCGGGTGAGGGCTTGTTAGAACAAAAAACCTTATACCAGGAGCCTTTTTGTTTCAATCAAAAATGCCTATCGGCAATCCGCGGGGACAACTGAATAGTTGAAAACTCTACTCACCCGTGATAGAAATGGGCCGGGTGATATCACATGGGCGGATTTTTCGGGGTGACCTCCTGGCAGGATTGCATCACTGACCTCTTCTACGGCACCGATTATCATTCTCATCTAGGCACCAAGTGGGGCGGGCTAGCCGTCGTGCGGCCGGACGGGTTCGCCCGGGTCGTCCGCAATATTGAAAACGATCAGTTCCGCAGCCAGTTCGACCGCGAAATCGGCGACCTGCACTCCTGGGCCGGAATCGGCATCATCAGTGACTACGAAAGCCAACCGCTGCACATCAGCTCCCACCTGGGCGAGTACGTCATCGTCACCGTGGGAGCGGTCAAGAACAGCCAGGCCCTTGTCCGCCAGGCCTTTCTCCAGAGGCGCATCCATTTCGCCGAGATGAACGACGGAGGAATCAACCCGACCGAGCTGGTGGCCGCCCTAATCAACCAGGAAGAGAGCTTGGAGGAGGGCATCATCCACGTCCAGGAAGTCTTGGAGGGCTCCTGTTCGATCCTCATCCTGACCAGAAAAGGAATCCTGGCCGCCCGCGACCGCTGGGGGCGAACCCCGGTCATCATCGGCCGCAAGCCGGGAAGCTATGCCGTGACCCTGGAGACCTGCGCCTTCCCCAACCTGGGCTACGAAACGGACAAGGAGTTGGGCCCGGGTGAGATTGTCTTCATCGCTCCGGAGGGGCATGAGCAGCGAAAGGCTCCCCGCCCCAAGCTGCAGATTTGCGGCTTCCTGTGGGTCTACTACGGCTACCCGGCCTCAAGCTATGAGGGCATTAACGTCGAGGCGGTGAGGTACCGCTGCGGCGCTTATCTGGCCCGGCGCAACCCCATCCCTATCGACTTCGTGGCTGGAATTCCGGACTCGGGGGTAGGCCATGCCCTGGGCTATGCCGCCGAGGCCGGTATCCCCTACCGCCGGCCGTTCGTCAAGTACACCCCTACCTGGGCCCGCAGTTTTATGCCCCAGACCAAGGAAGTCCGCGACCTGGTGGCCCGTATGAAGCTCATCCCCATCCGGGAGTTGATCGAAGGCCGGCGTTTCCTATTTTGTGAGGATTCCATCGTCCGCGGCACTCAGCTCCGGGACACTATCCAGCGCCTGTTCGACTTCGGCGCGGTCGAGGTCCACATGCGGCCGGCCTGCCCTCCCCTGACCTACGGCTGCAAATTCCTGAACTTCTCCATTTCCCGGTCGGAATTGGACCTGGCCGCCCGCGCCGCCATCCGTGAGCTCGAGGGAGAGAATATTAAGGACCTGGCTTCCTACACCCAGCCGGGAACGGATAGATACCAGGCTATGGAAGAAGTCATCCGGAAAAAGCTCAACCTGACCACCCTCAAGTATCAGCGGATGGAAGATTTGGTGGCCGCCATTGGCCTGCCCAAGGACCGGCTGTGCACTTACTGCTGGGACGGTGCTGAACTCCGCTAAGAATCCGGCAATAAAAGACATGCTTTCCCACGACCGCAGCGGCGAACACCCCCAGGGAGACAGGGGGCAGATTATCCTTCTGGCCGTTTTCTTATCCATCTGGATTGGGGATTCTTTTATTCTAAGGTTTTCGACGTTCCCGGCTCAAGCAGTTCCTGTTTGGGTGAGATTACCGCTGGCCGGGTTTCTGTTTTTCACCGCGGGCTATCTTGTCTCCAGATCTCACGGTGTCCTCCATATCCCCGAGGGCGGAAAGAGCCTTATGACCGGCGGAGTCTATAGCCTTGTCCGGCACCCCATGTACCTGGGCGCTTGGCTGGCCTATATCGGGTTCGGGCTATCAACCCTGTCCCTGGCGTCTTTAGCCTTGCTGGCCGCCATCGTTCCTTTTTATGACCACATCGCCGGGTACGAGGAAAGGGTCTTATATAGACTTTTCGGCCAGGAATATTCAAACTACAAAGCCAAGGTTCCGAAGTGGATTCCCTGGCTCCGGAAATCAAACGCCAGCAGCGCTCACCGCCGGCCGGATCAAGCAAGCAATAGGTGAATCAGGCTCATGAGCAACAT
>JBAVVA010000152.1:0-7482 GCA_049697055.1 Candidatus Aminicenantales bacterium
GCTATAAAAGAATAAGACCTTGTCAGTCTCATCTGCGGAGGCTGCGACCTGATTGATGGCCCATTGCACGTTGGCCAAGGAAGTTGTTTGGTCCACGCCAGGATGGGTCGTGTGTGGGCTGACAAAAAAAATATGATCATCGACCAGCCCCAGTCCTATTAAAACGGAATACATGCCATCCGTGTCTTCGTCGAATGTATCGGGAAGGTCGTTGAATCCACAGACAATAATCGCCCAGGCGCTGCAAGGGTCATGCGTCTTCAGCAGACCACTGGGTTTAATCTTGAGGCGTTCAGCCGTTTTCTTTGGCGGTTGAGGCCGCAGATCAAAGATGATCGTCTCTTTCGCTTCGCGTTTGGTCAGCGTGTCAAATGCCGGCTGATCATTGATCGTAGGCCACCACTCCGCCTCAATCCTGCGAACTTTCCTGGTCTTGACATCCCAAAGGATGAATTCGACCGGATGGGCGAAGTGTGCTCCTGGCCGCTTATCAATGAAAAACAACCAGCTATCGTTCTCGCAAACGAGCTCCCCTTTCTCACGACCCGAGGTCGGGAAGGCAGGCCGGACTCGTGCTCCCGGCGGCAAGATCTTTCCGAACATGTGCACTCGCAGACCAACCTTTGGGCTTGCCTTCTCGGCTAGCGGCCGAACAATCTGGTTCAGGACCGCCTCTTTGGCCTGCTCTTGGCTAAGGGCCCGGGCCGTTGGCTCCTGATTCGCCGGAAGGCAAGTCAGGAACAAGACAAAAATGGCCGCGACGGCCGGTAAGAGACTTCTTCCCACACGAGTTTTAAATCTCATCGAAATCCCCCTCTAAAAAAAATGTAGAAACGGCCTGAAAACTCAAAAACCGTTATTACGCTCGATAAGAAAAACTTGCCCCCTTTATCTTCCTTTTAATTTAGTCGCTGCATTTTGGCTAAGAATGAAAACCGAAGCTTCAATGATTCAGTCAAATCGGGAAGAACTGTCTCATGGCTCTCCTCACCCCTTCATGACGCCTAGGGGGACAACCTTAGCCACCAGCCGCCCCAGGCCGACCTCGTGGGAGACGCGCACCACCTCGTCCACATCCTTGTAGGCGGCTGAGGCTTCTTCGGCCACGCCCTTCCAGCTCGTGGACTGAAGCTCGATCCCCCTCTTGGCCAGGTCGTCGCGGATCTGCTCGCCCCGGAAGCGCCGGATGGCCTCGTGCCGGGACATAACCCGGCCGGCGCCGTGGGCCGTGGAACTGAAGCTCAGCGCCTCTGCTTCGGCCGTCCCGACCAGGACGTAGGAGGCTGTGCCCATGCTGCCCGGGATGATGACCGGCTGGCCGAAAGCCCGGAAGTCTGCGGGAAGCTCGCTCCGGCCCGGCCCGAAACTCCGGGTAGCGCCCTTGCGATGGATGCAGACTTCTTTTTCCAGCCCGCTTACCTTGTGGCGCTCGACCTTGGCCACGTTGTGGCAGACATCGTAGATCTGCCGCATTCCCGCAGAGCTCCCCAGCACTTTTTTAAAAACCTCCCGCACCCAATGGGCGATCATCTGCCGGTTGGCAAAAGCGTAGTTCACGGCGGCGGCCATGGCCTTGTAGTATTTCTGCCCCAGGGGCGACTTCACCGGCGCATGGACGAGTTCCCGGTCGGGCAGGTCTTTTATTCCGAAGCGGTCCTCCATCTCCTTGATGTAGTCCGAGGCCACCTGGTGGCCCAGGCCCCTGCTGCCGCAGTGGACCATGACCAGGATCTGGCCTTTCTCATCGATGCCGAAGGCCTGGGCCACATCCTTTAAATAAATTTTCTCCACTTTCTGGATTTCAAGGAAATGGTTGCCGGCGCCCAGCGTGCCGAGCTGAGGGATCCCGCGTTCCTTGGCCCGCTCCGAGACAGCGCCCCAATCGGCCTCTTTCATACATCCGTTTTCCTCTGTCCGGAGCAGGTCCTCCTTCGACCCGTAGTCGTTCTCTATGGCCCAGGCGGCGCCTTTAACTAGAATATCTTTGAGGACGCTCCGGCTGAGCTTGGTCACGCCGCCCTTGCCCACTCCGGCGGGAACTTCCTTGAAGATCTCAGTCAAGAGCTCCTTGCGCTTAGCCCGGACATCGTTTTCCTTGAAGTCCGTCCTCAGCAGCCGCACCCCGCAGTTGATGTCGTAGCCCACGCCCCCCGGCGAGATGATGCCCTCCTCCATATCAAAAGCGGCCACCCCGCCTATGGGAAAACCGTAGCCCTGGTGGGCGTCGGGCATGACATAGGACATGGTCTGGATGCCGGGCAGGCAGGCCACGTTCTGCGCCTGTTCCAGGGTCTTGTCCTGCTTGATCGTCTCCATGAGCTTGGCCGAGGAGTAGATGAGGGCCGGGACCTTCATCGCCCCCTGCCTGGGGATCTCCCAGGTATTGTCATTGATCCGCTTCAGCTCCATGATTCACCTCACAGGTCGATCACCACTTGGACGCAGGCGGCTCCGGCCTTCTCCTCGATGCGCATCTCATTATAGGTGACCGCTTTGACCTCGCCAAAGATCTCGTATTTGGCCGGGTCCGTATCTCCCTGAAAATAGGCTTCCAGACGGTATTCTCCTTTTTTTCCCCGGATGCGAATATCCTCAACGCCGGCCAACAAAAATTTCCGCGTATCCAATAAATAAAGTATCTCCTCCAAATAATTATAAAGAAGCCGCTCCAGGTCCCGGCCCCTGACCTCGATGGGGAAGCGAACATTCTTAGCAACCTTGGTCCAATCCCACATCACCGAGGCCACGGCCAGGGCGGCGTTGGAGAAGGCTTCCCCGAGCGTCGCGCCGAAGGCCTGGAACTTGGCGTCGGCGGTGTGCTGGAGAAACCGGTAGCGCTCCATTTTCTTTATTCTACATTAGATAAATTTCGTAGGGGAGCCGGGAACGATAGGAATTAATAAAATTTTCCGGCAATTTCCGCTCCGCATTTCGGACATCGGCCATCACTGACCTTGCTGGCCGAAACTGAGAAGCCGCGGCGCTTGATGAGGGCTGTCCCGCATTTCGGACAGATCGTGTCCTCTGACTCGCCCAGCATATTCCCTATATATATATAATGAAGGCCTTCTTCCTTCCCGATGTCATAAGCCCGGCGCAGCGTCTCGACCGGCGTCGGCAGCGCTTCGGTGTACTTATAATCGGGATGGAAACGGCTGATGTGCCAGGGAATGTCCCGTCCCACTCCGGCCAGGAAACGCGCGATGTCGCGCAGTTCGTCCGGTCCGTCGTTCAGGCCGGGCACCACGAGCGTCGTCACTTCAACCCACATCCCCAGCCGCCGCATCAGGCGGATGGACTCCAACACGGGTTCCAGCCGCGCTCCGCAGACCTCCTTATAGGTCTTATCGCGGAAAGCCTTAAGGTCCACGTTGCAGGCATCCAGCCACTCCCGGGCCGCCTCCAGCGCTTCGGCGGTCATATAGCCGTTGGTCACAAAATTATTGGCCAGGCCTTCGGCCTTGGCCAGGCGGCCGGTGTCGGCGGCATACTCAAAAAAGATGGTCGGCTCGGTGTAGGTGTAGGAGATGCTGCGGCAGCCGTAGGCCTTGGCCAATCGCACGGCCTCCCGGGGTTCGAGCGGCTGGCTTTCGCCCCCTCCCCCGTCGCGGACCCGGCTCTGGGAGATCTGCCAGTTCTGGCAGAAAGAGCAGCGGAAATTGCATCCGGCCGCAGCCAGGGAGAAGGATTTGGTACCCGGGTAAAAATGATAGAGCGGCTTCTTTTCGATGGGGTCCACGTGGGCGGCGATGACCTCGCCATAAGCATGAGTCCACAGCGCTCCGGCCCGGTTCTCCCGCACGCCGCAAGTACCGAACTTGCCGACGGCGATCCGGCAGCGGTGGCTGCACAGGCCGCAGACAACCCGGTTCTCCGGCTCAGCCCTCCACAGAACGGCCTCCTTAAGCACGGCGCTCCCCCGCCCCCCGGACTCTCACTTCTTTTTCTTCTTTTTTTGAGCAGCCTTCGGCTTGATCTCGAATTTTCCGGCCGAAGGGCACAGCCGGCTGAGCGGACACTCGCCGCAGCGCGGCCGGCGGGCCCGGCAGACGGCCCGGCCATGGTTGACCAGCATATAGTTGAAATCCAGCCAAGCCTGGCGCGGCACGATCTTGAGCAAATCGCGCTCGATCTTCACCGGAACCTTCTCCCGGCTCAAGCCCAAGCGTCCGGCCACACGCGCCACGTGAACATCCACGGCGATGCCTTCCGCCTTGCCGTAGGCCGAAGACAGGACGATGTTGGCCGTCTTGCGGGCCACCCCGGGCAGGGTCAGGAGCTCCTCCATGGTGTCCGGCACCCGGCCCTTGAAGTCGGAGACGATCTTGCGGCTGGCCCCGATAATGGAGCGGGCCTTGTTGCGGAAGAAACCGGCCGGCCGGATGGCCGCTTCAAGCTCCGGCGGGTCGGCCGAGGCGAAATCGGCCGCGGTTTTATACTTGGCGAACAGCGGCGGCGTCAGCCGGTTGACCCGCTCATCGGTGCACTGGGCGGACAGAATGGTGGCCACCAGCATCTGGAGGGGCGTGCGGAAGTCGAGAGCGGTGTGGCTGCGCGGGTAGGTCCGGCCCAGGATGCGGAGGAGGGGGCCGATCCTCTTTTTGGCGCTTTCCACGCCGACTCCTCTAAAGTTTGAGCTCCGTCTTGAGCTGGATGAAACGCAGGAGGTCCGTCCGGCAGATGATGCCGGCCAGACGGTCACCGTCCATTACCGGAACCTGATTGATGTCTCGGCTGGTCAGGCTGGCCAGAACCTGGCTGCCGTCGGCATCGGGGGAAACAGCCTCCAGCTTCTCTTTGGGCGTCATGACGTCCCGTACCCGCGCCCAGGGCCAGTTCTCTTTAGGGGAGGCTTTGATATCTTCCAGACAGATGATGCCCTGCAGGCCGCTCTCCTGGTCCATGACCAGGAAGACACGCTCTTTGCGGTGCAGGACGAAGTCATCCACCAGGGCCTGGATGGTCAGGCCGGCCGGGACCGTGCTGAACTCGGTGGACATCAGGTCCTTGGCCTTGACTCCCTGGAGCAGGCTCCGGACCACGGCCTGCTCATAGCCGCGGGCGGCCGCGCTCTGCAGGAACAGGCCGATAAGGATGAGCCACAGGCCGGAGAATTGGCCGCGCAGAATTTGGAGAAAGCCGGCGGCGATAAGCAGGAAGGCCACCGCCTGGCCCACCAGCGAAGCCAGGCGCGTCGCTTTCTTCAAATCGCCGGTGATCTTCCAGGCTATGGCCCGGAGGACGCGGCCTCCATCCAAGGGGAAGCCGGGCAGAAGGTTGAAGACGGCCAGGCCGGCATTGATGACAGCCAGGTAAAAGGCCGAAGCCGATAAGGGTTGACTGACCTTGCTCAGGAGCACGGACAGGCCGAAAAAAATGCCGGCCAGGATGAAACTGGACACCGGCCCGACCACGGCCATGCCGAACTCCTTGAGAGGCTCGTCCGGTTCTTCGCGAATCTGAGCCACTCCGCCCAGCAGGAACAGGGTGATATCGGACACTTCATCGCCCTGCTGCCGAGCCACCAGGCAATGGGTCAGTTCATGAATCAAGACCGAGATGAAGATGAGCAGGCTGGTCAGAAGACCAAGGCCCCAGGCCAGCCCCTTCGACCAATGAGGATAATTCTGGGGAAAATAGTAGCCGGCCAAACTCCAAGTGAAAAGAATGAAGATGACCAGCCAGCTCGGGTCGATGTTGATGGTGATGCCGAAGATTCTGGCCACGCGCCATTTGTGCTTGAACATTCCGCTCCTCCAGCGCCATGCGCTAAACCGAACGGCACTTATTATAACATGTCGGGCTCAGGCCTACATCCTGGAGGCCTACCAGGCCAGCATCTCCTCTTTCAAGGTTGTCCATTCAATAAGAGGAACGGGATCGGAGATGCTTCCCTACGCAATCCGGCCGAGTAGAGCTTCAATGCACTTATGCAGGAATGGACGGAAACAACGAGCTAGAATACCTGCTCGAACAAATTTCGGTTCGGAACAATTGCCGAGATATTCCTCTTACGGGCCGACGTGGATGCGGTCTTCGCCCAAATCAGTCTCTTCGATCTTGTAGGAGTCGGGGAACTTCTCCAGGAGGTCGATCTCGGATTTTATCAGGAAGTAGTGACTCCTCTCCACCCGGGCTAGATATTCCAGCATCTTGCGGCCCGCCTCATCTTCCATGATCTTGGCGGCGGATTTGTAGAAATCCTCGGAATACTTCTCGGTTTGAAGGGCCGTCTGAAAAAGCTGCGGAACAGTCAGGGTCTCAGGGTTCACCCGCAGGGAGGCGGGCAGGAAAGAAGTGGGCGGGAGGTTGAGGGCCAGGCCGGCGTATCTTTGGGAGTAAAGCCTTTCCAGGATGCTCCGGTGCTTTTTCTCCTCAAAGATCAGGAACTCCAGCTTTCGCCGCAGGAGGAGGCTGTTGACTTTTTCCAGGAGAGCGGTGTAGAGCGCCGCCGCATCGATCTCGGATTTCACGGCCAGGGCCAAGACGTCTTGCGGCTTCCAATGGCTGTCGAGCTTCATGTTCAAAACTTCTTAAACATCGCTTGGGGAGCGCCGCATATGGGGCACACGGCGGGCGCCTCGCCCTCCACGGTGAAACCGCACCTGCCGCAGACATGAATGGGCGTGGCCTCCAAGTCTGTCCCTTTTTCCAGGCCCATGATCGCATTCTGGTAAAGCAAGGCATGGACCTTTTCCGCCGCAATCGCCCACCGGTTCATCAGAGCCGCAGCCTTCTCTTTCTCCTCATCGGCGACGCGGATGAACTCAGGGTACACCTTGGTTACTTCATACGTCTCGCCCTCCAGGGCCGCCTTCAGGTTGTCCAGCGTCTTCCCCACCCCGCCCAGGGTTTGGAGGTGGTTCGAAGCGTGCCTCTGCTCGGAGAAAGAACTGGCCCGAAAGAGGCGGGCCACGTTGGGCAGCTTCTCGCTCTCCGCGGTGTCGGCGAAGGCCTGATATTTCAGGTGGGCCTGGCTCTCACCGCTGAAAGCGGTCTTGAGATTCTCTTCTACATTTTTTTTCATAAAACTCTCCTATAGGGCAATCATTTTTTCGATGGCCCCCAGCGCCCGCCGCCGTACCTCGGCGGGGACGACAATCCTGGTCTTCATGTCCTCCAGGGCGGCCAGCACCTTGGGCAGGGTTGTTTTCTTCATATTGGCGCATAAGGAGCCTTCCTTGGCAGGATAAAACTCCTTGCCGGGGTTCTCTTTCTTCAGCCGATAGATGATTCCGGCCTCGGTGGCCAGGATGACCTCTCCTTGGTCGGTCTGCCGGGCCTCCCGGACCATCTGGCCGGTGGACAGGGCTTTGTCGGCCAGGTCAATGACCTCGGGACGGCATTCGGGATGGGCCCACACTTCCGCCCCGGGATAGAGCCTCTTCTTGGCCAGGATATCGGCGGGGTGGATGTGGTGATGGATGTAGCAGTACCCGTCCCAGGCGATGATCTTCTTGCCGGTGCGCCGCGCCACAAAGG
>JBAVVA010000153.1:0-4226 GCA_049697055.1 Candidatus Aminicenantales bacterium
TGCTGGCCCTGTTCGTCGTCCTGGTGGTGGTCGCCGCCCGGATCTTCTCCACGGACAAGGTCCTGACCATGAAGCTCCGCTGGGGCAGAAAAAAAGTTGTTCTCTGACTTCGGCCTGCCGCCGCGCGGCAGTCGGCGAGGGCCATCCTCAGTCGATGGGGTCGCCCTCGGGATAGCTGTTGATCACCGTGTCCGGCACCTCGAAGACCTTGCTCCAGCCGCCGTACCGGGACAGGACGCTGGGGGAGGTCAACCCGCGGCGTTTTCCGTCTTCGATCAGGTAGACGGGGCGGTTGGGCCTGTTGCTCTGCTCGATGACAAGAGAGCCCTCGAAGTTCAGGTCGATCGAGTCGCCCTCCTCCATTTTGTTCAGGGTCTCGGTTTTGACTTCCACCAGGTAATCCCAGGGGTTCTTTCCTCGGTTTTTATTGTAGTTGTAGCGGTACAGGCTCTCCAGGTTTCTAAATGGATACTTGATAAAAACAGCCGTGCTTTTCTTTGCGATCAGGTAGACGGCGGCTCTTTTGTCTTTGACGTAGTGCTGGTCGAGATAGGCCAGGTTGTCGGGCGAAGGCCAATCGGCGAAGGCTTGCTCCATCCTGCGGAGCACTTGCCGGCAATCCCGGAGCTCATAAGGCCTGACCCCCGTTTTCTGCATCTCCTGGTCGAGTTCCTGGAAGGAAGAGTAAAGGTAGGTAAAGGCGCTGTACAGGTTAGTCCGGAGGTGGTTGGTCTGAAAAAAATCTGAGCGCTCTTCGGCCAGCTTCAGGAACAGACGGCAGGAGGCGGCAAAGGCCTCGGACTTGAAGAGCACGGCCTGCTCCTGGTCGGAGATGTCCCCGTTCCATCCCTTGAAATAGTCAAAGCTGCTCTGGGCCAGGCCGGAGGCTTTCTGCTCCAGGTCAACAGCCAGGCTGGAGAGGACGCCCCGCTGGTCGGCCTGGAGGAAGACAGCCGAAAACAGGATGTAGAGAACCACGCCGGCCGTACCTTTCATTGCTTTTCTCATGCTCATGACCTCCTCTTGGAGAGGGATTTTCCTATTTGGCTGTTATTCCTTTTTGCGAATATATTCGAGTTCTTCCAGCAGCTTCACGGTTTTTTCTTTCAAGTCGTGTCCGATGCTGCAGGTAAAGGCGTACAGCAGGGTCAAGCAGGACATGATCGAGGTATTGATTCTCATTCACCAAACGCAGAGTGCGATGGATGTGAGCGACATCAGCTTAGTACTTTAGCCTGTTTTCTCTGTTAAATCAATCTCGGGCCATAGAATTCCAGGGACACAAACTCAAGCCGAGAAATTCAGCTGGGGCCGGTGAGGGGGAAAACCTTATATCATCCTTTTCGTATATTTTAATTAATGGCCAGCTGATTGACATTGCTTCCGGCCATGGACTAGTCTATTTTTTTAGCCCTCGGCTGAGCATAGGTCGCAGGAGATAAGATGGATCGAACCATAAGCAGGCTCACTCTCATTTTTGTGTTCTTGGGCCTCCCCCTGGCCGCCTTCACCCAGCAGGCCCAGGAAAAGCCCGCCCGGCCGGCGCCCCAGGCCGAGCCGGCGGCCAAGCCCGCCCCGCCCCCGGGGGAGGATGACCTTCCCGCTCTGCTGGCTCTGGTCCGCCAGGCCGGCGGGCCGGAAAAGTACCCGGAGGCCAAGGCCCTGGTCATCCTGGACAAGGAACACATCGTAGTCAGGGCGAATGGAGAATTCACTTCCCGCCAGCACAGCCTGGTCAAGGTTCTGACCGACAAAGGCCGGCAAACTTTCGCCACGCGCAAGATTCCCTACCACCGCCGTTACAACACAGTCCACATCCTGAGAGCTCGGGTGATCAAGAAAAACGGGGCGGTCATCGACGTCCCCCCCGAAGCCATGAAGGACGGGACTATGGAAGAGACCCAGCAGATGAATATTTTGGAGGAGAACTTCCGGCGGTGGAGCGTCGCTTACCCCAACGTGGAGACCGGTGATTCCCTGGAGATTCTGGTCGAAACGGTCTCCAAACCCCTGATCAAGGATCATTTTAATTACGTGGCTGTTTTTCAAGGTTTCGAGCCCCGGCTGGCCCAAGAGCTGACCATAGTCGCCCCGGCTTCCCGGCCCCTCAAGCATGTGGTCAAAAACGGCCGGGTCGATTTCAGCCGAACCGAGCGTGGGGGACAGGTCACTTACGCCTGGAAGACAGCCGATGTCCCCCAGCTTAAGCAAGAAGTGGGCATGGCTTCCCCCGCGGATGTGGCCGTCAAGCTCGTGGCCGGCACCTTCTCCAGCTGGGCCGAACTGTCCCGCTACGGACACAGCCTCAACCAAGGCAAGGTGGACAGCAACGACCTGATGAAGGCCAAGGTCCGGGAGTTGACCAAGGACTGCCGCACCGAGGAAGAGAAAATCCTGGCCATCCACCGCTACGTTTCTCAGAAGGTCCGCTACATGGGCTCCTCCATGGACCTGGGCGCCTTCATCGAGCCCCACCAGGCCACCTACACCTTCGAGAAGCAGTACGGCGTCTGCCGCGACAAATCTATCCTGATGATGGCCATGCTCAAAGAGATCGGCGTCGAATCCTTCGACACCCTCATCAATATCTCGCAGCGTTCGGAGACCGAGGTCCCCACCATCTTCTTCGAGCATGCCATCTGCGCCGTCGTCCTCAAGGATGGGCGGATGGTCTTTATGGACCCCACCCTGGAGCTCAGTTCATCTTTCGGCGAGACCTATGTCGGCGACCGGTATGTCCTGCTCCTGGACGAGAGAGGCAAGGACCTCCTGCGGCTGCCTCATGTCCCGGCCGAGCAGAGCCTGGCCTTCGTCCGGGGTGAGACCATCGTCCTTCCCGACGGCAGCCTGGAAGGCAAGGTCCGCCTGTCCGGCCGCGGCTTCTCCGATTTCGGCCTGCGCAGCATCGGCAAGCAGGTTCCCGCCTACCAATTCCCCATGGTCTTCCAACAGCTGGGCACGCTCCTGGCGCCGACGGTCAAGGTGGCCGATGTCAAAGCCTCTGATTTTTCAGACCTGGCCACTCCCTACCAGATCTCCTTCAACTACAAGGCCCGGGACTATCTGGTTGACATCGGCCCATACAAGATGTTCCGGGTCCCGTTGGCCAGCTATGCCTTCGATGTCATTTCCATAGGAATTTTAGAGTATTTTACGGATAAGGCCGAGCGCCTTTATCCGCTGTTCCTTTTTTCCACCCGGGGAAGCGTCCAGGAGGAGGTCATCTCCCTGCCCCCGGGGTACGAGGTCATTGGCCTTCCCGACCCGGTCCGCCTCAAGGATGGCCCCGTGTCCTTGGCTCTGGCTGCCGGGCTCAAGGAAGGCCAGATCGTTTTCACCAGCGATTTTCGCATCGAGCAGTCCAACCTCGACCCCGCCGGCTACCAGAGCTTAAGGAGGATCGTCAAAGCCCTCCGGCGCTTCCAGAAATCCATGGTCATCCTGCAGAAGAGGGCGGAACCGGAGAAAGGGGGTTCCCAATGAGACACCCGGTTTGGAGAGCATTGATCCTTAGCCTGGCTTTAGCTTCGCTTCTACCCGCCCAGGAGAGCGTGGAGAACATCGTCAAGAGCGCTCCCTCACGCGGGAAATTCCCGGAGGCTACGGCCGCCGTGATCCAATCCCGGCAGGCCTTCAGCCTTGACCGGGCCGGCCGGAAAAGCGAGGACTATTTCCTGGTCCTGGAGGTTTTCAACCTGACCGGCCGGGAAAAGTTCAGCGATTTCCGCATCCCCCTGGACAAGAATTTGGAAAAGGTGGATGTCCTTCTGGCGCGGACCTACAAGGGCAACTTGACCTCGCTCGACGTGGAAAAAGGGGCCATCAATGATGTCACCCCTCCCTATCTGGCCGATGCAGACATGTATTCCAACCTTATTCACCGCGTCCTCTCTTTTCCGGCCGTGGACCCGGGCTCCTGTCTGGCCGTCCGGTACCGCAAGGAGTCGATTGATGCCCCGGGTCAGCTGGACGGCATCGTTCGTTTCCAGTTCGAGGAACCTATCCTCAGCAAAGAGCTGAAAGTCATTCTGCCCGCCGAAAAAAGCCTCAAATACAAGATCATCGGCTTGAATTCGGATTTCCGGGTGGAAACCTCGGGCCCGGACAAGGTCTATACCCTGACCGCCTCCGACAGGCCCCAGGTCAAGCCTGAAGAGTATATGCCTCCTCTGGAGGAAATCGGCAGCCGGGTCGTCTTCAGCACCTATGCCGATTGGAATGAGGCC